>JBGARN010000044.1:0-28644 GCA_044230205.1 Bacteroidia bacterium
GTGTGGTAACTGCCCCGTTTTTTTTTGATTAAGATGCTGAGGAAATTAAACTAAATTACTTTTGAGGCCATGAAAAAATCAACTCAGCCTGTAATATTGGTTACGAACGATGATGGAATAACAGCTCCCGGAATTACTGCACTTGCAGAAGCAATGAGTAAACTTGGAGAAGTTATTATCGTAGCACCCGACAGTCCTCAATCGGCAATGGGTCATGCTATTACAATTTCAAAACCTTTGAGGTTAGATAAAGTAGAAGTAACCGGAGGCTATACCGCTTACCAGAGTTCGGGCACACCTGTTGATTGTGTAAAGCTTGCAGTGAACAGGATTTTGCATCGCAAACCTGATTTATGTGTATCGGGAATTAATCATGGAAGCAACTCCTCTATAAATGTGATTTATTCGGGTACTATGTCGGCAGCAATGGAAGGTGCTATAGAAGGCATTCCGTCAATAGGCTTTTCACTTTTAAATTATTCGTTAGATGCCAATTTTAATGCGGCTAAATATTATGCTGAAATTATTGCCCGTAATATTCTGAAAACCGGTTTACCTGATGGAGTATTACTCAATGTAAACATACCCGACCTTGCCAGAACAAGGATAAAGGGTATTAAGGTTTGCCGGCAGGCAGCAGCTAAATGGGTTGAAGAATTTGACGAGCGGGTAGATCCGAACAAGCGGAGGTATTACTGGCTTACCGGCAAGTTTGAAAATTTTGATAAAGGTATTGATACCGATGAGTGGGCTTTGGCTAACGGATACATTTCACTTGTTCCTGTTCAGTTTGATTTTACAGCTCATCATGCAATGACCCATCTGAATGAAATTAACTGGAAATAAACAGCATTATGATTGCCAGACTTAAAAACGACAGCATACCAACCGGTATTTTTTTGGGAATAGTCAGTATAGCTCTGTGCATCGGTATTATTTTCCTGGTGCAGGATTATTATGCGGATCAATTTAATTACCGCTATTTGCAATCACCAAGGTTACAACTTATACTTCTGGCAATTAATCTGATCATATTTCGTTTAGTTATGCTTCGGTATAAAAAATTTGAAACAGGAAAAGGCATGCTATTGGTTCTATTTATAACTACAATTATATACCTTATTTTACACCGGCAGTTTTTATGATTGAATTGATTAAGAAAGATACCTTGTTACGCGGACTTATACTGGGGCTCGTTGCCCCTATAATTGGCTTTTACCTGTTTAAGCTGATTCAGTTCAATTACTTTGATATGGAAAAATTCTTTACCCATATTTATCAAAATAAATTACTGGCTCCTGTAATCAGCATTTGTGTTATACTGAATGCAGCCCTGTTTTTTTATTTTATTCAAAATGATAAGTATTATACCGCTCGCGGCTTAATTCTCGGAACCTTCGTTTATGGTGGTATTATTATTTATCTGAAGTTTGGTACATAAAAAGTAATTGAATTATAACAATTATCATTAACCATTTTTGCTGTGCAAATAATAAAAGCACATAAGACTTTAACCCTGATGACTTTCAAATATTCAATTAATTAAAATGCGATACTACATCATAGCAGGAGAAGCATCAGGTGATTTGCATGGTTCCAATCTTATCAGAGCTTTAAAACTGGTGGATGCCCACACAGAGGTGCGTTGCTGGGGTGGTGATTTAATGGAAAAACAAGGTGCAACTTTAGTAAAGCATTATCGCGATTTGGCATTTATGGGTTTTGTAGAAGTAATAGCCAATTTAAGAACCATTTTTAACAACATTGATTTTTGTAAAAAGGATATAGAACAATATCAGCCTGATGCATTGGTTTTAATTGACTACCCCGGTTTTAATTTACGCATAGCTGAGTGGGCACATCAGAAGAATTTTAAGGTAATATATTATATATCACCCCAGGTATGGGCATGGAAACAGTCGCGTGTGCATAAGATTAAAAAGGTGGTGGACAGGATGTTTGTCATATTGCCATTTGAGAAAGATTTCTACAAAAAATTCAATTATGATGTAGAGTTTGTCGGCCATCCGCTGATTGATGCAATTGAAAATTTTAAGAATGATCCTGACGATAGTTTTCTTTCTTCAAACAACTTAAGCAACAAAAAAATAATTGCATTGTTGCCCGGAAGCCGCAAACAGGAAATAAGCACCATGCTTCCATTAATGCTGGGTGCAGTAAAAGGCCTCCAGGGATTTCAATTTGTAATAGGGGGTGCGCCTTCTATTACACCTGACTTTTACAAAGAATTTATTTCAGATAATGATACCGCTATCGTTTATAACCAAACCTATAATTTAATGCGGCATGCCCATGCAGCACTTGTAACCAGCGGCACTGCAACTCTTGAAACTGCATTGTTTGGGGTACCTGAGGTGGTTTGCTATAAGGGAAATGCCATATCCTATCATATAGCAAGGAGGCTGATAAAAGTTAAATACATATCGCTGGTAAATTTAATAATGGACCGAGAAGTGGTTAAAGAACTTATTCAAAATGAGCTTAATGAAAGCAACATTAAAAATGAGTTGAATAAAATTATCAATGATGATGCTTATTTAAGCAAAATGAAAAATGACTATGCTGACCTAAAACATAAATTAGGTGATACGGGTGCATCATTAAAAACTGCAAATGCAATTGTTGCTTATTTAAAATCGAACTAACATTTTGTATTTGTTAAGCTATCAAAGTTTGTTTATCTGTTATTAGCTCTTTAAAAGCAAAATCCGGAATAAAAAGAATGACTCATATTACAGTAAAATCAGCAATACCTTTTAAAGAATATTTCCGGTATATTTTTCGGGAGAATTTTTTTAAGCCATTACCTCTGCTGATTTTTGTTTTCACATTAATAAACTTGTTTTTACTGGTTAATTACTTTTTCAGGTTTTTGTATTTTAATCTGCATTATCCATGGTTTCAGATAATAATTGTACCACTGGTATTGATTATTATTCCTTCATTCTTTTATTATGTAAACAAAAGAGAATATAACAACAATCCTTTGTTGCGAGAACAAAAGTTATTTGAGTTTACTGAAACCAATGTTAGGATAAGTACTGATACAGCAACCGTGCAGCTGGAATGGCAAAATTTTTACAAAGTGGAAGAGTCAAGAGATTTCTTAATTCTTTTTTACGACTATGCTACTGCATATTTTGTTTTGAAGTCTGATTTTGATAACCAGCAACAGCTCAATACGGTACTGGAGATTATTCAATCCAAACCAGGGTTGGTATATGCTCTTTTAAAATAAGCACCAATTTATTTTTTCATTTTACCGAATTAAATTTTGCAGAATTGGTTAAAAAACTACCTTAGTTTTTATGACCAAAAAATTTAAAAACAAAACCACTCAAACCAAAAGCTTTCCACTTAGATGGAGTACGGTTCCAATATTACGAATGTTGCTGGCATTTGTAGCGGGAATCCTCTTTGAAATTTTTACTGAATCTTCTTACCTCATTTTCCTGATAACAGGGTTGGTTGTATTGGCTACGCTTTACATTGTTCTTCATTTAAAAAAACTTAATGCAAGCCGAACATTACGCTGGGTATATGGTGGCATAATAACAGTATGTTTCTTTTGCTGTGGTGTTTTAATCACCTATGTAAACAATCAAAGGAATTATCCCAATCATTTTTCAAAGTATATGCGCCCGGGTAGTGTTTATGTTGTAAGAATTACCGAACCACCGGTTGAGAAAGCCAAATCTGTTAAACTGGTAACTGAGGTGAAAGGAATTTTAAATTCAGGAAATTATAAATCCTGCAGCGGACAGTTACTAACCTATCTTGAAAAAGACAGCACTTCATTACACCTTAAGTATGGGCAGGTTTTATTATTATCCGGCAACCCCCAGAGCATTAAAGGCCCGGCAAATCCAGGAGAATTTAACTATAAACAATTTCTTTATTTCCATCAGATCTTTCAACAGATTTATCTTTCAAAACATAAATGGATTCTTACGAGCGAATATGATGGATATACTATCTTCAGCCTATCCTACGGACTACGTGATGAATTGGTTTCCATTTTAAAAAAGTACCTGCCCTCTAAAAGAGAGTATGCAGTTGCATCGGCATTAACTGTTGGTTATGAAGATGACCTGGACCAGGAGCTAATTCAGGCTTATGCAAGTTCTGGCGCTTTACATGTATTAAGTGTTTCAGGTATGCACGTTGGCTTAATTTATATTTTGCTGGCATGGCTGTTTGGTTTCCTTGACAAAATTAAAAGAGGCAGGCACCTTAAGTTTTCAATTCTGTTGCTTTTCCTCTGGTTTTATGCCTTGCTTACGGGTATGTCGCCTTCTGTAATGCGTTCAGCTGCAATGCTGTCTTTCGTTATTATCGGTATGTGGGCCAAGCGCCAAAACCAGGTTTACAATACGTTAGCCGTCTCGTTTATGATTTTGCTTTGTTACAATCCCTTTTACATAACCGAAGTAGGATTTCAGCTTTCCTATCTAGCTGTTTTTGGCATTGTGTTTATACATCCGCTCATCTTCAGATGGTTTGAACCTTCCACAAAAGTAATGTCTGATATCTGGAGCATAACTTCAGTTTCACTGGCAGCGCAAACAGCAACCTTTCCCCTTGGTTTACTTTATTTTCACCAGTTCCCTTTGTTCTTTATTATTTCCAATTTAATTGTAATTCCACTATCGTCAATCGTTATTTTTTCGGGTATATTGCTTATGTTAATTTCAATGCTCGATTCATTGGCGGTATTCGGCTTTATTGCTTTTTATCTTGGAAAAATTATACAAGGTGTTATCTGGCTGATTAATAAAGTAGTATTAATAGTTGACCAGTTCAGCTTTACAGTAATTAATGGCATTTCAATAACCATTTTTGAAACCTGGATAATTTACCTTTTGTTATTTACCAGTATTGCATTTCTTCTGAGTAAAAGCAGTTTGTATTTAAGGCTGTTCATGTGTTGTATAATTATATTGCTTGCCACCCAATTAATGGAAACCATCAAAATTAAAAACCAGCACCAGTTGATTGTTTATTCAGTAAAAAATCGCACAGCAATTAATTTTATTGACGGAACAGTTAGTCACTTTATAGCTGATCAAACTCTTGTTAATGATAAAAGTGCAATGTTATTTCATGTGCTGCACCATTGGTGGGATTGTGGAATCAATTTAAACAACAATGTAAACCTGCCGGCAATAAACATAGCAGATGAATACTCGCCAAATTATTACCGGCATAACAATATCATACAGTTCTGCGATAAAAAAATTCTAATTATAGATAGCTTAATTGATCCTTCACTATTTAGCGGGAAACATAAAATTGTATTTGACTATGCAATTGTAAATGCAAATGGTGTGGAGCAATTCAAAAAAGTTACAGAGCAATGCCAGGTTCAAAATGTAATTATTGATTCATCCAACAATGGCAAAACAGTTAAGAAAATTAAGCAAGCCTGTTTTTCAAACCATATTACTTTTTACGATGTAAACCAACAGGAAGCATTTTCACTTTCGTTGTGATTAACATGAAGTTAACGCACTCCCCGGCTTTTTATCTTGTCAATACTTGCAAAATAAATTAGGTTTGAGCCATTACACATACTAAAAACATATCTATGAAAAGTTATAAACCATTTGCAGTGATTATTGCACTTCTCTTTTGTACTAATCTTATCGCTCAAAAAAAGAACATCACACTTGATGATATTTTTGTTAAGCGGGTTTTTGCGGCCAAAAGCGTGAGCTACACCAGCATGAAAAATGGCTTGCAGTATATTGAAGCAGAAGCTGACACCATCAGCAATAGCAAAGACCTGGTTATTTACGATTACAAAACAGGAAAAAAAGTAAAAACTTTTTTGAAGGGCACAGATGTAAAGCTTAATGATCAGACATTAAAATGGGATAATTATGAATTGAGCAAAGATGAAACAAAAGTATTGTTCAGTAATGGAATGGAAATGATTTACCGTCATTCATTCAAGTCAAACTATTTTGTTTATGATATGGTAAGCAAAAAGCTGTACGACATTTCAGTTGCCGGCAAGGTTCAATTATGTAGTCTTTCGCCTGATGGCAGCAAAGTGGCTTATGTGCGTGATAACAATTTATATTATTGGAATCTGGGTGCTAATAATGAGGCTATGCTTACACACGATGGTGTAAAAAATAAAATAATTAACGGAGCACCTGATTGGGTTTATGAGGAAGAATTTTCATTCAGCAAAGCGTATGAATGGAGCCCTGATGGAAAGAAAATAGCATGGATGCGTTTTGATGAAAGCAAGGTAAAGGAATATACACTCACTTATTATGATTCACTCTATCCGCGCCAGGAAACTTATAAGTATCCTAAGGCCGGTGAAGCCAACAGCGATGTGCAGGTGTATATTCAGAACCTCGAAGAAGGAGAAGCTGTAAAAGCGGATGTTGGCAACAATAAGGACCAGTATATTCCACGGATACTTTGGACGGCTGACGCCAACCAGCTTTGCATTATGCGCTTAAACCGCCTGCAGAATAAAGTTGACCTTATGTTGTGTGATGTGGCAACCGGTAAAACCAAAATTATGTTTACTGAAGAGGACAAAACTTTTATTGATATTGAAAACAGTGCCGACCCGAGATTTTTAAATGATGGTAAACACTTTGTGTGGATGAGCTATAAGGATGGCTACAATAATCTGTACCTGTACAAGATGGATGGCACACTTGAAAAGCAAATAACCAGCGATAAAAAAGATGTGCTTGAATTTTATGGCTATGATGAAGCAAAAAAAACTTTTTACTACCAGAGCTATGAAACGCGGCCAATTGATAAGCAGGTTTATTCAATAACTATGGATGGAAGAAAAAGACTTTTAGGCCATGCTGACGGCACAAACAGTGCAGAGTTCAGCACTGGTTTTAAATATTTTGTAAATAAATACTCAACCGCCAATACTGCTCCTGTAAATGAATTATACACTGCTGACGGAAAATTAATAAAAGTGCTGGAGGAAAATAAAGAATTGAAAAATAAAATGGCTGAATATAAAATCAGCCCGAAAGAATTTCTTACCATTAAAAACAGTGGTGGCACTGAAATGCAGGCATGGATGATTAAGCCACTGGATTTTAGTCCTTCAAAAAAATATCCTGTACTGATGTATGTGTATGGCGGACCCGGGGCGCCATTAGTAAATAATACCAGCAACAATTCGCGCGATATGTGGTTCAATATGCTGGCACAAATGGGCTACATTGTAGTATCGGTTGACAACAGGGGAACCACTAAACAGGGTTATGATTTTTTACGGTGCACTTATATGCAATTGGGTAACCTTGAAAGTAACGACCAGGTAGATGCTGCCAAGTGGTTAGCGCAGCAAACTTATGTGGATGGAAAACGTATTGGTATTTGGGGATGGAGTTACGGAGGATTTATGACTGCACTATGTATGGAAAAAGGTGCTGATATTTTTAAAATGGGAATGAGTGTAGCGCCTGTGACTAACTGGCGTTATTACGACAACATTTATACCGAACGTTACATGCGCACCCCTCAGGAAAATCCAAGAGGATATGACGACAATTCACCGATAAATTTTACAGATAAGATTAAAGGAAAATTTTTAATGGTTCATGGAACGGCTGATGATAATGTGCATTATCAAAACACCATGATGTTTGTAAACAAGCTTGTTAAATCAAACGTGCAGTTTCAAACCATGAATTACCCTAACCGGGCTCACGGTTTAACAGGTGGCGGTGCCACCATGCACTTATACACCCTGATGACTGATTTTGTTTTGAATAATTTATAATTTAAAAAACATCAAACTCTCAAACATCAAACTCACAAACCCAAAAGTAATGTACAGAAAAGTAACCGACTTCCTGAGCGAATGGAAGTATGAAACAGAAGCAACCACTAAGTTGTACAACATGCTTACTGATGAATCTTTAAAAAAAGAATTGATTGGTGAAGCGCGTAAAATCGGAAAACTGGCTTGGCACATTGTAGAAACCAACAATGAAATGCTGGGCAAAACAGGATTAAAAATTGAAGGACCTGAAATTGATTCACCCGTGCCGGATATGGCAAAAGAAATTGCAGATGGATTTGCAAAATCAGCAGCAAGCGTTGCCGAGCAAGTTGCAAAATGGAGCGATGATGAATTGCATATCGAGGATGAAATGTATGGTGATAAATGGAAACGCGGAACAACACTTCAGGTTTTAATCAAACACCTGGCACATCACCGCGGGCAACTTACCATGTTGATGCGCCTTGCAGGTTTAAAAGTTCACGGTGTGTATGGCCCTGCAAAAGAAGAATGGGCTACATGGGGCATGACTGCACCGGAGTAGGTGGAGTTGGAAATTGGGTTATGGGTAAGACGGATATTCGGATTTTACGCCTCTCACACTATGACTCACTTACCATTGAATGGGTAATGTGAAAATTCAATACTATCCTAGCTATCTTTTCGTTATCAAATTTGTTATAGCATAAAATACTCCCATGCGCCCAATCTTATTTTTGATAACCCTTTTCTTTTCGTTTCATTTTTCATTTGCTCAAAAAAATGATTTCGAGAATATTTTAAATTCCGATAAATTAGAAATTGAACAATATAAGATTGCTGATTTAAAACCCAACCAGCTTTTTCTTGAATCACCCTTTGCAAAAGGCGAATTAAAAACCAATCCCGAATTTGAAAAAATAAAAAACTATTTGATTTACCGTGTTGATTTGGTTTATACCACTTATCACGAATCGCAATCATTCAATCAGAAGGAATTAAACCGTCAAAGACTTTTAGGTTTAAAAAAATTAGCTCCACAGTTTTTTAATGATCCCTTAATTGCCTGGGGGCAAATTGCCATCACAGGTGCAAACAATTCAGCCGAAGGCAAAGAAATGTTTCATGGTTTTATTTTTACCTATCGTGAGCCGAGCACCAAACTTTCGCGTACTGATGAAATCAATTTTATAAAAGAACTGCTGGGCGATTCAACAGCAAAAAAAACAGCGGTAAATGACACTTCAAAAAAAGTGAAAACCGTAAAGCTTCCGGTTTACAAAAAAAGATTTTATGACAACCTGGAGTTTCCGCAGTTTGTTGGTGGCGATTCTGCATTACGCGAATACCTTAGAAAAAATGTCAAATATCCGAAAGATGCTTTCCGAGAACATAAAGAAGGAGAGGTGCAGGTAAGTTTTATTGTCAATTCACGTGGAGAGGTGGAGAAAGTAAGTTTGATAAGCGGCATTGATGAGTCGTGTAACAATGTTGCCATGAAAGCCATTGCAAAAATGCCCAAATGGATACCCGGCAAGCGCAATGGAAAACCGGCAAGCATGCGCTACACTTTACCGATAAAATTTATCTGGCCCGATAAGGTGGTGCAGAATGATGTTAAGTTGCTAACGGGTATTATACGTGAATATAAAACCCGTGGCAGGTTTGAGGAACTGATAGTGGATTCAGTGGATGCTCCTGAATCGTATTATAAATTTATGGAAGAACAGGACAGCAGTATTTTCAAAATCCTTAACCGCAATAACTGGAAGAATACACTTTTTGTTTGCGATGTAACCGGAAGCATGTCGCCTTACACAGCACAACTGTTGTTGTGGTTCAGGTTAAACCTTACTAATAATCTGGTAAAACAGTTTTTCTTTTTTAATGATGGTAATAACATGAGTGACATGAAAAAAGAAATTGGCCGCACCGGTGGAATTTATCATGCCTCAACAAATGATTTCGACATCGTGGCCAACACACTTTATGAAGCCATGATAAATGGTAGCGGAGGTGATACGCCAGAGAATAACCTTGAAGCAGTTATTGAAGCTATAAAACTATATCCCGAATTCAGCAACGTGGTTTTGATTGCTGATAACTTTGCAACTCCGCGCGACTTAAGTTTGCTTTCAAAAATAAATAAGCCTGTTAAAGTTATTTTATGCGGAACGTTTGCAGGCATTAATACCAATTACATGGATATGGTGCGGAGCAATAAGGGCTCACTGCACACCATAGAAGATGATATAACCAACCTGATGAACCTCAATGAAGGTGAAGAAATTAACATAAGTGGCAATACCTATAGAATATACAACGGTAAGTTTGAACGGATGCAAAAGTTATAGTTATTGATTTTTTTTCAGTTGCAGATTTCGATAGCTTACTACACAGCTTTTGTTTTTCAATTCAGCAGCTGCTTTAATTAACTAAAATGTATTTAGTCAATTTTTGCAATGGCGGCTCATTCGCCTTTTCTGCTAATATTGCATTATCAATAACAAACTAAACAGTAAACATTATGAAAAGAATTACATTATCACTTTGTCTGTTATTTGTTTGTATAGCATCCCATGCACAGCTGATGCTGATCAATAACGGACCATTAGTTAACAAGCCCGGCAGTGGTGCCGGAGGCGCTGATGTATCATCATTGCATGATGGCATCAATACGTTCGGGTTAAACCATGATATAGTTGACGGCTATAAAGTAGCCGAAGACTTTAAAGTTCCCGGGCCGGGATGGACCATTGACTCCATTGTTTTTTTTGCTTATCAAACACAGGCATCACCTTCAACCAATTCAACTATTAATGAGGTTAAAATTGGTATCTGGGATGGATCACCTGCTCTTGGCAGTAACATCATTTATGGCGACACGGGCTTAAATGTTCTTGCAACTTCAGTTTGGTCGGGCATCTATCGCACTAACGCTACAGATACGTTGAATGCATTGCGTGCCATTATGCGTAATACGGTCAATACCCCCGGATTAATTCTTGACTCAGGGACTTATTATGTCTCGTGGCAATCTGGTGGATCACTGGCATCAGGCCCGTGGGCACCACCTATTAATGTGCAAGGCATTACCAAAACCGGTGATGCGCTTCAATTTGTTCCTTCAACACAAATATGGCAACCGGCCAAAGATACTTCTACCGCACCACCGGGCGCAGGTACTGGTCATATACAAGGTTTTCCATTTATAATTTACGGGCACCAGGATACTACGGGTTCAGGTGTGCTTAATGATTCGTGTTTTACAGCTATTGATCTTTCATCTTCATTGGGTCAGCCTTTTGGCATTGTACAAACAACAGGGCCTTATAATAACGACAGTGCTTCAACAGGTGCTGATGATCCCACAACAGGGTTTGCATGCTTTGGCGAACCTGATGGCTCAGGCAGTGGGCCTTCTTTAGATAATACATTATGGTTTAGTTTTATTGGCGATGGCGGACTCTATTTTATTGAAACAGGCGATTGCGGTGGTGTTGCCAATTATATTGATGATGGTGATACACAAATCGGAATTTACACCGGAACATGCGGTGCCCTTGTGCCGCTTGATTGCAATGAAGACGGACCCAATGCAACTGCTACAACTTTTCCTGCAGGGTTAACATTACAAACCACATCAGGCACTACTTACTATATGCTGATAGATGGATTTAATTTTAACGGGACGTTAAGTACCGGACAGTATTGTGTAAA
The DNA here is from genome assembly GCA_044230205.1 of Bacteroidia bacterium. Lineage (GTDB taxonomy): Bacteria > Bacteroidota > Bacteroidia > AKYH767-A > OLB10 > JAEUTH01. Next base: position 11,501 of record JBGARN010000044.1, read on the forward strand.
CATTACCAGGCTGTTAAATATTCCATGTGGAGATACAACTATTTCTCCCGGAATTGCTGCTGCCAACGACACCATGATTTGCTTTAACGATACGCTTCGGATTACTGTTGCCGGAGTAGTTGCACCTACCGCTGGTGTTTACCGCGGCTTCAGCTGGCTGGTTTCAACTGCTGATATTAGCGGCAGTAACGATCCGCTTAACGATCCTTCTTTTGTTGGCGGTTCAGGGATTGCTGCTGGCGGAGTAACCATTGCACAAATTAATGATGGCTCAGTATTTCCGTCAGGCGACTATTATTTTACTCCAGTTGTTTATGGTAATGCAATTGATGATTCTCTGCCTCCTGATCCTCCTACAAGGGTTTATGATTTAATTCTCGATACAGGTTGCACCTATACGGGTACATCAATTTTGGTTCACCTGCTTGCACAAGGCGATCCGTTCTGCAATGTTGCAATTGATGAATATGCCGGCAATAGCGCTGATATTGCTTTAGTTTATCCGGTTCCGGTAAAAGATATGCTCAACATCCAGTACACAAGTATTATGGGTGGTACTATCAGTCTTACAGTATGTGATAACTTAGGACGGATAATACAACAATCTGAAGAGACATCATACAAAGGCAAAAACTACTTTAGCTTTGATATGAGCAATCAATCACCTGGTATATATTATGTTAAAGTTATTAGCAGCGGCAATACTATTGTGGCAAGGTTTGTAAAAGAATAATTGCCAGATGTTATTCACATGCTCATTTAGAGCATTGTAATTATACCAAAACATTAAGGCTGAAATCAGGCTGCATACTTGTTTGATTTCAGCTTTTTTTATTTCTATTCATTACTTTTTTAGCTTGTTAAAAATTAAAATCATTCATTTTAATAATAAACCCAACGTGAATTGAATTAATAGAAATATCCATCAGGCATATACTTTCATAAAGTTCCAATACTTTTGCACCAATGAATTTTAAACTGATTTCTGATTTTGTACCAACGGGCGATCAGCCTGAAGCGATTAAACAATTGGTGGCGGGATTAAATGCAGGCGACCGCGCTCAAACATTGCTGGGGGTTACAGGTTCGGGAAAAACTTTTACCATAGCCAATGTCATACAACAGGTGCAGCGTCCTGCATTAATTTTATCGCATAACAAAACACTTGCTGCGCAATTATATGGTGAGTTTAAGCATTTCTTTCCTGAAAATGCCGTTGAGTATTTTGTATCGTATTACGATTATTATCAGCCCGAAGCTTATCTTCCATCAAGCAATACGTACATCGAAAAAGATTTATCAATCAATGATGAAATTGAAAAATTACGATTAAGCACCACTAGCTCATTAATGAGCGGCAGGCGCGATGTGATTGTGGTTTCAAGCGTGTCGTGTATTTATGGTATGGGCAATCCTGCCGATTTTACCGAAAACATTATCAGGTTACAGAAGGGTCAGAAAATTTCGCGCAATGCTTTTTTACATAAGCTGGTAACCTCCTTGTACTCACGAACAGTAACTGAATTTAAACACGGAACTTTCAGGGTTAAGGGTGATAGTGTTGATGTATTTTTGGCTTATGCTGATTACGCCTATCGCATTACTTTTTTTGGTGATGAAATAGAAGAGCTGGAAACTATTGATCCGGTTAGCGGACGTAAAGCAACATCTCACGAATATGTGGCCATATTTCCGGCAAACATTTATGTAACCAATGCCAAAACTCAAACGCAAACCATCTGGCAAATTCAGGAAGATATGGTAAAGCAGGTTGATTTTTTTAAAGGGCAGCAACGCTACCTGGAAGCTAAGCGCCTGGAAGACCGTGTTACCTATGATTTGGAAATGATACGCGAGCTGGGCTATTGCAGCGGTATAGAAAACTACTCACGTTATTTTGACGGACGCAAACCCGGCACACGGCCATTCTGTTTGTTAGATTATTTTCCTGAAGATTATATAATGGTGATTGACGAAAGTCATGTTACCGTTTCGCAGATACGTGCCATGTATGGTGGCGATCGTTCACGTAAAGTAAATTTGGTGGAATATGGTTTTCGGTTGCCAAGTGCCATGGATAACCGCCCGCTTCAGTTCGATGAGTTTGATGCATTAACAGGACAAACTATTTATGTTAGCGCAACACCTGCTGAATACGAACTGCAGCAAAGCGGAGGTGTTATTGTTGAACAGGTTATTCGCCCTACCGGGTTGTTAGACCCTCCAATTGAAGTGCGCCCAAGCATTAACCAGGTGGATGATTTACTGGAAGAAATTGAAAATGTGGTAAAAAAGAATGAACGTGTTTTGGTAACTACACTTACCAAACGCATGGCCGAAGAGTTGGCAAAATATCTTACTAAACTAAATATCCGCTGCCGCTATATTCATAGTGATGTTGAAACTTTAGATCGTGTAGAAATTTTGCGCGACTTGCGCAATGGAGTTTTTGATGTACTGATCGGAATTAATTTACTGCGTGAAGGTTTGGATTTGCCTGAAGTTTCGCTGGTGGCAGTTTTAGATGCTGATAAAGAAGGATTCCTGCGCAGCAACCGCTCGCTAACGCAGACAGCAGGACGTGCTGCCCGTAATGTTAATGGCAAGGTAATTATGTATGCCGATACCATTACCGAAAGTATGCAGCGCACCATAGACGAAACCGAGCGCAGAAGAGAAAAACAAATTGCCTACAACACAGCGCACAACATTACTCCATCGCAGATTAAAAAATCAATTGAAAATTACCTGCCAAGCTCAAAAGATGAATCCCGGAAAGCTGCAGAGCCCAAAGCTTATGTGGAAGCTGATACCATAAATGTGGCTGCCGATCCTTTAATTGCTTACATGGATAAAGATCAGTTACAAAAACAAATTGCACGCGTAAAACGCAATATGGAAAAAGCAGCGCGCGAGCTTGATTTTATTGAAGCAGCAAGATTAAGAGATGAAATGTTTGAGTTGGAAAAAATTGCAAGCCTGAAATGAGAGTGGCAGCTAAAGTGCCACTAATAGTTGCTCACTTAATTGACAACATAAGTAGAAGGTCTGTTTAAAAAGCTAATCAATATTAAGTATGAAAAAGGCGCAGGTCACGTCCCTTTATTTCTGAAAGCTATCGGGCACAGTATTGGCGCCCTTTAGTCCCGATAGCTATCGGGAGGGGTGCGCGTGGGATTGCACTTCAGCAGATAATCGAAATCATATTACCTTCACCAAATGCAGAAGTTGATACTCTTCTTTTTATTCATTCCTATAGTTGGTATTGCTCAAAACCGAAACGATATCTGGTGCTTTGGAGACAGTGCCGGTATTGACTTTTCTAATTTGAGTCAGCCCGTACCTATACATTCAGTTGCCAAATCGCGCGGTAGTTGCGCCTCTATTTGTGATACAAACGGCAATTTGCTTTTTTACTCAAGCTATGATACAGATATATTTAATGGAGTATCTTATTTAGCAAATGGAGAGGTTTATAACAAACAACATCAACTAATGGCGAATGGGGATTCACTTAATTATCAATCATGGTATATGGAATGCGTCATAATTCCCTTTCCTGATGACACTTTAAGATATTATCTATTTACAATTGGGGTAACCAGTAATTATGGCTTATACTATAATGTAATAGATATGAGCTTAGACAGCGGGCGTGGAAAAGTAACCCAAAAAAATATTCAATTATTGTCTTCACCAGCTAACGATGGATTAACTGCTGTTAAGCATGGCAATGGCAGAGATTGGTGGATAATACACCGGAAGCACCAAGGAAGTAACAATACTTTTTACAAGTTCCTGATTTCACCTTCGGGAATAAGTGTACCAGACACCCAAAATATAGGTTCATATACTCAAACTAATCTTAGCCGGTATATTTTTAATAAAACTGGTGATAAGTTAGCTATGGTATTATACGATGGTTTGATAGAAACATTTGATTTTGACCGATGCACAGGCTTATTAAGTAATCATATTGTGATAAGACCGAAAAACACTTCTCCACCTACTCCAAGTTTATGGAGTTGTGCTTTTTCTCCAAATAACAGGTTTCTTTATGTAAGTTCATCGGATATTCCAAGCTCATCATTAATTCAAATTGATTTACAGGATTCAACTCCGTGGGCAAATGCAGATACAATATGGAGTGACTCTACGTGTGCATTTGAAGGTGGTGCATTAAGGCTTGCACCTGATGATAAAATCTATCTCACATGCTCGTGGAATGACGGTTCAAATAATTATCCATATCCAGATACGCTACACAATACTGTAATTGATAATTTATCAATTATAAATTCACCTGATAGCCCGGGCACATCTTGCAACTTTACGCCATTTAGTTTTTATCTTGGAGGTAACAGAACTTATTGGGGTTTGCCCAATAATCCTGATTATGACTTGCCTCGCATAGCTGGTAGCCCGTGTGATACCGTGCAATGGGTAGCCGTACAAAACATAGTGTCTCCAAATGGAGAGATGTTTGTTACGTATGTGAGTGATTGGGAGAAGGCGTTTATCAATGCAAAGAATATAAAAGGAAAAAATGTGATGCTTAAGATTTATGATGTACAAGGGAGAGAAGTTTTTTCTTCAATAAAAAAAACACAACCGCCTTATTATACGCAAGATGTGGATTGCGGTTCGCTTTCTAAAGGAATGTATGTTGTTGTACTTAAAACGGAAAAGGAGCGGTTAGTGAAGAAGTTTGTGAAGAATTAAGTTGTTGTTTTTTTTATTTGTATCCGTTAGCTATCAGGATTTTGGTTTTTACAGCTATTGCATATGACAATTTTATTGAAAACCGCACGTGCCATATTTCAATTTAAACCTAACACGATCACAGTATTGATGATATTGGTATTACAAGCAACGATAGGCTAAATTGTACAACTAAAGCATTGCCTATTTATCATGCGCAGTTAATCAGAATAAAATTGCCTCAAATTAATTTTAAAGCAGAAAACCACACTTTAAAGGCAAATTTCAGTAAGTAATACCTCTGAAAAGGCTTATTTTACCTGCTAAAAATTTTTTGCCGGCTTACTTGCTAATATCGAATTAGTATCTACTTTTGCGTTCCCTTTTTTAAGGGGTAATTTATTAATTCTATTTAACAGCAAAAATGCCTACAATACAACAACTGGTAAGAAAAGGAAGGGAAGCTCTTGTGGATAAGAGTAAGTCGCCTGCCTTGGTTTCATGCCCTCAGCGCAGAGGGGTTTGTACTCGCGTTTATACAACAACTCCTAAAAAACCAAACTCAGCAATGCGTAAAGTTGCCCGTGTTAGGTTGACTAATAAATTTGAGGTTACAGCCTATATTCCCGGAGAAGGTCATAACCTGCAGGAACACTCCATTGTATTGATCCGCGGAGGTCGTGTAAAAGATTTGCCGGGTGTGCGTTATCACATTATCCGTGGTGCTTTAGATACTTCAGGTGTTGATGGCCGTAAACAGCAACGTTCAAAATACGGAACAAAGCGTCCGAAAGCCGGAGCTGCCGCAGCACCTGCCAAAGGCAAAAAATAAACTCGAAATAAAAAATTTAAAAACCTTCAATAGGTAAATACAAATGAGAAAATCAAAACCCAAAAAGAGGATGTTGTTACCTGATCCGCGTTTTAATGACGTTTTGGTAACACGCTTTGTGAATAACCTGATGTACAGCGGCAAGAAGAATACAGCATTCGACATTTTTTATGATGCCGTTAATAAGGTGGAAGACAAAACAAAGGAGAACGGGCTTGAAACTTTTAAGAAAGCATTGAATAATATTATGCCTTCAGTGGAAGTAAGAAGCCGCAGGGTTGGCGGTGCAACTTTTCAAATCCCTTCAGAGGTTCGTCCTGAAAGAAAAATTGCAGTGGGTATAAAGTGGTTGATTACTTTTTCGCGTAAGCGCAATGAAAAAACCATGGCTGATAAGCTTGCCGGTGAAATAATTGCCGCATCAAAAGGTGAAGGTGCAGCAGTTAAAAAGAAAGACGATACACATCGTATGGCCGAAGCCAACAAAGCTTTCGCTCACTTTAAGGCATAGTTTTTTGCAAAAATAAGTCATATTGATTTTCAAAAAATTCAATTAAAAATTAGTTGAATAATAGGAAAGCGCCTCATTGGCGTTATCCGATAACTTTAATTCCATAAAAAAATAACATGGCACAAGACCTCAGATATACGCGTAACATTGGAATTTCTGCACACATTGATGCAGGTAAAACAACTACTACTGAGCGTATTCTTTATTATACCGGTAAAGTACACAAGATAGGCGAAGTACACGAAGGTGCTGCCACCATGGATTGGATGGTTCAGGAGCAGGAGCGTGGTATCACCATTACTTCAGCTGCTACTACCTGTTATTGGAATTACCCGACTGAAAATGGCAAGTCAACTGCTGATACTAAAAAGTATCGCATGAATATTATTGATACTCCTGGTCACGTTGATTTTACTGTGGAGGTGGAGCGCTCATTGCGTGTATTGGATGGAGCTGTAGCTTTATTTTGTGCTGTAGGTGGCGTTGAGCCTCAATCTGAAACCGTATGGCGTCAGATGAATAAATATAACGTGCCCCGTATTGGTTTCGTTAACAAAATGGACCGTGCCGGTGCTGATTTCTTTAGCGTAGTTGACCAGGTTCGTACCCGTTTGGCGGTAATCCTGTGCCTCTTCAGGGCCAATTGGAGCTGAAGAAAAGTTTAAAGGTGTAGTTGATTTGATCAGAAATAAAGCAATCGTATGGGATGATGCCACTCAAGGCATGACTTTTACTGAAATTCCTATTCCTGATGATTTGAAGGATGAAGTACATCAATGGCGCGCAAACCTTGTAGAAGCAGTAGCTGAATTTGATGATAAATTATTAGAGAAATTTTTCGATGATCCAGATTCTATCACCATAGAAGAAATGGAAGCGGCTATTCGTAAGGCGGTTTGTGCAATGAAAATTACACCTATGATGTGTGGATCTTCATTCAAAAATAAAGGTGTACAAACTATGCTTGACGCTGTAATGGCGTTTTTACCAAGCCCATTAGAGATTGCAGCTGTGGAAGGAACAAATCCTGAAACAGGCGAGGTTGAGCTTCGTAAGCCTGATGTGAATGATAAGTTTGCAGCATTGGCTTTCAAAATTGCCACTGATCCTTTCGTGGGCCGTCTGGCATTTATCCGTGCTTATTCAGGCAAGCTGGATTCAGGTTCGTATGTATTGAATACACGTTCAGGAAACAAAGAGCGTATCAGCCGTATTTTCCAGATGCACGCTAATAAGCAAAACCAGATCGAAGCTTTGGAAGCTGGTGATATAGGTGCAGCAGTAGGTTTTAAAGATATTCGTACAGGTGATACACTTTGTGCAGAAAATGCTCCTATTGTGCTTGAAGCAATGAGTTTCCCTGAGCCTGTTATCGGTTTGGCTATTGAACCTAAAACTCAGGCTGACCTTGATAAGCTAGGCGTTGCATTAAATAAATTAGCTGAAGAAGATCCTACTTTCCGTGTTCATACCGATCATGAGACCGGTCAGACTGTAATCAGTGGTATGGGTGAGCTTCACCTTGAAATTATAGTTGACCGCTTAAGACGGGAGTTTAAAGTAGAATGTAACCAGGGTGCACCACAGGTATCGTATAAAGAAACATTAACTACAGGTGCTACGCATCGCGAAGTTTATAAAAAGCAGACAGGTGGTCGTGGTAAGTTTGCTGATATACAGTTTGAAATAAGCCCTGCAGACCAGGATTGGCTTGAGAAAAATCCAAAAGCAGGCTTGCAGTTTGTTAATGAAATTTCAGGTGGAAATATTCCACGCGAATTTATTCCTTCAGTTCAAAAAGGATTTGAGCAGGCTATGCAAAATGGTGTACTTGCAGGTTACCGCGTTGATAGTATGAAAGTACGTTTATTCGATGGTTCATACCACGCTGTTGACTCTGATGCCCTTTCATTCGAGATTTGCGCTAAAATTGGCTACAAAGACGCTGCTGCAAAAGCAAAGCCGGTATTACTTGAACCTATCATGAAGCTGGAAGTAGTTACACCTGAAGAAAACATGGGTGATGTAATTGGTGATATTAACAAGCGCAGAGGTCACCTTGAAGGAATGGATACTCGTGCAGGTGCACAGGTAATTCGTGCCAAGGTGCCGCTTTCAGAAATGTTTGGTTATGTAACCAGTTTACGTACACTAAGTTCAGGCCGTGCTTCTTCTACCATGGAATTCTCTCATTATTCAGAAGCTCCTCGCAACGTAGCTGATGAAGTGATCTCAAAGGCAAAAGGCAAGAAATTAGAGAAGGCATAATACCTTAAATATTGATTCATTGGAAGCCCCCTGCTAAAACCAGCAGGGGGCTTTTCGTTTAAATGCTGCAAACTTGTTGTGCCAACTTAATATTGATTACTGGCCGCCTTTTAATAGATGACGGTTTTTATAGAAAAGCGCCTTTATTTTCCCACCTCACTTTAATTAACGGTGCTAATGAGATTAAAGTTGCTATCATCGGTTAGTTTTTTGTCAAAGATTTGTCTATCAATTATTTATACGCTGATTACCCGGTATTCTTATTTCCATTAATGAATGTGAAATTCCCATTGTCATTTACATCGAAAATCAGCTGTTTAATTTCTGACGCTTTTAAACTTAAATAACCTTATTTCTTTGAATAAAAATTGAATAACAAACACATTATTGTGAATATCCGCTGCGCTCAGAAGCAATACAGGCCTGCGTTTCGTTGCATTCCCTAACTTTTTATCAACGTTCAAATTTTTTTTCATTCTCCTCTTGATAATATCGAATTAGTATCTACTTTTGCGTTCCCTTTTTTTAAGGGGTACAGCATTCAATTCATTAACAAGAAATCATACTAATAATATCGTTCTTTAAAAAAAAACACAATGAGTCAACGAATCCGTATTAAACTGAAATCATACGATTACAACCTGGTTGATAAATCAGCTGAAAAAATTGTTAAAACAGTTAAATCTACAGGGGCTATAGTAAGTGGGCCGATACCACTGCCAACCGAAAAGCAAATTTATACGGTACTACGTTCACCGCACGTAAATAAGAAAGCTCGCGAGCAGTTTCAGTTATGTGCATACAAGCGTTTACTTGATATTCACAGTTCAACTGCTAAAACAGTGGATGCATTAATGAAATTGGAATTGCCAAGTGGCGTTGAAGTGGAAATCAAAGTGTAATTAGTTGATTTCAATTAATTGTTGTTGGATAAAAAATCGTTCATAATAAATTATAATAACTGCCATGTTTCCAGCTTTATAAATCGGAAACCTCTGGTAAAACCTTAATAAAGATGTCAGGTATAATAGGTAAAAAGGTTGGCATGACCAGCATTTTCGATGCTGATGGAAAAAACATTCCCTGCACCGTGATTGAAGCGGGACCTTGTGTGGTAACACACATAAAAACAATTGAGAAAGACGGCTACAAAGCTGTTCAATTGGCTTTTGACGAGAAGAAAGAAAAACACACTACCAAGGCAATGGCGGGGCATTTTGCAAAATCAAAAACCACTCCTAAGCGCAAATTGGTTGAGTTCAAAGGATTTGAGACAGAGTTTAATTTAGGCGATGTTGTTAAGGCAGATTTGTTTGCTGAAGGTGAGTTTTGCGATGCTATAGGTATTTCAAAAGGTAAAGGTTTCCAGGGTGTTGTAAAGCGCCATGGATTTAGTGGCGTTGGTGGTACTACTCACGGTCAGCATAACCGTTTACGTGCACCGGGTTCAATGGGTGCATCATCATGGCCTTCGCGTGTATTTAAGGGAATGCGTATGGCTGGTCGTACTGGCCATAACAGGGTAAAAATTCAGAACCTCCAGGTTGTTAAAGTAATGCCGGATCATAACCTTATTCTTTTAAAAGGCGCTGNNNTAACCTTATTCTTTTAAAAGGCGCTGTACCGGGTCATAATGGAAGTTATGTTTTGTTAGAGAAATAATAGCTTAATTAAATAACAGCAATTACAAAAGTTAATTAGAAATGGAACTTTCAGTTTATAATATATCAGGAGTTGATACCGGTAGAAAGGTTACGCTTAATAAAGACATCTTTATTGCTGAGCCCAATGATCATGCAATCTATCTTGATGTGAAGCAATATTTGGCAAATCAGCGCCAGGGAACACATGCTTCAACCCAGCGTGCAGATATTCATCGGACTACCAAGAAATTAAAGCGTCAGAAAGGAACAGGGGGAGCTCGAGCAGGAAGTATGAAATCACCATTGTTTAAAGGTGGTGGTCGTGTTTTTGGTCCGCAGCCTCGCGATTATTCTTTTAAGTTGAATAAAAAGCAAAAGCAGTTGGCGCGTACCTCTGCTCTTTCATATAAAGCTAAGGCTAATGCAATAACTGTTATAGAAGATTTTGTGATGGACGCACCAAAGACCAAAGCTTATATGGACATCATCAATAAGCTTCAGTTAGGTGGGAAAAAAACATTAATGGTCCTGACTGATTCAAATAAAAATATATATTTGTCGTCCCGAAATTTGAGCCGAAATAAGGTTGTAAGTGCTTCATCTTTAAATACTTATGATATTATGAATGCTCAGAATATTTTGGTAAGTGAGAAGGGTTTAACGTTAATTGAAGAAACATTATCCTAATTAACCTTACAGCCACTGTTAATAAAATCAGTTTAAATACAATAGATTAAAATGAATATCATAGTAAAACCCATTATAACTGAAAAGCTGACAAAAATTGGCGAAAAGCAACCACGTTATGGATTTGTTGTAAATAAAGATGCCAATAAAATTCAGATTAAAGATGCAGTTGCCAAAATGTATTCGGTAACTGTGGAGTCAGTAAATACTATGGTTCAGCGTGGAAAGTCAAAATCAAGATACACAAAAACAGGTTTTGTATCCGGTAAACGCAACAATTTCAAGAAAGCAATTGTAACCTTGAAAAAAGGCGAGAGTATTGATTTCTATTCGAATATATAATTAACTAAAGAAAGAAAAGAACACAATGGGTGTAAAGAAGCTGCGTCCGATAACTCCTGGTCAGAGGTTTAAGGTGCGCGCCAATTTTGAGGAGATTACTACAAACCGACCTGAAAAGAGTTTGCTGGTAAGTATGAAAAGAACAGGCGGAAGAAATAACTCCGGCAAAATGACAATGCGTTATATTGGTGGTGGTCACCGTAAAATGTATCGTGTTATTGATTTTAAGCGTGATAATTTTGGAGTGCCCGGAACTGTTGCTTCTGTTGAATACGATCCTAATCGTTCAGCTTATATTGCATTGATCCATTACAAGGATGGTGATAAAAGATACATAATAGCACCGAATGGTATTAAGGTAGGTCAATCTGTTATATCAGGTGATGAGGTTACTCCTGAAATTGGCAATTGCATGACATTAAAGAATATTCCTTTGGGAACTTTAATTCACAATATTGAATTACGCCCGGGACAGGGAGCTAAACTTGCACGCAGTGCCGGTTCCTATGCTCAGTTGTTAGCACGTGATGGAAAATATGCAGTGTTAAAAATGCCTTCAGGCGAAACCCGTATGGTGCTTATTACCTGCATGGCAGCAATCGGAACAGTATCAAACCCTGACTTCAATCAGGAAAGCTCAGGTAAGGCAGGACGAACCAGGTGGTTTGGTCGCAGACCAAGGGTTAGAGGTGTAGCAATGAATCCTGTAGATCATCCAATGGGTGGAGGAGAAGGACGTGCTTCCGGTGGTCACCCAAGATCAAGAAAAGGCTTGCTTGCAAAAGGTAAGAAGACCCGTTGGAAGAATAGCCCAACAAACAAATACATAATCGAAAGAAGGAAAAAGTAACTGATCGATTGATCTGAAAATTATTCCGAAAACAAAAAGGTAACAAAAAACACTGATTAATAAATGGCTCGCTCATTAAAAAAAGGTCCACATATAGACGTAAAGCTAGAACGTAAAGTTGTTAAAATGAACGAAACCAAGAAAAAGGTTGTCATTAAAACCTGGGCGCGCGGTTCGATGATTTCTCCTGATTTTGTAGGTAGCACAGTCGCTGTTCATAATGGAAATAAGTTTATTCCGGTTTACATTACTGAAAATATGGTTGGTCACAAGTTAGGAGAGTTTGCTCCAACACGTACATTCAGGGGCCATTCAGGTAATAAGGATAAAGCTGCAAAATAATTGTACTAAAGTTGAATTAAGTAATACCCAAAAATAAAGAGAATATGGGAGCAAGAAAACGCTTAGCGGCAGAAGAAAGAAAAGAGGCATTAAAAACTATTAGTTTTTCCAGACTAAATAATTGCCCGACATCACCTCGCAAGATGAGGCTTGTTGCTGATTTGGTTCGTGGAAAAAAAGTAAGTAATGCACTTAATATTCTGCGTTTTACCAATAAGGAAGCTGCTGGCAGACTTGAAAAACTTTTATTGTCAGCAATAGCTAACTGGCAGGCAAAAAACAGTGGATCAAGAATTGAAGACAATGATTTATTCATTAAAGAAATATATGTGGATAGTGCAAGAATGTTAAAACGCTTACGCCCAGCGCCACAAGGTCGCGGCTATCGGGTGCGTAAACGCTCTAATCATGTAACATTGATTATTGATACGTTAACACTATCAACAACAGAAAATACAGAAACAACAGAAATAAATTCATAAATGGGACAAAAAACACACCCGGTTGGAAACAGACTTGGAATCATTCGTGGATGGGATTCGAATTGGTTTGGAGGCAAAAATTACTCAGATAAGTTAGTTGAAGATGAGAAAATCCGCAATTACCTGAATGCACGTCTAGCCAAAGGAGGAGTTTCAAAAATAATTATTGAGCGCACGTTAAAATTAATTACCGTAACTATTAATACTGCGCGTCCGGGTATTGTTATTGGTAAAGGTGGTCAGGAGGTTGACAAGTTGAAAGAGGAGTTGAAAAAGCTGACCAAAAAAGATGTTCAGATCAACATTTTTGAAATAAAGCGACCAGAGTTAGATGCTAAATTAGTTAGCGATTCAGTTGCAAAACAGCTTGAGGGCCGAATCTCATTCAGAAGAGCAATTAAAACTTCAATTGCTTCAACAATGAGAATGGGAGCAGAAGGAATTAAGATTATGTGCGCAGGACGATTAGGTGGTGCTGAAATGGCCCGCACAGAACAGTATAAAGAAGGACGTATTCCATTACATACTTTCCGCGCTGATATCGATTATGCAATCAGTGAGGCTCAGACAAGTTACGGAAAGATTGGCGTAAAGGTTTGGATCTGCAGGGGTGAAGTATATGGTAAGCGTGATTTATCACCAAATATCGGCCTGGCAGCTTCACAAAGTAAGCCTGGAATGGAAAGAAGCAATGAGCGTGGTGATCGTAAAGAAAGAGGAGAAGGCCGCGGACGCGGAGATGGCAGAAACAGGGGATCACGTAAGAAAGAAGATTAATAAAATTGAATCAGTAAGCTACATTTAAAATATTAAATTAATACTCAACTATGTTACAGCCGAAGAAGAGTAAATTCAGAAAGCAGCATAAAATGAAATCGAAAGGTAATGCCACACGTGGTGCGGAAATTGCCTTTGGATCATTCGGCTTAAAATCATTAGAGCGTGCCTGGATTACAGGCCGTCAGCTTGAAGCAGCCCGTGTTGCTTTAACCAGGTATATGAAACGTGAAGGCCAGTCATGGATTCGGGTTTTCCCGGATAAACCTATTACCAAGAAGCCTGCTGAGGTTCGTATGGGTAAAGGAAAAGGTGCCCCGGAATATTGGGTTGCAGTTATTAAGCCAGGTACCATAATGTTTGAAGCAGAAGGAGTGCCGTTAACAATAGCCAAGGAAGCAATGCGACTTGCAGCGCAAAAATTACCGGTAACAACCAAATTTGTAATTAAGAGAGATTATCAGGAATAATATACGTAAGATTAATAAACAACGAGATGAAACAAGATATCGTTAAAGATTTAACCAATGATGAGCTCCGTGATAAAGTTGCTGAAGAGCGTGCTAATTACGTTAAATTAAAGATCAGTCACCAGGTATCACCTTTAGAGAACCCTATGAAAATAAGTGCTTCTCGCAGGCTTATTGCCCGGTTAGAAACTGAAATTAAAAAAAGAAATTCAACCAGTCAGGTAAAATAATATATCAATGGAAAGAGGATTGCGCAAAGAAAGAACTGGAATCGTTACCAGTGATAAAATGAACAAATCTATCGTTGTATCAATTGAGCGAAAGATTAAGCACCCTATTTATGGTAAGTTCGTAAAGCAGACCAAAAAATTTATGGCTCATGATGAAAAGAATGAAGCGCATGTGGGTGACACAGTTCGTATAATGGAAACTCGTCCGTTGAGCAAGAATAAAAACTGGAGACTGGTTGAAGTAGTAGAAAAAGCAAAATAATTGAATTTGCCCTTTATAGGGCATCCAAATAGAAAAGGAAACAATGATACAGCAGGAATCAAGACTTACAGTAGCTGATAATAGTGGCGCAAAAGAAGTGCTCTGCATCAGGGTGCTTGGCGGAACCAAAAAGCGCTACGCAAGCGTTGGAGACAAAATTGTGGTTACTGTAAAAAATGCAATACCATCAGGTAACGTAAAAAAAGGTACAGTATCAAAGGCAGTTGTTGTGCGTGTGCGAAAAGAAATACGCAGAAAAGATGGGTCATATATTCGTTTTGATGATAATGCAGTAGTGTTGCTTACCGCAAACGATGAATTACGCGGCACACGTATTTTCGGACCTGTAGCTCGCGAATTGCGCGAAAAAGAATTTATGAAAATAGTATCATTAGCACCGGAGGTATTATAAGACAATGGAAGCAGCAAAAATTAAATATAAAATTCGTAAAGGTGATATCGTAAAGGTTATTACCGGAGAATCAAAAGGTAAGCAAGGAAAAGTACTTACTGTTTTTACCGATAAAAACCGCGCTCTTGTTGAAGGGGTTAACCAGGTTTCAAAGCATACCAAACCAAATGCAAAGAATACGCAAGGTGGTATTGTTAAACAGGAAGCTTCAATTCATATCAGCAACTTAATGCTGATTGATCCGAAATCAGGAAAACCTTCACGTGTAGGAAGAAGAGTAGAAAATGATAAGATAGTTCGCTATGCAAAAAAATCAGGCGAAACCATAAAAGAAAGTAAATAAAAAGAGGCATTCAAATTAAACCTCACAGGATTAATTTTTGAATGCAGGGTAAATAAAATTTCAAATCAAAATGGCATACAGTCCTAGATTAAAAGATAAATATCGCAATGAGATTTCAAAAAATCTGATGCAGCGGTTCAATTACAAAAGCACCATGCAGGTTCCAAAGCTTGTAAAGATTTGTTTGAATCAGGGTGTTGGCGATGCTGTAACCGATAAGAAGATGATTGAAGCTGCGATAAATGAAATGACTGCAATTACCGGTCAGAAAGCTGTGTCAACAAAAAGTAAGAAAGATATTTCAAACTTTAAGTTGAGAAAAGGTGTACCGGTTGGAGTTAGAGTTACACTTCGTGCAAATAATATGTATGAATTTCTTGACAGGCTTGTGGCTGTGTCATTACCACGTATACGCGACTTTAAAGGAGTGAATGATAAGGGATTTGACGGTAAGGGCAACTATACACTGGGTGTTACTGAACAGATTATTTTTCCTGAAATTGATATTGATAAAGTGAGTAAGATTCAGGGAATGGATATAACATTTGTTACCACTGCTCAAACAGACAGTGAAGCATTAGAGCTATTAAAAGAATTCGGAGTACCGTTTAAAAACCAGACAAAATAAGAATGGCAAAAGAATCAATGAAAGCCCGCGAAGTTAAGCGCCAAAAAATGGTGGCTAAATATGCGGCTAAAAGAGAAGCTTTAAAAAAAGCAGGCGACTGGCAAGGATTACAGGCGTTACCTAAAAATTCTTCACCTGTGCGTTTGCATAACAGGTGCAAACTTACAGGACGTCCTCGTGGCTACATTCGGCAGTTTGGAATTTCTCGTGTAATATTCAGGCAAATGGCTTTAGAGGGAAAAATTGCCGGAGTTACAAAAGCTTCCTGGTAAATTATTCAAACAAGATTCGGGCAGTTAGGATATCGGTCCGATATATTATAAATTTTAAATTAACAATCACTAAATAATGACAGATCCAATAGCAGATTACTTAACAAGGTTAAGGAATGCAATAAAGGCAAATCATCGAATTGTTGAAGTTCCTGCTTCAAACATAAAAAAGGAAATCACCAAGATATTATTTGATAAAGGTTATATAGCGAATTACAAATTCGAAGAAACTGAAAACAAACAAGGTGTTATTAAAGTTGCTTTAAAATATAATTCAGTTTCAAAAGAGCCTGCTATCCGTTTTTTACAAAGAGCCAGCCGTCCGGGTTTGCGTAAGTATGCCAGTCATGAAGATATGCCAAGGGTACTTAACGGACTCGGTATTGCTATTGTATCAACTTCAAGAGGAGTGATGACAGATAAGGAAGCTCGCCAGGCAAATGTGGGTGGAGAAGTAATTTGTTACGTTTATTAATCATTAAAAAGAATCGTTATGTCACGCGTAGGAAAACTGCCAATTTCAATTCCAAAAGGAGTTACAATTGATATAAACGGCAATGCCGTTACAGTAAAAGGTCCCAAAGGGACTTCAGTACAAAAGGTAGATGAAGGTATAACCGTTAATGTTACTGATGGTACGGTTACATTAACCCGTGCAACAGAACAAAAACGTCATAAAGCTATGCACGGCCTATACCGTGCTTTAATTGCTAACATGATTAAAGGATGTTCAGAAGGATTTAAAGTAGAGCAGGAATTGGTGGGAGTGGGATATCGTGCTTCTAACCAGGGTAATTTACTTGACCTTGTTTTGGGTTATTCTCACCATGTGGTTTTCGATTTGCCAACTGAAATTAAAGTATCTACCCGTCAGGACAGAGGTGCTAATCCAATTATTACCCTGGAAAGTCATGACAAGCAATTGCTTGGTGCAGTAACAGCAAAAATCAGGTCGTTAAGAGCACCCGAGCCATATAAAGGAAAAGGAATCAAGTTTGTTGGTGAAACCTTAAGACGTAAAGCAGGTAAATCAGCAGCTAAAAAATAATTGAAAGAAAGTTAATCAGGTAATGCAAAAGTTAGTCGGGCATT
>JBGARN010000045.1:0-28720 GCA_044230205.1 Bacteroidia bacterium
CATAAGTCCACTGTGCACCAGCTTGTGCTTGAACTGCAGAATATTGAAATGAAGATGTCCAGATGTTATCAGCATCTACATAGGCTATATTTGAAGGCCCACCACCACTACAATTTAAAACCTGAATTTCAGTTTCCTGACAATCATTAATTGAAACGAAACTGCCTAATGACGCTTTAGTAGAAGGTTTAAATGTGCCATTATAAGTTGAAATTGAATTGACAGCGCTTACAGAACAATTTGTTGAAATAGGAACAATAAATAAAACTTGACCCGTAAGAGCATCAATAAAAATACTTTTGGAAGTGACATTGGCATCATCGGAGCCAATAATGAAATGCCATGCAAGTTTATAATTATTTGACGTAGAAATTGCATCAAAATTAATGGGTGCAAAAACTAATTCGCCTTTAGGATAATAAGTTGCAAAAGAGTCCTTTTTTTCTCTTTTTAAATTAGTTTCCAACTCAACATTCTCCCAAAGGTATTTTCTTGCACTTATAAATTGCATTGATTTGCCAAGAGCTTCATTTTCACTAAGTTTTGGAAAATTACTGAGATTTAATCCGCTAATAAGTCGACCATTTGCAGCATAGACAAACCCATCTGGCTGTTGATGTATTAAGAATTCTGCATACATTACTTTAAGATTTTTATAATACTGCTGATAGCGATAATGATTGAATCCCAAGTTGTCACTTTTTACTTTATACAATAACATGTTATCATCATTCGACAATTGAAACGCTTCTTTTAAATCATTAAAAAAAGTCCTAGGATTAATTTTTGCATTTTTCTTGAAGCAAATCCAGTTAGGATTATCTTGAGGATACGTAATAGTAGCTAATTTAGGATTTAGCATCTGCCGATTCTGTGCTTGTATTTTACTAATAAGGAATGTTATTAGGAATACAATGCATATATGCCAGTTTATATATGTTTTAATTTTAAATCTATTTTTCATAATTAATTTTATTTAAATGAGATTCCCATTTTTTGTTCAGTTATTTTAGTGATTCAATTTGATTTTGTAAAAACTCGATAGATTTTCTAGTTGATTCTGATTTTTCGTTAAGTTGTTTCTTAAGCATATAATTTTGATAATTCAACTGGATTACATAAAGTGTAAGTTCCTCCACCTTTTCCATGAGCTTCTTTTGCATTTCACCAAGTGCCATTCCATTTTTTTCAATTTCTGAGGCAGAAGGGATGCCCGGTAAATGTTTGTTTGCATTAATATGTTTCTCAACTTCATCGAGAGAAAGTAGCTCATAGCTTGAGTCAAAAACATAATCAGGCCAATTATTGGAGTTGAGCACTCTCAATTCTTCACAAATAACTTTGCCGTTAACTGACATAAGATAACCTGATGCTCCATTCAATATTCCTACTATTACAGTATCTTTAATCATAAGTCCGTCAGCTGGCGGGTTTACAGTTGAACCATAGCCAATGGTTGCACCACCATTTTCTGCAACCATAAACTTGGTTGCATTGCCTTTCTCAACCTGGAAAAGTCTTTCACCTGTTCCATTTGCCTTTACATGTAGTCTTGCCTCAGGGGATGAAGTGCCAATACCAACAATATCCCTAAAATAACCATCACCCAAAAAGTACCCAGCCCAGTTTTTGGTACCACCAGAAGCCGTGCCATAAACACCATAAGCATTTGTTCCACTTTGCCCGGTGGCCTTACCATAAACACCATAGCTGTTTGTATTTAAACCGTTGTCAGCTACTCCGTACACACCATAATTATCTCCTCCATTTGATGTAGCGTTTGAACCCTTTGCAAAACCCTTAACACCAATGGCATCGTCATTGCCATTATCTTCAGCCTCTGCATATAGGCCTATCTTATGATCAGTTCCGGTTGCTGTAGCCTTACAATAGACACCATACTTAGGATAATTTGTATTGCTCCAGTCATTTTCAAAATATGCTGTTTTTGCTTCTGTAGTATTACTAACATGCAAAATTGCATCTGGGTTTCCTACACCAATTCCAACCTTACCACCAAAACGATTCATCAGCAGATTAGCAGCATTGCCATTATTCCGGCATTGGACTTCGTCCCGGTCAAAAACAAGGTTTTGACCATTAGGAGCACCAATACGAAAAATCCCGTTTGAACTTAATCCGGAAATTGAGGCTGTTGATCTGACATCTAACTTGCAACTTGCCGGTGTTGATGCCGAAATACCTATACCTACATTTCCAGCATTGGTGTTGTAAATGTGGGTGCCATTGTTGCTCCATTGCTGTGCATTTAAATTGTTAACGATTAATAATACTGAAGCCAGTAATAATGTAATTGTTGATTTTTGCTTTTTCATTTTAATTAATTTTTGTGTGTAAATGATTATGTGAAATAATTGGAGACAGTTAATGAATGGAATGGTTTGTCTGATAACTTTTTAATCAGTTCAGCTGCTTTGTGCACTTCGAGTTTTTTAAAAATTTTTTTGCGATGGGTATTAACAGTCTGAATACTGATGTTTAATTTTTTTGCAATCATCGCATTGCTCAAACCATCAGTAATAAGTTGAGCAATTTCATTTTCTCGTTTTGTCAGTTGCCGGTTGCCGGGTAGTGTTTTTTTTCCGGGCATGGTAGTGGTGATTATTAATACCCCAAATATGGTATGATTAGATAACGTTTGTCAATCACCAACATCGGTGATTTTGTAAAATGCAATCCGTGATGACCATTAATACGGAAAAATGAAAGATGAATAGATAATTGTTATTCAAAACTGGGTAAAACCTCTCTGATGAGTGTGCTGGTAAGGGAAATAAATAGAATGAAAAATGCAATACGATGTCAGGTAAGAAACCTATTAATCCTTTTCTGGAATATTTTTTTCCAAATTTTCGCACCGATTAATTTCGGATTCGTTTCTAATTAAGCGATTGAACCAAACTACAACAATATGTTTACTACTTAAGACGTATAGCGAAATCAGTTATGCAGTTATAAAATTTTATGAGCCGTTAAATTTTCTTACTAAGAAGATTTCTAATTTCTTAATGGTTTTAAGTGAAATAAATCTAAAACCATACTCGATTTAGAGTCTTTTGTGTAAAAAAACCTTACAGGTCCGGTCAGGTGCTAGTAAGGTTTAAACATTAGATGCGTTTATAACCTGTTAGGTTTTTTCTAACCTCACAGATCTTAAACAATAATTATTTGAAATGGATATTTTCAATTTTTTTTAATTAATTATTTAAGAATGATTTTCTTCTGCACCTGCATTAGGTTACATGCAATTTGAAGAATATAAACTCCCCGAACCTCATTGTTCAAGTCAATTTCTACAACATTAACTCCTTTAACACCACTACCTTTTTGACTAACTATCAATCTGCCGGTAATGTCCATTACATTCAGCATGTAATCTTCAGCATTGTTGAGTGAAAACATGATGTTGGTTTTCCCGGTAGTTGGATTTGGATAAATCAGCACTTCAGCATCTTCGGGAATTTCATCTTCAAATTTTGCAGCGCTATTGAATTTTTTAACGGCAATACCAGTTGCATCACCATTTTGATTGTTCAATAAGAATTGAGCCGATGCATTCAAGGATGCTCCACCTCCTGCGGGAAACAATGCACTTAAAGTATATTGATAAGCCTTATCTTTTCCACGATCAACTATCCAGACTGATGGATCATCTATTGCTATACCTGATGGGTTACCCAGGCTGCTGCCACCGGTTTCTTTTAAAAATTTTGACGCTGTACCATTGCCACCTGCTTTTGGATATCTATATAATCTTTTATCAACATTGTCGACCACGTATAGGTTGCTGCCATTAATTCCTAATCCTTCTGCATTATCATTATTACCTGTTAGTGGTATTTCAAAGGTTGCATTGATGCCACCCGTACCTGTAAATGCTGCTGTGAGCGAGTACTTGTATATCTTAAGATTGAGGCTATCAACCACCCACATTTCGTCACCACTTATGGCAAGCCCTGTGGGGGCACTTAAACCGATGCCATTAATTGTTTTTAAAAGACGCGAAGACGAGTTTGTGCTTCCATAACGATATACCTTCTTGTCCGCACAATCCAAAACATAAGCAAAGTTTCCTTTAACTGCTACATCATGAGCATCACTGTTGCCATTGCTCAATGATCCTGTTGAAATAAAGTTAAAGTCTGAATCGTACCTGTATTTCTTATCGGCTACAATGTCAACAACTATAAATTTTTGAATGGTTGCACATCCTTCATCCACCTGCCCGTTGCAGTTATCATCTTTTCCGTTACATAATTCCGGTAATCCGGGATGAACGGCTGAATCTGCATTGTTACAATCACCTCCGGTTAAGCTAAAGCCATAAGGCACTGAACAGTACTGGAATGATGAATCAGGATTTCCATAACCGTCATGATCTGTGTCAAGATAAATAGTGAGTTTTACTCCTTCATCAATCAACCCGTCACAGTCATCATCTGTGAAGTTGCAGATTTCAAGGGTAGCAGGGTGAATATCTGAATTGGCATCATTGCAATCGGTGGAGTCAGGTACAAAATGTAAAGGCTGTGAACATGAAAGCGATTTAAAAACAACATTGCCATATCCATCGTCATCAGCGTCATAAAAGTATTGATTGCTGCACAGCACTGTCAGATGTGTTGCGGCTTCTGCAACAGGTTCCTGTACTTCAATATTACCGGCTACATCTTCGGCAATGCAGATAAATTTATAAGTCTTACCAGTTTCACCGGTATATATTGCAAATGTGTCTTTAGTGTTTGTGAGGTAGGGCTCAAATCCTCCGTTATCAACTGCAATAAAAATGGAATAGCCTTTTATTTCACCAATTGAATCAGTACCTCCCCATGAAATTGGAAATGCTGTTTGATATAAAGTATCTGGTAAAGCATCCATTATTCCTGTGGGTGCTGAATAATCAATAATGTTTTCAGTTTGATTGGTAGCGAATACATCAAACACCTCAAACTGAATATATGCAGTATTCCTAATAACTGTACCCGAAGGAAGATTGGGTTTTGGCTTTGCAGTGTACATTACATAAGCAGAGCTATCGGGCATCAGGTTAATGTCATACAACTCCCATCTTAAAACTCTGTTTGCAGTATCAAAGGTGGCACCCACAGGGCTAAGAATATTCAATGTGGTTTCATCAAGGTCTACATCTAAAGTATCGGTAATAAAAACATCCTGTGCTTCAATAGTGCCTATGTTTTCGAAATGGATAACATAAGGCAGTAATGCTTCTGGTTTAATATAGTGTGGAGCTAAAACGAGTTTTTCGTTGGGGTCTACAGGTTGTTGGCAAGTTCCAGTATCTTCCCCACAATTGAAACATGGACCATCGATGTAATTGGTTCCTACGCAGCAAATATATGAGTCATACCAACATTTTTCAGTTCCAGAAGTAACACATCCTTGGAAAGCTTCTGCAAAGGCTATAGGATTTACGGGGTGAGCATCAAATGCTTCTTTATAACATTTTTGCTTTAATGCATAAAGACAACTGTAAAAGCTTTGTCCACATTCAAAATATTTGTCAAAATTAATACATGCCTCCCCTTTAACTGTAGAATTTAACGGAGTATTTGCACTTAATTTAACCTTATAAGTAACAATTTTTTTTTCTTCTGGAATTAAATTTAAATTCCATCTGATAATAGAAGGTATAGAATTTAATGTATCGCCAATAAAATAATTTGGCGTTTGTTCAATTATTTCCGCAACAGAATTCGAAGATACATAAGTGAACCACGGTTCAAGGAATTCTGAAATAGATGCCGTATCCATTACAGTACTTTCATTTTCCACCAAAATAAAATAATCCATCTCTCTTCCAGGCACAGGAACAGTGCCGGATTTAAAGATTGTAAATTGCCCTTCAGGCAAAGTGAGCAAAACCTTTTGCGTAAAAGCATTTTGGGCAGCAAAACTATCAACATCGGTAACCTGCACTGTAAATGAAAACTCACCGGCTTCGGTAGGTGTTCCGCTTAAAACTCCGCCTGCACTTAGAGTAATTCCTACAGGCAATGCGCCTGATACAACAGACCATGTATAAGGAGGATTGCCAAAAAGAGCTGAAAGTGTTTGGGTAAATGGATTTCCGAATTGAGCATCAGATATTGCGGGAGTTGAAATTTGAATATTTTTGCACTTACCTCCAAAGCCTGCATTTGAAATACTTAAAATTTCCTGTGTTGACAGCGTGCGGTTATATATAGTTACTTCATCCATTTTGCCTTCAATAGCCCCCTGATCCCCACCTATTAACCACTCACTCCATCCAATGGTTAAAGGGGCATTTACATCAGGGATATTTAAGTTAGATACTACTTGTGAACCTGCAAGTGCCCCGTTAATATATGTTCTCAGCGTGTCAGCAGAACGCGTAAGTGCAATATGATACCATTGATTGAGAACGGGTGTAAACGGATATGGAGCCAGGTTTTGTATGGTGCTTCCGTTACACAATCTAAAAAATAAATCCCCGTTACCTATTGCAATAGTCCACTTTTTAGCGGCACCAAATCCTTCGCTTTGTCCTATAAACCTGTCACCTGAATGATCGTAATCACCGGAAACCGCAAGTGATGCAAAAACTGTTCTAAATTCTATTGAGAAATCACTAGTTCCAAATGCCCATGCATCATTATCGGGTATCCCTATGTAATCATCGCCTCCATCAAACTGGGCATAACCGAAAATACCGGTACCGTTTATCGCAAGCCCGTTATGATTTCCGGCATTATCTGTCACTTCAGTGCTTCCTTCGTCAAATGTCCACCACGATGCGATACTATCATTTCCTACGTCAGCGCACTGCCCAACCTGTAGATTTTTTCTTTCCGCAATACTCCATGTTCCAAACTCGTCCTTAGTCCTTACGAATAAATAATGATGTCCATTTGAAAGCGCACCGGGAATAGTGATTGCTATGGTTTGATTGACAGTATCTGAAGCTGGAACAGGAATTATGGCTCCGTTGCCTGCTACGCCTATGCCCGGGTCGGTGTCAAAATAATATTGAATTGCTGTTACCTGTTGGGTTACCTGTTGCACATAAAACGAACTGCGTTGGGCAATGCCCCATCTTAGGAATTCGTCTTTAGCGCGTATAAATAAAGTATGCATACCGGTTGCGAGTGTTCCGGGTATTGTAACAGACAAAGATTGATTGCTGTTACCCGAAACCGGTACTGGAATAATGGCTCCGTTGCCTGCTACGCCTATGCCCGGGTCGTTATCAAAATAATATTGAATAGCAGTTACCTGTTGTGTTACCTGTTGCACATAAAATGAGCTGCGTTGAGCAATGCCCCATCTTTGGAATTCGTCTTTAGCGCGTATAAATAAAGTATGCATACCCGGTCCGAGTGTTCCTGGTATTGTAACAGACAAAGATTGATTGCTGTTACCAGAAACCGGTACAGGAATAATGGCTCCGTTGCCTGCTACGCCTATGCCCGGGTCGGTATCAAAATAATATTGAATGGCAGTTACCTGTTGGGTGGTTTGCGCATTGAGGTAATTTATTGCAATGAACAGATAGCAAAATATAACCTGAATTATCTTTTTCATAATTGTAAAGGTTGAGGTGAATAATTTAAATGGATTGATCAGAACGCCTTGTCAATCATTATTGGGTTTTGAGGATTGCACTTGAAAGTTTAATGTTCCGCCTGGTGCCACTGTATTATTGCTGATATTGACACTTCGCACAATAGGAACAATCAACACTTCACCTGTTTCGCTAAACTCAGAAGAACCACCATGCAAACCAATGTCAGTTGCATCATTGCCTGCATTAATGGCCGGTGAGCCGGATTGTACATCGTAGTCATGTGTTTTTGAGTAAAAAGCATTTGCCGTATAGGTAATAAAATTAGGGTTGGTGTTGGAAAGATTACCTGAACCACTGTTGCCCACTGGGGGCAGTGTTGCAGCAAGGCGGGCAATATTGTTAATAAATGTTCCACCGGTTGTTCCTGCATTAGCTGCAGCTGTGTAATTCATAAAAATGCAGTTGGTAACCGTAGGACCTACAAGGTTAACCAATTGCTCACCATTATTTCTAAGAAACAGGCAATGATTGAATGTTGAGGTGATGGTTAGATTGGTTGCCGGTGCATTTATATAACCATCAAAAATGCAGTTTTGAAAATCTGCTTCCACTAAATTGGTAGAAAATTCAATGTTAAGGGCGTTGTCATTATCAAATATGCAGTTCCTGAAAATTATTCCACTTGCAGTTTCAGTATTAAAATTAAAATCAGCATTGAACTTGCAATTTTCGAAAACAATGTTGCTGATGCCCGAACTTAAATAAAGTCCATAACTAAATTCAATGCCATAAAACTTTGAACCGCTTGCACCTGAGGTAATTTCCATATTAGGACTACAACCGGTCCATTCTGCAATTATGGTCCGCTTTGGATTCTGCTTGATTGGATTAATTCCGATTCCGACAAGCGTAAGAGATTTAGTAAAATTAGCTGCACTACAACTCCCCACACTTTCATAGTAAATATCTGTGCCTTCAATAAGTAAAGTGTCTCCGGTTGACGCAGCCGCATAAGCTGCTGCAAGAGTTGAATATTGTGCGCCTCCATTAGGATGATTGCTTACGGTGCGCACGGTTGCGAATGATGAGAGTGTTGCGATAGCAAGTACCGCTGTGAGAATTAGGTTTTTCATTTTGCTTAAATTTTTAAGTGTGAATATTTATGTGGATTATTTTGGAGGCAGTTGATGAATGAAATGGTTTGATAGATAATGGTATTCAAATGTCATTCACATCATCATATCGGTCAATACCCCGATCATGGTATTTTTATATTTATTTTCTTCCATCTTTTTTGAGCTTTTTTGAATCAATGTTTATTAATTCTTTTATCAGTAAAGCAATATTGTGCACTTCGAGTTTTTTAAAAATTTTTTTGCGATGGGTATTAACAGTCTGAATACTGATATTTAATTTTTTAGCAATCATCGCATTGCTCAAACCATCAGTAATAAGTTGGGCAATTTCTTTTTCGCGTTCTGTCAGTTGCCGGTTGCCGGGTAGTGTTTTTTTTCCGGGCATGGTAGTGGTGATTATTAATACCCCAAATATGGTATTATGATATACCGTTTGTCAATCACCAACATCGGTGATATTTAAAAGCAGTGTTTAATGAGGAGCAATGAAAAGATGGAGGGAGAAAAATTATGGAGTGATAAAAACATCACTAAAAGTGGGGATGGTAGTTTACACTTGAATACTACTGATAACATTCATCGTCATTGCGATCCCGATCTGCCTGCCGAACAGGCAGGTAGGTATCGGGAGAAGCAATCCTACTGCATAAGAACCATATTAATCATGATGAAGGATTGCTTCCCGCTTCGTTCCTTGCGGTTCGCAATGACGGTACTAATGATGATTGAGCTAATCTTAAAAAGTTTCCTCCTGAATGATGATAGAGTAATTAAGCTTTCGTGCTGAATGACAGCGGGTACATTTGCTTTGCTTAAACAATTTTTACTTCAAGATTTATTTTTGTTCCGCTGTTATTTTTTGAACAGATAGAAATTTTAGCCTTCATATCAGCTGCTCTTTTTCTCATGTTTTTTAAACCATTGCCTTCACCATTGTTTGTTGTTTCAAAACCATTTCCGTCATCGCTTACTTCTGCAAAAAGGACTTTTTGTTTTTTTACAAACTTCACATACAGGTTTTTACAATCGGAATATTTAACTGCATTATTGATGGCTTCCTTACAAATCAGAAAAATATTTTTGCGATGCTCCATGCTTAATGCAATGTCGTACAACTCATCATCACTATCAAAATGAAGCATAATGTTTTTTGTTTGAGCCATACCTGAAGAGTAATTTCTAAGGCGTTCAATTATTTTTTTAAAGCTGTCATTAAGCGGATTAATGGTCCAGATAATATCGTTCATATCATCAATCATTTCCTGCGATGAGTTTGAAATTTCTTCAAGTATATGCGGTACTTCTGCGGGTTTTTGTTTTGCGAATGTGCTGTACATGGCAATACTGCTTAGTGTTGAGCCAATTTCATCATGCAGATCGCTGCTGATGCGCATGCGTTCGGATAGATGTTTTTGCTGTTGAGCAATTCGGTAGCGGTTAAAAAGCAGCAACCCGATGATGATGATTAATACTGTTGCACCAGCCAGCGAGTTCCGGATAATCTGATGACGGCTTTCATTTGATAATTGAAGCTGAGCTTCTTTTACCAATAATTCGTTCTGGCGTTTTTTTATTTCTAATTCTTCTTTTTGTTTTTGAAACTGGCTTGACGTTTTTTCTAACTCGATTTTCTGCAATTCTTTTTCACTGGTCAGCAATTCCATTTGTTGTGTTTTTTGCTTCGACTGCAATTGTTCGCTCTGTAACTCCGATTGTTTTTTTAATATTTCAAGTTCCTTTATTTCTCTTTCCTTGTTAAGCAATTGTATTTGCTGGTCTTTTTTTTCTGTTTCATATTGTAATATCAGCTGCGCTTTTTGTTTTTTACTTTCTTCATTAATTATACTGTCTTTATAAAGTGTAAATTGCTTGTAGTTATGCAATGCACGTGTAAAATCTCCTTCCGCACTGTCCAGGTCAGAAAGTGCTTTATAACTCAATTTAATCTTGTCTTTATTCCCGATTTCTTTTGACAATGCAAGTGCACGTTCGAGGTAATTGCGCGCTTCCCTGAAATTATTTAAACGAATACTTAAATCGCCCAGGTTGATGTAAGAGCCTATTAAATCATTTTTAGCACCTATTTCTTCTCTTATTTTTAAAGCATCAAGATTATATTTTAAAGCTTCGCTATAATTACCCTGGTGGTTATAGATAAGGGCAATGCTGAAATAAGCATGAGCAATACCACGTTTGTTATCAAGCTCTTCCATAATTTTAAGTGAAGCAAAGTGATTTTCCAGAGCAACATCATATTTATGCTGCATATCATAAACATGGCCAATGTTAGCATAGGAGCCGGCAATGCCTACTTTATTATTGAGCTCCTGCATGAGCTTCAGCGAGCTGGTATGAAATTTTAATGCTTCTTTATAATTGTCTTCCGTTTCATAAAGTAATCCTAAATTGGTAAACGAAGCGGCACACAATCTTTTGTTGCCTATTTCTTCGCTTATTCTTAAACAGGTAAAATGACACTTCAATGCTTCAGCAGACTTGCCCTGCAAGCCTAAAATAAGTCCTATGTTGTTATAACATGTTGCAATATTGGCTTTATCACCGGTTTCTTCCCTGATCTTTAATGAGGCAGTATTGTTTTTAAGTGCTTCATTCAGATTGCCCTGATCGTTATTAATAGCTCCAATATTATTATAGGAAGTTCCTTTGCCTTTTTTAAAGTTTAGCGTTTCAGCTAATGCAAGTGCTGTGTTGCAATACTGTAATCCTTTTTCATAATCACCTTTTATCCGGCATTGCCAGCATAATGAATTTAGGATACTCACCTTAGCAGTATCTTCTTTAGCAGTTTTTAAAATAGCTTCCAGTGAATCAACCTTCGATGTCTTTTGCGCTAAAAGAGTATTGTGGTAAAAACAAACTAAAATAATAATCAAACACGAGCATGTGCTGTTCATGGTTGTAAGGTTTGGTACACGAAAGTAATAACACTTTCAAAAAGTACAACAGGCAATATGCTTTACGTGGAAAATAAATTCAGGTAACCAGTTTCTCATTAATGGCCTTAGCCACAGCTTCAGTCATCGAAACTACATGAAGCTTTTCATAAATGTGTTTGATATGCGTACGAACAGTATCATAGCTTATGGACAATTCATTATTGATCATTTTCAAACTCATTCCTTTTACCAAACAATCAAGCACCTCTTTTTCACGCTGGCTCAGGTGGTAATCTTTTTCGGGAATATGCTGAGATACGGATTGATTGCGAAACATGAGCAATACCTTTTGCGCAATAACAGGCGTCATAGGTGCGCCCCCT
Source organism: Bacteroidia bacterium (assembly GCA_044230205.1). Lineage (GTDB taxonomy): Bacteria > Bacteroidota > Bacteroidia > AKYH767-A > OLB10 > JAEUTH01. The sequence goes on from JBGARN010000045.1 coordinate 11,984, forward strand.
TCATAAACTTCTTTGATGGCTTCAATTATTTTTAACGGTGGCGTATTTTTAAGAAGATATCCCGAGGCACCAAAACAGATAGAAGAGAAAATTTTATCGTCATCGTCAAAATTGGTAAGCATTAAAATTTTAGCACCTGGAAATTCAGCCCTAAGTTCTTTTACAGCATCAATGCCTGAAATGCCCGGCATTTGAATATCCATCAGCACTACGTCAGGTTTTGCTTTTTCATAATCTTTCAGCAGGTTGGAACAATCAGGCGAACTGCCACACCATTCAAAACCATCTGTGCCTTTTATAATCATTCCAAGTGCATCGCGCACTTTCTTGTTATCATCAAAAACAAATACCCTGATATTCATACATCGTGTTTATGCAAATATTCGAAAGTAAAAGCAAATTGCCAATCACCATGTTTGGTGATGTACAGAAAGGTATTTTCCGGAATCAAAAAAATGGGTAAGCGTTATTGCGAGACCGAACTGTCTGCCGATCAGGCACGTACTTCGGGCGAAGCAATCTTTTATTCTGCATAACAGATTTTTTATTCCCAATTTTACCTGCTTAATTAGTCCAATGGCAGGCATTTATCTTCACATTCCGTTTTGCAGGCAGGCATGCCATTACTGCAATTTTCATTTCAGCACTACTTTAAAATACAAAGAAGCTTTTGTAAAAAGCCTGCTTAAAGAAATTGATCTTCAGAAAAATTATTTGAGCGGTGAAACAGTAAGTACAGTTTATTTCGGTGGAGGCACACCCTCACTACTGACTTATGATGAACTGATGTTGATTTTTGAAATGCTGAATCAAAACTTTTCCATTGATGCAGCTGCAGAAATTACACTGGAAGCCAACCCTGATGATCTCTCGAAACAAAAAATAAAAGAACTGAAGCGTACCCCGGTAAATCGCCTGAGTATTGGTGTGCAAAGTTTTTTTGATGACGATTTGCAACTGATGAATCGCGCTCATCATTCAACCGAAGCCGCAAGAAGTGTTAATGAAGCTGCCGATTCGGGCTTTGAAAATATTACCATTGATTTGATGTATGCGCTGCCAACATTGACCAACGAAAAATGGATTCAGAATTTGCAAACAGCTTTTGCATTACCCGTTCAGCATCTGAGTTGTTACAACTTAACGGTTGAAGAGCAAACTGCACTTGCAAAATTTATTAAACAAGGGAAGATAACTGCAGTGGATGAAAATCGTGCTGTAGAACAGTTTCAGTTATTGATTAAAGCTGCAGCTGAAAATGGATTTGAGCAATACGAAATTTCAAACTTTGCACGCAATGAAAAATATTCAAAGCACAACAGCAGCTACTGGAAGGGAGAAAGTTATTTGGGATTGGGTCCGTCAGCGCATTCCTACAATGGCATTTCACGACAGTGGAATGTAGCCAACAATCAAATTTATAGTACATCAATTGATAAAGCAGAACTACGTTACGAAAAGGAAATTCTGAAAAAAGAAACTCAATACAATGAGTATGTAATGACATCGTTGCGCACTAAATGGGGAGCAGATTCAGATCACATCAAAAACAAATTCGGGAAAAACTTTGCTGATTATTTTGAAACAAACATTGTTGCTTTTTTAAATAAAGGCGAAGTAACTCAACAGGAAAATATTTTTCGTTTATCAGCCACAGGCAAATTAATTGCCGATCATATTGCATCTGAACTTTTTTGGGTTGATGAAAAATAAACACACATTTGTCTTAAATTAAAACAATATGCCTGAGCTTATTCTTGTTCCCACACCCATAGGAAATCTTGAAGACATAACGCTTCGTGCCATCAGGATTTTGAAGGAGTGTGACTATGTACTGGCAGAGGACACACGCAACGCCAGTTTTTTACTGAAACATTTAGGCATCGAAAAAAAAATTATTTCTCATCATGCACACAATGAGCATCATACTTTGCAGCAGGTAATCGCTCACATTAAAACTTCTAAAATGGTGACATTGGTTACTGATGCCGGTACACCGGGAATTTCCGATCCGGGTTTTTTATTGGTGCGCGAATGTTTGAAAGAAGGCATTAAAGTAGAAACATTACCGGGAGCCACAGCTTTTGTTCCTGCACTGGTTAATTCAGGTTTTCCGTGCGACCGTTTTTGTTTCGAGGGATTTCTTCCTCAGAAAAAAGGAAGGCAAACAAGAGTGAATGATTTGAAAGATGAAACCCGAACGATGATTTTTTATGAATCGCCTTTCCGGTTAATAAAATGTTTGCAGCAATTGGCTGAAGTGTTTGGTGCCGAAAGGCTTTGTTGCGTATCGCGGGAACTGACAAAAATGTTTGAAGAGAATTTTCGCGGAACACTTGAACAGGCCATTGCACATTTTTCGGCAAAAACCGTAAAGGGCGAAATCGTAATAGTAGTTAAGGGAAAAGAGTAATTTCCTTAAAACAAATTTTTTTCCAAATTTGCCGTCAAACAATTATCACTATGGATATGAATAACAGTAACCCGGATTCCTCTTCATTTACCACCACGCATTTCATGATTTATTTTGTAACGACTTTGCTGCTGCTTATGGCTTTAATTTACTGGACCAGCGGCTGCCAAATGAAAGACCATTCCATGAATGCCGGTAAGCATCAAACTGAGTCATCAGCCTCACACGGGGAGCATCACTGATTTGCATTCAACTTTTTTACAGATATTTTTTGCAAACCGGGTTTATCCCATTTAAACTTTTCTGAATATTAGCTGATTATTTATTGCACAATAAAACCCGGATGAAAAAACGCATTGCCATATTAGGTTCAACAGGATCAATCGGGACTCAGGCACTTGAAGTGATTAAACAACACCAGGATGCTTTTGAAGCCGAAGTGCTTACTGCCAACAGCAATGCCGACCTGCTTATTCAGCAGGCACTTGAATTTAATCCCAATGCTGTTGTTATTGCTGATCAATTGCAATATCAAAAAGTAAAAAGTGCACTGGCATTAACGGATGTAAAAGTATTTGCCGGCTATGATGCAGTTATACAGGTAACTGAAATGGATACGATTGACCTTGTGTTAACAGCCATGGTTGGTTACTCCGGACTTAAGCCCACACTTGCAGCCATAGCAGCCGGTAAGCCAATAGCACTGGCCAATAAGGAAACTCTGGTTGTTGCCGGTGAACTGGTAACCGAGCTTGCACGAAAGAAAGCAGTAAACATTTATCCGGTTGACTCCGAGCACTCGGCAATTTTTCAATGCCTGCAGGGTGAGTGGGAAAACAAAATCGAAAAAATTTATCTCACTGCTTCAGGCGGTCCGTTCAGGGGCAAGGATCTTAAATTTCTTGAAACGGTAACTGCAGCGCAGGCGCTCAAACATCCAAACTGGACAATGGGAGCAAAAATTACCATTGACAGTGCAAGCATGATGAATAAAGGTTTGGAGATGATTGAAGCACGCTGGTTGTTTAACCTAACTCCAGAACAGATAGATGTTATTGTTCATCCGCAAAGTATCATACACAGTATTGTGCAATTTGAAGACAGCAGCATGAAAGCACAAATGGGTTTGCCCGATATGCGTGTGCCCATTCAATATGCTCTTGCTTATCCAGGTCGTCCTAAAGCTGACTTCCCGAGATTTGATTTTATGAATTATCCTAACCTCACTTTTGAGCCGGTGGATAAAAAAGTTTTTCGCAATCTTGATCTTGCCATTTATGCCATGAATAAAGGGGGCAACCTGCCGTGTATAATTAATGCAGCCAACGAAATAGCAGTTGATGCTTTTTTAAACGGAAAAATAAGCTTTACGCAAATGCCTGATTTGATTGAAGAATGCATGAGCAAGGTTGAGTTAATTCAACATCCCACACTGGATGATTATATTTTAACCGATGATTTAACACGCAAAAAAGCTTTTGAGCTGTTGCCCGCATTGGCATAAACATTTTTTATAACAATGCCTTTACATTGATTGCATCCAATAAAAAAGCGAATGCAAGAATTATCGCATTCGCTTTAAACCGATTAAAGTATGGTGTTATTAAGCTAATTTAACATTAACTGCATTTAAGCCTTTTTTGCCACGCTGTACTTCAAAAATCACGATGTCATTTTCGCGGATATTATCGCTTAAACCAGAGGAGTGAACAAAGATGTCCTCGCCATTTTCAGGTTTAATAAATCCAAATCCTTTTGATTCGTTGAAGAATTTTACTGTTCCTTTTTGCATTTTTTTAATTTTTTTGAAATGAATAATACTGTAATAAAATAATTATAGATAAGGATGTGATTTTACCACATCAATATTTCGTTTGATAAGTTTTTGAATGTCCTTCACGTAAGGCATTTCATCCGGTGTGCAAAATGAAATGGCTGTTCCGGTTTCGCCTGCCCTGCCTGTTCGTCCAATACGGTGAACATAGGTTTCGGCCTGTTCAGGAATTTCAAAATTGATAACATGGCTCAGTTTGTCAACATCAATACCGCGCGAAGCTATATCGGTGGCAACAAGCACTTTTATTTTCCGGCTTTTAAATCCGTCAAGAGCCCGTTCGCGTGCCCCCTGCGATTTGTCGCCATGGATTGATTCGCTGAGAATGCCATTTTTTTTCAGCTCTTTGGCAACACGGTCAGCACCGCGTTTGGTGCGTGTAAAGACCAGTGCATGGTCAATTTTTTGTGTTGTTAATATATGTTGTAGCAGCAATCGTTTTTTGTCTTTGTTTACAAAGTACATATGCTGTTGAACCATTTCGGCTGGTGTTGAAACAGGTGTTACACTTACCCTTACCGGGTCATGCAGTAACGTATTGGCAAGTTTCATGATTTCTGGCGCTACTGTTGCACTAAAAAACATGGTTTGCTTTTTACGAGGCAATTTCGCAATCACTTTTTTAATATCGTTGATAAACCCCATGTCCAGCATGCGGTCGGCTTCATCAAGCACAAAGAATGCAATATGGCTCAGGTTTATAAACCCCTGCTGCATTAAATCTAAGAGGCGGCCCGGTGTAGCTATAAGTATATCAATGCCTTTTTTTAAAGTATTGGTTTGATTTAACTGCGATACACCACCAAATATAGCCATGTGTTTGTACCCAAGTCCGCTGCCATAATCGGTAAAGCTTTGATGAATTTGTAAGGCTAGTTCGCGGGTTGGTGCAAGTATTAAAGCTTTTATATGCCTGTCGCCATTATTTTTTTGCTGATGCAATAATTGTAATACCGGTAATGCAAATGCTGCAGTTTTTCCTGTGCCTGTTTGTGCACAGCCAAATATATCACGTCCGTTAAGTAATTGTGGAATTGCCTGCTGTTGTATGGGTGTTGGGATTTCGTATCCCTGTCGGCTTAAAGAGTCCAATAATGGCTCAATAAGGTTTAATTTTGAAAATGTCATTTATTACTTCTGGAAATTTTTCTGGTGAGTGGGTTTAAGTGAGATACCTGTTTTTTGTTTCTAAAAAATGTAAGCAATTAAGATTTAAAAAAAGCGCTTACAATGAACTTGTTTAACAGGCTTTTATAATTTTAACGCAGCAAAGGTAACATAATTAATTAGCCCAACTAATTTATTTCAGTTTTGAATAACTTAATGTAGACTTATTGAGCTCATTCTTAATGGCTAAGCTTGTTTTTATTTAATGCTCATCCTGGTTGAAAGCGAAAAGTCAATATGGAACGGGTGCATAAATTGTATGTCTGCACCTGCTTGCAATTGAATTTTTTATTGCCTTTCGGGCAATTTAGCTTTCTCACAGTTCATTTACAGCAGCCGCATTTTAAAAACATGTAATGATGAAATGGAAATAATATTATTACAAAACGTCATTGCGAGCTCGCCAAAGGCGAGTGTGGCAACCTTTGTTCATGGAGGGTTTACATATCGTTATAAAAGATTGCTTCGCTTCGCTCGCAAAGACGAAAAGGGGAGGAGAATGCTATGCTCTGTTCGTGGACAGCAGCCGCATTTTAAAAACATGTAATGCTGGAATGGAAATAATATTATTACAAAACGTCATTGCGAGCTCGCCAAAGGCGAGTGTGGCAATCTTTTTTCATGGAGGGTTTACATATCGTTATAAAAGATTGCTTCGCTTCGCTCGCAATGACGAAAAGGGGGAGGAGATTGCTTCGCCCTTTTCGTGGACAGCAGCCGCATTTTAAAAACATGTAATGATGAAATGGAAATAATATTATTACAAAACGTCATTGTGAGCTCGCCAAAGGGGAGTGTGGCAATCTTTTTTCATGGAGGGTTTACATATCGTTATAAAAGATTGCTTCACTTCGCTCGCAATGACGAAATGCGGAGGTGATTGCTACTCCCGATAGCTATCGGGATCGCCCGCAATGACGAAAGGGGGAAGAAATTGCTGCTCCTGATAGCAGCTAGCCTTGTCGGCAGACAGGTAGGGACGGCTCGCAATGACAATAAGGAAAGCAGATCAGACGGTTTGCACTAATGATTTAAACAATGCTATCTTCGCGCACGATTTTTTAAAAAATCATGGTAACACTCACTCTTGTGAGATGTCAAAATCAGAAGGTTTAATTAATATTTAAGTTTATATAAATGGATGGCTTAATAATGGCAGCGCAATTGAAAATTGCTGCGCTTTCAATTTTAGTAACACTGCATGAGTTGGGTCATTTTTGGGCTGCACGTGCCTTTGGCATTAAGGTGGAAAAATTCTACCTCTTTTTTGATGCATGGAATTTTAAACTGTTCAGCATTAAGAGAGGCGAAACAGAGTATGGAATAGGCTGGTTGTCATTGGGAGGTTATGTAAAAATTGCCGGAATGGTTGATGAAAGTATGGATATTGAACAACTCAACAAACCACCTCAGCCGTGGGAGTTTCGCAGCAAGCCGGCCTGGCAGCGTTTAATTGTTATGGTTGGCGGTGTGGTAATGAACCTGATTTTGGGTGTTGCTATTTTTACCTGCCTGCTAATGATTGTTAAAAAGGAATACCTGCCAAATGCCTCGGTGTCAAAAGGAATTGTGTCATACAAATTAGGCGATGAAGTGGGATTTAAAACCGGTGATAAACTGCTGGCCATTAACGGTAAATCATTTGAACGCTTTGATGATATTTATTCATCAGAGGTATTGTTTGGTGCTGATATAACTGTACTCCGCAATGGAGAAGAAAAAACCGTAGTGATACCAGAAAACTTTTATCGCACCTTGAACACTAAAGGTCGCTGGGAATTTATTGGTGCAGGTCCGCAGGTATGTGTGATTAAAAAAATTGCTCCTGGCGAAAATGCCGATAAAGCCGGTTTAAAGGAAAAAGATAAAATAGTAGCAATTAATGATAGTGTAGTACAAACTGAAGAGCAGGTTCGTACCATTTTACCATTGTACAAAGGCAAGCAGGTTAGTTTGAAAGTAAAGCGTGATAAAGAACTGCTTACCATTAATGCATTAGTAAATGATAGCGGCAGGCTTGGATTTTATCCTGTTACTATTGCCGATATTGATCCTGATTATAAAATGATGCCTTACACTTTTGGTAAAGCATTAAGTTATGGTGCAGGCGATGCATTTGAAGCCATTACTTCAACCATAGCAGGGCTTGGAAAAATTTTCCAGGGAAAAGAAAAAGCAAGCGAATCGTTACAAGGCCCTATTGGTATTGCAACACTTTTTGGTGCGCAGTGGGACTGGAACCGTTTTTGGACACTTACAGGATTACTTTCTATGGTGCTTGCATTTATGAACATATTACCCATACCCGCACTTGACGGTGGTCATGTTGTTTTTCTATTGGGAGAAATAGTTACCGGGCGTAAACCTAGCGATAAGCTTTTAGAACGTGCACAGGTGGCAGGAATGGTAATTCTGCTGTCGCTTATGGTGTTTGTATTCGGTAATGATTTGTGGAGGATTTTCAACAAATAAATATTTGGCGCATTTGTGGAGGTAACTCTTAAACTGAGCGATATACATTAATGTGGTTCTTTTTATAAATTGAAAATCGACACGCTCTATCTAAAATGCGGGCAAAATTTTTTGTTGCTGTTATTGTAGCTTAATCCGGTAGTCGTTTGTTTAAAACTCTATTGAAACATTTTTGCATAGGTGCATGATGTAAAATGAAGCTCCGGTATTTTTGAATAAAAATTTAATCATGTTTTACCGCACTGCTTTTTTTAAAATTACATCATTAGTATTAATCAGCTTTCTTACAGCTTCGGCTTACGGGCAGCAAAATGCAGCCACTAACGATACTACCCAAAGGCAAAGCATATTGCTTATACCCTACGACCCTCATTATTACCTGAGTGATGCCGATCGCGATATTGCCTCTGCCACCAAAATGAATCCCGAAGCTTTTCGTAAAACTTTCCGCACCGAAGCTGACCGCAATGTTTATCGCGCATTAATCAGGCAGGCATCGTGCATATCCATGCTGCAGGATACATCGCAGGAGTTATTTGAAGATGTGGCTAACGTAATGAGCAAAACCGGCTTTGCATACGATAAGCCAACCATTAAAGAAAAAATTCCACTAAAAGACCGCATCATTAAAACTGATCCCAATAAAAATGCATATGATTCGCGCACTTCTACACAATACCTGAACGATAACAGCGAGGTAAAGTATATGAAAGCCGTTATCAGCCAGCCGGATTTGTTGCATCATCTTGCACATAAATATGGTTTCAATTTGATTGTTTTTGTTACCCAGTTCGAAATCAAAACCAACTATGCCTCCTGCCTTGATATTGCTAACCAAATTTATAAACGCGAAGTGATGCTGCACTTTACTATTTATGACAGCAGCGGAAACTTGGTGGCCGGTAATTTTGCAAAAACCTATTTTCCATCCAACGAAAACAATGCAAATGCCATTATAGGCAAATGCTTTCCACAGCTTGCTGATGGCGTGGTGGCAGGCATGACGCATTAATTTGCTTTATATACTTTAATACTTTTTAAAAGTTATTTTCAGTTATTTTTTATTAAGCTGTAACTTTTAAATATTGAATTCACAGAATAACTCAAGTGTTTGAGTCGTTTGGTTTCAATGATAAGCAGCAGAATCATCTCAAAAATTTCAAATTATTTTTCTGTATTGATAAACTGACATTTGTATCTATATTTGCACGACAGCAGAACGATTTAATTTACGAACATTTAATTCAACAGTTCGCAATGTTTAACACAACAAAAAACAGAACACAGGAAGTAGCCGTTACACCGGCAGCAACTTCATCAGCAACTTTAAACATGATTGCTGCAGGAACAATTATCGAAGGTGAAATTAAATCATCAGGCGATCTTCGTATTGACGGCACCGTAAAAGGTTCAGTACTTTCAAAGGCCAAGGTTGTTGTTGGAACTACCGGACTTATTGAAGGCGATGTTTTTGCCCAGAATGCTGATATTTCGGGATCGGTGAGGGGTAAAACTACAGTGAGCGAAACTACTTTTCTAAAAAACTCTGCAAAGGTTCATGGTGACATTATTACCAGTAAATTAGTGGTTGAAGTGGGTGCATCATTTACCGGAAATTGCAACATGGGCGCCACTGTTAAAGAATTAAACATTGGAGACAAACCCGCAGAAAAGCAACAACTCAAAGAAAAAACTGCCTGACGCTTACATTAAGTTCTCAGCCATGGGCCTGCAAATGGGTATTACCATTTTTGTATTTGCATGGGCAGGCGTTAAATTAGATGAATGGCTGCAACTTAAATTTCCCATTTTTACTTTAGTGCTTTCATTAGCCGGAGTTGCCGGAAGCTTGATCTATGTGATTAAAAGCCTTACTAACATGAAATAAACCACGCAGCCGTTGAATCCGTTATTTTTAAAATATCTGAAACCGCTTACCATAACAGCACTGCTTTCCTTTGCTGCCATAGCATTAATGCAGCTGCTTTTTTTTAAGCAGCCTGATTTAATAAGGAGTTTCTGGATTATCCCCGCATTTTACTTTTTAATTTATGCAGCCTTTCATTTTGGCACTTTAAGATATGCCGATAACGGACAAGGATTCATTCGTTACTACATGGCTGCTACAGTAATAAAGCTTTTCATTTTATTAGGAGTTTTGGTACTCATATCAATTTCAAACACTGCAATTGCGCGCCCTTTTATTATCAACTTTCTACTTACCTACATGCTGTTTATGATTTTTGAAGTGTATTACCTGCGCAAGAATTACGGTACCAGCCGTAAGTAGCAGATCATTTTTGTTTAAAGCGGTTTGCTATTGGCTTGCAGCTTTCTGTTGATTGTGCAGCAAAGGTTAGTTTATTTTATTAGGTTTGTATAACCAATTACCAAACCCCGCAATAACTGCAGCATCATGAAAACACTTTACAAAACGCTCCTCTTACTTTCCACTTTTCGCTTTCCACTTTTCACTCTTCACTTTTCTCTCTTCATTTTTCACTCTTCACTTTTCACTGTTAAAGCCCAGGAAATTGAATGGCAGAATACTATAGGAGGGACTGGAGATGATAGACTTTATTCCATGCAGCAAACTGATGATGGAGGTTTTATACTTGGTGGAAAATCTTTTTCAAATATTTCTGGTGATAAAACGGAAAATAGCAATGGGTTTGATGATTACTGGATAGTAAAAACCGACAGTATGGGTAACCTACAATGGCAGAATACAATAGGGGGTAGCTATTTCGATTTGCTTTATTCAATTCAACAAACTGCTGATGGTGGATACATACTTGGCGGGTCTTCCAGGTCTGACATTTCAGGCGATAAAACGGAAAATACAAAAGGGGGATATGGTAACTATGATTACTGGATTGTAAAAACAGATTCTCTTGGAGTTATACAGTGGCAGAATACTATTGGAGGCAAATCTGACGAAATTCTTTATTCTGTATTGCAGACTGTTGACGGTGGTTATATTCTTGGAGGGTATTCTAATTCTGATATACATGCTGACAAAACCGAAAACAGCATGGGTGGGTCTGACTATTGGATTGTTAAAATCAATTCAACTGGCGGACTCCAATGGCAGAATACGATAGGCGGAGGTGGTAATGATATCCTTTATACCATGCAGCAAACTGTTGATGGAGGATATATTCTTGGAGGAGTTTCTGTGTCAATGATTTCGGGTGATAAAACGGAAAACTGTAATGGCGGATGGGATTACTGGATAGTGAAAACCGATGCAACAGGAAATTTGCAGTGGCAAAATACAATTGGTGGCAGCAACGGTGATTACCTGGTTTCAATACAGCAAACCTTCGAAGGCGGGTTCATTCTTGGAGGAATGTCATATTCAGATGTTTCAGGCGACAAGACAGAGGATAGCTTTGGACCTCCTGATTATTGGATTGTTAAGACTGACTCAATTGGAAATCTGCAGTGGCAAAATACCATTGGCGGGAGCAACTATGATGAACTCAGGTCAATTCAACAAACCACTGACGGGGGGTATATTTTAGGTGGATATTCAAGTTCAAATATTTCTGGCGATAAAACGGAAAATACAAAAGGTGTTTTGGATTACTGGGTTCTGAAGACTGATTCTACAGGCGGCATACAATGGCAGAATACCATTGGTGGCTACGAGAATGACAGGCTTTATTCAATTGAGCAAACCACCGATGAGGGTTATATTCTTGCCGGGCATACTTACTCAAATATTTCTGGCGATAAAACTGAAAATAATGTTGGCGATTTTGATTACTGGATCATTAAGCTAACCAATAAATACAATGTGATAACCGGCAATTGTTTTTTAGACCTTAACAGCAATAATGTGCAGGATTCAGGAGAAATGTACCTGTAAAATAGAAAAATTACAGAAAGCAATTCAGGGAGATTAGCATTTAGTGAACAGGATGGTGATTTTTCTTTAAGTGTTTTGGATACAGGCAACTTTACTGTAACACCGGATTCAATAAGTAATTTTAATGCAGTACCTGTTTCGCACACCGTAAATTTCACAGGCATACATCAAACTGATTCACTCAACGATTTTGCATTTCAGCCTGCAGGCGTTATTAATGATTTACGCATTAGGATATCACCACTTACACTTTTCCGGTCAGGATTTAATGCCGGTTATGCCATGCATTACGAAAATGTGGGAACAACAGTTTTAAATTCAAGCGTTGTATTTTATCTTAACGACAGCAACTATACATATGTTTCCTCATCAGTTAATCCCTCATTGGTTACAGCAGATTCTATTGTCTGGAATTCTATTTTGTTAGCCCCTTTTCAATCAGGTAGTATAAGAGTTACCGTATATGTAAAGTTGGGTATATCCTTAGGAACCCAAATAAGTGCACTTTGCTTAATCAATCCTTTGACAGGAGATGCTGCTCAAGGTGATAACTGGGGCTCGTGGAAGGTGTTTACAACAGGAGCTGTTGATCCCAATGATATTCTTGTTAATGAGGACACGCTTACCACCCTTCAACTTGCGGCTAATACTTATCTCGAATATGTTATCCGGTTTCAGAACACCGGTAACGATACCTGCTTTAACGCTAAAATTCTGAATCCTGTTGATACTAATAAACTCGAGCTAAGCACATTTGAATTTATCACTTCTTCACATACTTCAAGTATCGAGTGGCATCCGGCTGAGTGTAACCTTGAGTATAAATTCGAAAACATCCTGTTGCCTGACAGTAACGTCAATGAACCACAAAGCCATGGTTTTATTCGATACAGGATTAAACCAAAAACAAATCTTACAGCAGGTCATGTAATAGGAAACAATGCAGCCATTTATTTTGATTTTAATCAGCCTGTGCTGACCAATACTGCAACAACTCTTATTGTATTCCCAACAACGTACGCTACAATTACCGCTTCAGCCTGCAGCAGTTATATATCGCCAAGCGGCAATTACACCTGGACTACAACAGGTACTTACACCGATATACTTGTAAATGTTTATGGAGGAGACAGTATCATTACTGTAAACCTTACAATTAACAATTCATCATCAACCATCAATATAATGTCTTGCGACAGTTTTGTTTCACCAAGCGGTAATTATACTTGGATGAATAGCGGCACCTATCATGATACCATTCCAAATGCTTCCGGTTGTGATTCCGTAATTTCAATTATTCTGTCAATTGTTTCAGTTGATACATCAGTAACATTTGCAGCCCCTTCATTAATAGCCAATGCTGTTGGAGCAACATATCAATGGATGTATTGCGATTCGACAATAATAGCAGGAGCCACCAATCAAAGTTTTACAGCAACTGCCAATGGATGGTATGCCGTAATCCTTACACAAAACGGATGCACGGATACTTCATCGTGTTATAATGTATTAAATGTAGGTACAGTTGAGAACAATTTTTCAAGCGGACTTTTTGTATTGCCCAATCCGGCAACGGGTAACCTTGTAATTACGTTTACTCTTTTCTCATCGCAAAAAACATCGCTTCGCATTTATGATGTAAATGGAAAAATTGTTACAACGGTTGCAGATAAAATTCTTAACCCGGGCGAGTATAAACTGATGCATGATGTAAGCCATCTTTCCAATGGAGTTTACCAGTTGCGCCTGCAAACAGAAACAGGCATTGAAAATATTAAGCTGGTAATAAAGCGGTAGCCCAATCTATACCACTGCTGAATTGTTTTAAAATCAGGCATTTGTTGTATTTACATCCCTGATAAATGCAGGTTAAAAAAGGCTTTAACGAATTAAAAACAGGTTGTTAACCAACCATAAAAGCAAAAACTTTTTTCCTATAGTTTAATTTTTACCTTTGCGCCCGAATTTTTTAACGCCTCATTACAATAGTATGAAAAGCCTTACAGGACGCAGGTTTCAGAAGATATTAGCCCTTACCATCGTTATACTACTTTGTGTTTTTTCGCAACGCTTTTCCATGGCTTCTGAGGGTGCTGATTCTGCCGGACAACATTCTGCCAAAGCAGAAGCTGCTCATAGTGAAGAGGGTGGTAAATTCAATCCCGGCAACATGATTATCGAGCACGTAATTGATGCTCACGACTGGCATATTGCAGGCAAAGGCGATCAATCCATTTCAATTCCGCTCCCTGTTATTGTTTACAGTAAACAGCGGGGTTTGGATATGTTTTTATCCAGCAAATTTCATCACGGGCACAGCACATATAAAGGCTATATGCTGGAAAAAGGCAAAATAGTTGCCGTAAATGAAACGGAAGAAATGGAAGCGCATGCAGCAACAGTTAATGAGGAAATAACTGCCGGCCTTTACGATATTTCATTAACCAAGAATGCGGTTTCGCTTATGATAACCTGCGCATTAACGCAGAAAAGACCAGGCGCCAAAAGGATTACAGTCACTTATTGAACCATTGGTAATTTTTGTACGCGATGATATTGCCAAAGCTTCAATAGGCGAAAAGCACTATCAGCGCTTTCTGCCATTCTTGCTTACGGTTTTCTTTTTTATCTGGATTAATAACCTGATGGGTTTGATACCTATTTTCCCGGGCGGAGCAAATATTACAGGCAGCATTTCAATAACTATGACCTTGGCTGTTATTGTGTTTATTATAACCACCATTAACGGAACCAAAGATTACTGGATGCATATCCTGGCAATGCCGGGTGTACCAAAATGGGTATTGCTTATCCTTACACCGGTTGAAATTTTAGGGGTGCTTATCCGCCCGTTTGTATTGATGATACGACTTTTTGCAAACATCACAGCAGGTCATATCATTATACTTTCCTTCTTCTCACTCATATTCATATTTGCCGAAACCAGTGCAGGTGCTGGCGCAGGAGTAGGCGTTTTCTCGCTGGCTTTCACCATTTTTATGGGAGCTATCGAATTACTGGTAACCTTCATTCAGGCTTATGTATTTACCTTATTAAGCGCCATGTATTTTGGCGATGCATTAGCTGAACACAGCCATGAACATGAAGCCGCACATTAATTAAGTAACAGTTTTAAACATTTTAATATTTCACAATTATGTTATCATCAATCTTATTACAGGAAATTCCGAATCTCGGAATTGGTTATGGATTAGCTGCAATGGGTGCCGGTTTAGCTGCTGTTGGAGCAGGTATAGGTATCGGTCGCATCGGTGGTTCAGCTCTTGAGTCAATTGCTCGTCAGCCTGAAGCTATCAACGATATCCGTGCAAACATGATCCTTACCGCTGCGTTGGTTGAAGGAGCTGCCTTCTTCGCAATGGTAATCGGACTGCTTGTTATTCTTAAGTAATAACGGCATTGCCAGGGGATTAAAATCTGTTTTGCAACGCTTGGTTGCAAGGCAGATTTTCTCAAAAAAACAAAACATTAAATGTTGGGTGATTGCTAAAAACACTCCACAGAAATAAATCAGAATTCCAAATTCATAATATCAAACAATGGAACTACTTACACCCTCATACGGCCTAATATTCTGGATGCTGGTTTGGTTTGGCATCATGTTTTTCCTGCTTAAAAAATTTGCATGGCCTGCCATTTTAAAATCCTTAAACGAACGGGAGCAATCTATTACAGATGCCCTTGATTCGGCAAAAAGAGCCAAGGAAGAAATGATGGCTTTAAAGTCAGACAATGAAAAAATCCTGGCTGAGGCACGTAATCAGCGCGATCAGCTTTTAAAAGAAGCACGCGAAACGAAGGATGCCATGATTAATGAAGCTAAAACTAAAGCGCAGCAGGAAGCTGAACGCTTAATGAAACAAGCCCGTGAATCAATAAACACTGAAAAGAATGCTGCTATTAATGAAATTAAAGATCAGGTAGCTGCATTATCAGTTCAGATTGCTGAAAAAATTCTTAAGCAGGAACTTGCTTCACAGGATAAGCAGAAAGCATTGGTTAACGATATGCTTAAAGAAATTAAACTTAACTAATTAACAGCATTATAACCGGGTAGGGAAAGAAAAATGGCACAATCAAAAGTTGCTAAACGATACGCAAAGGCTTGGTTCGATCTGGCCAAAGAGCGTGACGTGCATAACGATGTATTCAACGATTTTCAAACTGTAAGAAATATAGCACGCGATAGCCGTGAGCTGGCCCGTATGTTTTTTAGCCCGGTTGTAAAAACAGCTAAAAAAATTGTGGTGTTAAGGGCGGTATTTACTGGTAATGTAACCCCACTTACACTTCAGTTTATGGAAATGCTTACCGAGAAGGGACGCGAGATTTACCTTACTGAAATTGCTGAAGCCTATACTGAACTTTACCTGGCAGATAAAAATATTGTAGTAGCTGATGTAACTATAGCAGTTCCTCTTGATGATGAATTGCGAAATAAAATCAAATCGATTGTAAATGCTCAAACCGGTAAAGAGGTTCAGTTGAGAGAAACAGTAAATGCTGATATTATCGGTGGATTTATACTTAGAGTAGGTGATAAGGAAACTGACACCAGCATACGTACCAAGTTAAAGCACCTGGGTCGTGAATTTAAAGGAAACCGTTACCTGGCAAAGGCTTCGGCATAAGAAAATAGAAGAAGAAAATTAAAACTCATCATACACCTGCAAATTAAAAAGGCAGGAAAAACTAAAATAGTAAAGAACAATGGCAGAAATTAAACCCGCAGAAATATCTGCAATTTTGAGGGAACAGCTTTCGAGCTTTAAAACAGCAGCCGAACTTGAAGAAGTAGGTACCGTATTGCAAGTAGGTGATGGTATTGCACGTATTTATGGTTTGGATAAAGTTCAGTCAGGTGAATTGATTGAATTTCAAAATGGTGTAAAAGGCATCGTTTTGAACCTTGAAGAAGATAACGTAGGTGCTGTATTATTAGGCCCCCAGGGTGAT
>JBGARN010000046.1:0-28231 GCA_044230205.1 Bacteroidia bacterium
GCAAGGCATGAAATGCCCTTCAGCTTTGCTTCTGCAAGCAGCTGCTCAGGACTCATGGTCCCGTATTTTAAACTAAAATAACTATGACAATTAATATACACGGGTAATATTTCATGTTTTTTTTTAGAATCTTATCTGCAACTATAAATTTCCATATTTGCAGAAAACAAGTTATCTGCAAATATAAATTTCTATATTTGCAGTTCATGGAGGGTATTAAAGCAATGGACATCAGTAAATTTAAAGCCGGAACTAATAGTAAACAATATGGTTATATCAGCTTTTCTCCGACAGCAATAAATCATTTATGGTTGGTGAGTGATGCCAAACTAAATCACCTGTTAAGCGAAGCCAATTTGAAACTTGGCGAGTTGAATGCATTTTCATCACTCATTCCTGATATTGATTTTTTTATCAGGATGCACATTACAAAAGAGGCAACTCAAAGCAGCCGTATTGAAGGGACGCAAACAACAATGGAGGAAGCATTGCAAAATTCCGAATACATTAATCCAGAAAAGCGTGATGACTGGCAGGAGGTTCATAATTATATTGAGGCTATAAATTATTCTATTAAACAATTGCAAAAACTTCCAATAAGTAATCGCTTATTGCGGCAAACTCATAAGCGTTTACTGCACGATGTGAGGGGCAAACATAAAATGCCGGGGGAGTTTCGCACTTCTCAAAACTGGATTGGGGGAGCTTCATTGAAAGACGCTGCATATATACCTCCGCATCATAATGATGTTCCTGAATTGATGAGTGACCTGGAAAAATTTCTTAATAATGATGAGTTGCAAATTCCGCATCTTATTCGTGTTGGTATTGCTCATTATCAATTTGAAACCATTCACCCGTTCCTTGATGGTAATGGCCGTTTGGGCAGATTGCTTATAACGCTTTACCTTGTTAGCAACAATATTCTTACGAAGCCTGCACTTTATCTTTCTGATTTCTTTGAACGTAACCGAACACTGTATTACGATAACCTCACCATCGTGCGTACAAAAAATGATCTCACACAATGGCTTACTTTTTTCATGGTGGGAGTTTTAGAGACTGCCAAAAATTCCATTGAAACATTTCACCGCATAATTAAACTGCGTGAAAAAGTGGAAGAACAAAAAATTGTTCACCTGGGCAAACAAATTCCAACAGGAAAAAAGTTGCTCAATTATTTATATAGCAAACCTATTGTAGATAATGCTGAAGTTGCTCAGGCGCTTAATGTAAATATTACTACTGCACATCGCCTGATTGAGAATTTCGTAAAACTTAAAATACTCAAAGAGCAAACGGGTTATAAACGCAACCGCATTTTTATGTTTGAGGAATATCTCGATTTATTCAGAAAATAAATCCTGATTTCAAAGAACGAATTATTTAACAACTCTTTTATTTTTACTCAAGCAACTCCAGTTCCGGGTATTCAAAACGGTGCATCACTTCAGGCACATTATTATGCTGTGTACGATCGGTAATAAGTTTGGAAATGGTGTATGCTTCCATTTTATTTTCATCAAAGGGTTGCATAAGCGATTGAATTCCTGTTTTAGATAAATCGCTTTTTATCCATTCCTTTTCTTTTTCAACAGGAATGATAAGAGGCATCCTTTTTTTTGAATTATGAATTTTTTGCATCAAGGGATTAGCTTCTACAGTGATGATTGAAAATGTGTTCATTATTTCACCGGTAGATTTGTTTACCCAGTTTTCATAGATTCCTCCAAGCGAAAAAAAATCCTGCGCTTTTAAATGAATGTAGTAAGGATATTTTTTCTTGCCTGCAGTGCGCCACTCATAAAAGCCATTTACTATAACAATACATCTTTTACCGGCAATTGAATTTCGGAATGAGGGTTTTTCAAAAACAGTTTCGGCTTTTGCATTCAATGTTTGCATAGACAGTTCATTAGCCTGTTGTTCATCCTTAACCCACTTAGGAATAAGTCCCCAGCGGTAGGGCTGAATGTACTGCGGTTGCTGGCATGTAATTACAAATAAATCGGGATGTGAAAATCCGCTCACATGATATTTTTCATCAAATTCAATTTCGGTTTGAAAGGTGGCGCCATAATGCCTGGCAACTCTTTCTCCCCTTTTTTCAATGTAAGCAACGTTGTAGCACATGATATGATTTTTTTAAAACTCAGAACTAAAATTAAATTTTTACCGGCACTTTTTATGTCATTACATCAACTGTGTTTACACAGTTAAAATCAAACTCTTTTATAATAAGGTAGTTTTCATACGGTGAATTTCTGCGCATCAGCACCATGCTGTCTGCAATAAATGAACCACTGAACTCCCTGCGCATGTATTCAGAAAATACTTTTTGAAATTTTTCTGATGTAAGTCCATCAACAAGGGTTATATGTGGCTTGTAGGCAAAGAAGGCCTGGCTGCGATGCAGGTTTAATTTTGCATGAAGCGATTTAACCAGGTCGGTTATTGCGCTGCCATTCACTACATCTATATAAATGGTGTGCGTGCCGAAATTTTTAAAATTTTTCAGCCGCACTTCAACAGGCGATTGCAAGGCACTTACTTCTTCTATATCATTTATTAACTTTTCTTCCTGGTTAGGATTTAAACGGAAATGAACAAGTGTGATATGTGTTTGCGGTTTTTTTCCCTGTGCATGTTCGTGCTGTTTGTAAAAATTTTCCCTGATAGCATTTACTTCTTTCCTGGTGCGCTGTGGCGGATTGAGCATCAGTAAATATTCTTTCGACTCCACATCTTTTGGGGCATCATCCGTATTCATAGTTGTAACCCCGTTAAAAGGATTGAATGTTCTCAAATCTTTTGATGTAGCTACAGCACGTTCAACAGCATGCGCTCCATATACCCTGCGCAGGCGGTCCATGGTCTGGTACAGGTTGATAATTTGCTCGCTGTCTTCAAATAAATTGATCTGGTAAGCACCGCCTACCAGGTGACTTACCTTTACACCGATGAGCCTAACCAGCAAACGCCTGTTGTACAGTTTATCAAAAAGCTCTTTCACTTTTTTAATAAGAATATGGTCGCCCGAAGTATAGGGTATGCGCGATTGAATGGTATGCGTGTCAAAATTTGCATAACGAACTTTTACGGTAACGCATGCCGTAAGTTTATTTTCGCTGCGCAACTGAAAAGCCACCTTCTCCGTCATCTTTACAAGAATTGATTTCAGCATGGCAACATCTATCGTATCATTTTCAAACGTTTCTTCTGTAGAAATACTTTTACGTTCGTTGTAAGGTTCAACGGGCGAGTTGTCAATACCGTTTGCTTTTTTCCAAATCACTATGCCGTTTTCGCCCAGCACATTATGCATCAGTTCCATGGGCATTTCCTGTATAGTGTGTACTTTTTCCACACCCATGCTGCGCAGCAGGGCAGTAGTTTTTTCGCCCACCATCGGAATTTTGCTTACAGGCATGGGTGCCAGAAAATCTTTCTCTGTTCCGAAATCCACTTTCATCTGGTTGTTTGGTTTGGCTTCGCCTGTAGCTACTTTACTTACCGTTTTATTTTTTGATAATCCGAATGAAATAGGCAAACCTGTTTCGCGAATAATTTTCTGGCGCAGTTCTGTTGCCCATTTATAACATCCGAAAAACTGATCCATACCCGTAAGGTCAATGTAAAATTCATCAATGGATGATTTCTCATAAAGCGGCACACTTTCTTTGATGATCTGTGTAACAATATCGCTGTACTCGCTGTACTTGTCATAATCGCCACGTATAAAAATGGCTTCAGGACACAAACGCTTCACCAGTTTAGTTGGCATAGCAGAATGAATTCCAAACTTGCGCGCTTCATAACTGCAGGAAGCCACTACACCGCGTTCACTGTTACCGCCAACAATTACCGGCTTGCCCTTCAAGGCAGGATTCATAAGACATGACACAGAAACAAAGAATGAATCCAGGTCCATGTGTACAATACTGTTTGATGTTGAGCTATTGAGAAAAATCATATCATTAGAATGTCATTGCGAGGAACGAAGCAATCCCTCCATCGCAACCGTTTATTATTTTTCTATTTTTATTTCAAATCCTTCAATCATGCGCGATTACAATTTCTATGTTTATATTACCACTAATAAAAATCATACTGTTCTATATACAGGTGTAACTAATGATTTGGCAAGAAGAATTTACGAGCATAAAAACAAAATTTATAAAGGATTTACTTCAAAATACAATATTGACGAACTTGTTTATTATGAACACTTTCAATATATCAATGACGCAATTGCACGCGAGAAGCAAATCAAAGCAGGCTCACGTAAGAAGAAGGAAGAACTTATTAATTCAATCAATCCAACATGGAAGGATTTGTATAGTGAAGTTGCTTCCTGATATCATTGCGTGTAAATGTCATTGCGAGATTGCGCAACTTTCGAAGCAATCTGTGTACCCCTTGGGCAGATTGCTTCGCTACGCTCGCAATGACATTACACCATAAACCAGATTGCTTAGCTTCCCTCGCAATGACAGTTTTATTTAAAACAATTCCATCTGCATCCCTTCGCGTACCGGTCTTTTAAATAATGTCATATCATAAGCAGGCATTACACGCCCGCTCATGTATTTCTTTTTTGCCATCATAAATAATTGCTTAATGCTTTCAGCCATTTTTCCGTCACCACTCATGCGCTTGCCCCACCGCGAATCATTCACCTGCCCGTTATGACATTCTTTAATATGATTCCATATTTTATCGGCAGCATCGGGGAGCGTTTTATACAGCCAGTCGTGGAAAATATTTTTAATCTCTCCGTTCAGTCTTACAATAGTATAACCTGCAGTTCGTGCGCCTGCATCTGCAGCGGCTTTTATCAGTTCGGGAATTTCATCGCTGTTCAATCCCGGAATGATGGGTGCTGTCATCACACCCACCGGAACATTATTTTTAGAAAGTTCTTCTATCAGCTGCAAACGTTTTTTTGCAGTTGCGGTGCGTGGCTCCATCATCAGGCGCAATTCTTCGCGCAATGATGTTACCGACACCATTATATGAACCAGGTTATGTTTTGCAAGTTCACTCAACACATCTAAATCCCGGAGCATCAAACTGTTTTTGGTAATCATCCCCACAGGATTTTTATATTCTAACATTACCTCTAATAAAGAGCGGGTGATTTTGTATTTCCGCTCCAATGGCTGATAGCAATCCGTATTACCTGATAAGGTTATCGGCTCACACTTGTAGTTTTTATTTTCGAAATGCTTACGCAGCAATTTTGCAGCATCGGGCTTCACTACAATTTTCCGTTCAAAATCCAGTCCTGCACTAAAGCCATAATAATTATGTGCATTGCGCGCATAACAATAAATGCATCCGTGCTCGCAGCCCTGGTAAGGATTAATGGTGTTGAACATATTGATGTCGGGACTGGTCATTTTGTTCACCACCGTTTTGGGATGTTCAATAAACACCTGCGTTTTTTCATCGGTGATGAGCGGCTCATCCAACCCTTCAATATGCTCGGCTACAAGGGTATGCTTAAGAAAACGGTTGGGGGTGTTAAGCTGCGCACCGCGGCCCTGAAGCCCGGGGGCAGTGATGTTATTACCATCGTTTTTGACTTTTTTACTGCTCATTTAATGTTTGTATTGCAAACAATTTATAGGTTGTAATGTAAACAATATTTAAAAAATAATAAAATTTTTTTTGATATTTTTACAATCTTTTGTATGATTGCATTACAATCATTGGTTTATTGATTCCATTTTAAATTCAGCAACAACATGTACTTCTCGCAAAATATAAGGCTGCTGCGCTCGCGCAAAAAGCGCACACAGGACATTATTGCCAGCGAACTGGGCTTTAGCCGCTCTACCTTGAACAGCTATGAGAACGGTCTGGTTACTAACCCTACGTTGGAAGCGCTTATCGCTTTCAGCGATTATTTTAAAATTTCAATTGACACGCTGGTGCGAGTTGATTTAACCAAATTATCAGAAAGCAAGATGCGAGAACTCGAGCTCGGTCATGATGATTTTATAAAAGGAACCAAACTGCGCATACTGGCAACTACAGTAGACAGGCGTAACCGTGATAATATTGAAATGGTGTCAGTAAAAGCTAAAGCAGGGTATACGGCTGGCTATAACGACCCTGAGTTTATACGTACGTTGCCTACTTTTCAATTACCTTTTTTATCTGCAGAAAGAAAGTATCGCACCTTTCAGATAAGTGGCGATTCCATGTTGCCTATACCTGACAAAGCCTATGTAACTGCTGAGTATGTAGAAAACTGGAATGATGTGAAAGATGGCAACGCATATATAGTTCTTACCAAAGATGACGGCATTGTTTTTAAGGTACTATTCAACCAGATGAGAAACGGAAAAAAGCTGCTGCTTAAATCACTCAACCCAATGTATGAGCCTTATGAAATTAATATCAGCGAGGTAAAAGAAATCTGGAAGTTTATCAATTACATCAGCAACGAACTCCCCGAACCCGAACTTACCCAGGACAATTTATCTGCCAGTGTTTCAAACCTTCACAAGGAAATGAAAAAAATTTCGGAAGCGCTGATGAAGGGTGGCAGGAAGGTAAATTGAGCAATCTGCTTTAGCAGATACTACCGGATTCTCAGGAAATCAACCGTACGGCACTAATGCCTGCAAAAGTAGCTGCTATACCCATTAGCACACTTGCGGCAATGTAAATTCCTGCATAATAAAAATGTCCTTCGCGAAACAAGGCCAGTGTTTCATTCGAAAAGGCTGAAAAGGTGGTAAATCCACCACAGATGCCCGTAGCAAGAAACAGTTGCCATTGTTGAGATAACTCGCCACGGCTGCTTAAAGCTGAGATCAGACCAATTATAAAACATCCTGTAACATTTACTGTAAATGTTCCAAAAGGGAATGCTGATAAAAAATTCCCCTGCACCCATTTTGACAACAGGTAGCGCAGTGTGCCTCCGATAAAACTTCCTGAACCGATAACAATAAGTTCTTTCATTAGTTACAATTGAAAAGTGAAAAGTAATTAATCATACTGATGCCACCATGATTTCAAAAACATTTCGCCCGGGTTGAACAACTGTCCTAACTCAGGAACAGTTACCGGAAGTTTTTTCAATCCGGCTTCATTTAAAAAACGATTAACAGGTTCAACCCACTGATGCTGTGCTAATGCAAAACCCGCCCAGTGCACCGGCATGGCGCATTTTACTTTTGCGTCTAACGCAGCCTGTATGCTTTCTTCAGGGAACATGTGTATCTGGTGCCAGTGCTCATTGTATTGCCCGCATTCCATCCATGCAAAATCAAAAGGGCCGAGGCGTTTCCCTATTTCCTTAAAGTGATTTCCATAACCACTGTCGCCACTGAACCAGTAGTTGCCTTCTGTGGTATGTATTGCCCAACCACCCCAGATTGATTTGGCACGATCACTTAAGCCTCTTCCTGAAAAATGCCGCGTAGGTGTGAATGTAATTTTAATGTCGTTAAACATGTCCTGCTGCCACCAGTCGAACTCTTTTATTTTAGCAGCTTCAATTCCCCAGCTAACCAAATGACGCTTTACACCCAATGCAGTGAAAAAGGTTTTCGCCTTTTGTTTGATCACATTAATGCTTGCCAGATCAAGATGATCATAATGATCATGCGATAACAGCACAAGGTCAATCTGCGGTATGTGGTCAAGAACAGTAAGGAGTCCGTTAGAAAACCGTTTAATAGAAAATGGAGCTGATGGCGCTGCATTGGGCCCAAACATCGGGTCAATTAAAATAGTGTAATTATTGATGTGCAGCAATATAGCAGAATGCCCGTACCAGGCCATTTTAATTCCCGGCCTTGATGACTGCAAATCATGTTTATTCAAATGATGAAATGGAATTGCTTTTTTAGGAGTGCGCCCTTCGGTTTGACAAAATTGCCTGTAAAGAATTTTAGGCAGTGTAAGAATGCTGATGTTCATGGTGGTTTCTTCGATATTTTGAAACCGTCCATCGCGCCAGTTGGATGATTGCTCATAGTGCTGCTGCAAAGCTTTTGTAACGCGGCCTCCGAATTGTTTGGTCATAGTGTTGAGTTCAATAACATGTAGCTAAGTTGTCGAATGCAAGTGAAAATAATTGTTTACAGATTACAGTTTACGAAAAATTAAGCAGCAAAAATGAGTTTGTTAAACCTCGACAGTAACTTTTTCAATAAACCCATTAACAGGCGGATTGAATTTTGTAACAATCACTTTTGTATTTTGGATTGAAGAATAATGCTCAGCAATTTTTGCTTTGATACGACCTGCAACATGTTCAATCAGCTTAGATGGAATAATCATTTCACTTCTCACAATATCATGAATCACACAATAGTCAATCGTATCTTTTAATTCGTCTGAGGTAATTGCTTTCGAAAAATCGTAATCAATAATTACATCCACCGAAAACTTACCACCTATTATTGTTTCTTCTTTCAAACAGCCATGGTAACTGTAACATTCTATGTTTTCAATTTTTAGTTGCATGTTTTATTCAAATTCGGATTCTTAATTATTGAACAGGTTTTCCGTTTTACCATTTTTACAAAATGACTTTTAATTCTTAATAACCAATTTTTTAGTTATTCTTTGATATTTAGTTTGCACAGTAACAAAATAAAACCCTGGATCAAACAGGTGTATTGAAAAGCTTTTTACTTTCGGATAATCATAGTAAATAACTTCACCCATGAAGTTGGTAATTTCAATCATATCAATGATTTCCTTGCTGGCAATATTAATTTCACCATTGCTTGGATTCGGATAAGTTATTAATGGAATTTTGAAAACAGTATTCCCGGAAATGCTAACCGGAATACCAGCACTTAACTTGGCAAAAAACATGTGCCAGTCACTAGTATTGGTTAGTGTATAATTCCCAAAAGAAATAGTATCGCCACCATAACAGCCTGCAACATAAGAATTGCTGTTGCTGTCAACCCCAATAAGGCTATATCCTCCGAAGGTTTCACCAACACTGACAGCCCAAACAGAATTAGCTGAAGAATCAAATTTAGCAACAAATATATTTGTAGTAGCATAGTTGATTGAGGTAAGAATGTTATTTCCAAATGAAATGGTATCACCATAAAAACCTGTCACATAAACATTAAAATGTTTATCAATTGTAATTCCATACCCCCAGCCATCTCCCTGTCCTTCAGAAGTTTTGACCCATTGTAAATTTCCATTCGTATTGTATTTGGCGATAAAAATTACTGAATGAACAAACATTGGATTTGTATCTGGATTAATTAGTGTAACGGTGTCGAAACTTATTGAATCACTCGAAAAATATCCGGTAATAAAAGTATTTCCATTTTGGTCAGATGCAATGCCATAACTTTTATCATCCCCGTTACCTCCGCAAACCTTTGCCCAAATTACATTTCCGGAACTGTCAAATTTTGCAATAAAAAAATCATAGTCATTGCCTGATTTGTATATTGTACTATTTCCAAGTGTTATTGAGTCGCTTGTGAAATAGCCGGTGATTCCAAAATTTCCGGCATAGTCTGTTGATATGTCCCAGGCTTGGTCAGAGTCATTTCCTTGCAAGCTCTTAGCCCACAGAAAGTTTCCTGATGAATCATATTTTGCAATAAAAATTTCAGAGTGATTATTAAATGAGGTGTTTGATAAGGTCGTAGTTCCAAATGAAATCGAGTCGTCTGTGAAAAATCCCACAATATATAAATCGCCATACTTGTCAACTGCAAGACTTTTACACTGCGCCTTGCAAATACCGGAATACTTATTCCAAAGTATGTTGCCATTGATATCATATTTTGTGACAAAAACTGAACCTGCTGAGAAAGTAGAATTTATTATTCCTGCAGAATAGCAATTAGTACTCGCATCAATTGCAATTCCACCTGAAAAATCATCGTATAAACCTCCTGTTTGTTGAGCCCAAACAACATTCCCTGATGTATTATACATAACAGTAAAAATATCAGTGTCATAAGAATCAATGCTTGAATTTGATAATTGAATGGTGTCAAAACTTATATCATTTCCTTGAAATTCACCGGTAACAAATGAGTTTCCATTATCATCAACTGCAATAGAAGTTATCTTGTTGGGTTCAGGGATTCCGGAACCTTTTGCCCACAGCCAGCTTGGTGTTTGACTATATATAGTCTGACAAATTATATTGATAAGAATAGTCAAGAAGATGAATCTTTTCATTCTTTAGTTCTTTTGGATTTCAAAAATAATATAATCTCAATTGCTATTTATGCAATTCAGTAAGGTGCGTGTCTTAATGTTCGATACAACTAATCCCTTTGAGTGAATGGCATTTCCAACTTTCCAAACGTGAGAGAGGTTATCGCCAAGTCAAAAATAACATCATTAAAGCATTCTTCTTTCAGGCATCCGTGATAACTGTAATATTCTAGATGTTTTGTATTTTCAGAAGCATTATTCATTTAAAATTTTAAAAATCATATCTAAATCTTTGTCAAGAATATTGCCCTTTTCTGATTTGTCATATATATAAGTTAGGTAAACTTTGGTTTGGCTTATTTTTAAATAGGTTATAATTCGTCCGCCACCTGATTTGCCTTTTCCTTTAGAAGCAATGGCAAGTCTGATTTTGAAAAAATTATTTCCTAAAGATTTTCCTTGTTCAGGTTTTGACGAGAGAGAATTAATAAGTTTTGCCAACTCTTTCTTTAACGAAGGATACTTTTTCGTCAAGCGTTTTACCTGCTTATCAAAAAGCCAAATTGTTTCAACATTATAATTCATCAAGCAGTTCTTTTGCAGGACGCGATTTTGATTTCCCCTGCTCAATTTTTCTTAGTTCTGTTATTGCTTCTTTTAGTTCATATAGAATTTGTTCGCGGGATGGTTCATCATCTTCTAATTGTTGCAATTTCTTATTTTGTTTTTTTAATATTTCCCAATCATTAATAGGGATGTAAACCCCTGAAGGTTTTCCGTTGCTGTCGTTTATTACCTGAACTTTCATTTTAATTATTCTTTACACAAAGAAAACACTTTTTCACCTATTCCAGAATGATTCAATTTTCGAATTTTTTTTCAACCTTTCTTCTGCTCCTTACTCCATGAATCTTTCAAAGTAACCGTGCGGTTAAAAATTAATTTATCGGCAGTTGAATCTTTATCGGTACAGAAATATCCTAAACGTATAAACTGAAATTTATCTCCGGGATTTGCATTTTTTAAATCCGGTTCAGCATATGCATTTTCAATCACCTTTAAACTATCAGGATTGATGTAGGATTTAAAATCACCTTCTTCAGCCTGTGGATTTTCAACTTTGAATAAACGGTCGTAAAGATTAACACGGACAGGCACTGCATGTTGTGCACAAACAAAATGCATGGTTCCTTTTACATTAATGCCACTGGTATCGTGCCCGCTTTTACTTTCAGGATAATAGGTACAATGAATTTCAGTAACGTTTCCTTTTTCATCTTTGATGAATGATTCGCACTTTATTATGTATGCACTTTTCAATCGAACGGTTAAACCTGGCCCAAGCCGGAAAAATTTTTTAGGTGGATTTTCCATAAAGTCATCGCGCTCTATCCACAATTCGCGGCTGAAAGGAATATCGCGCGTACCGCCACCATCTTCCATCTCAGGATTATTTTCACCGGGAAGCATTTCAATTTTTCCTTCTTCGTAATTATCAATAATAAGCTTAACCGGGTTTAAAACCACCATTCTGCGTGTTGCATTTTTATTCAAATCTTCGCGGATGCAAAATTCAAGTAAGCCTACATCAATCACATTTTCTCTTCGTGCCACACCCACACGATCGCAAAATTCATGAATGCTTTCAGGCGTATAACCCCGCCTTCGCAAGCCGCTAATGGTAGGCATGCGCGGATCATCCCAACCTGCAACGTGTTTTTCGTTAACTAATTGGAGCAACTTCCGCTTACTCATCACAGTATAATTCAAATTGAGTCGTGCAAACTCATACTGATGTGATGGAAATATTTCGAGTTTTTCAATAAACCAATCGTACAACGGACGATGCACTTCAAACTCGAGCGTGCATATTGAATGAGTAATGTTTTCAATCGAATCGCTTTGTCCATGTGCAAAATCATACATTGGATAAATGCACCACTTGTCGCCTGTGCGGTGATGATGCGCATGTTTTATTCTATACATCAGTGGATCACGCAAGTGCATGTTGGGCGATGCCATATCAATTTTAGCACGCAACACTTTTTCGCCTTCTTTAAATTCCCCATTACGCATGCGGGCAAATAAATCAAGATTTTCATCTACACTGCGGCTGCGAAACGGTGAATTAGTTCCCGGCTCAGTTGGGGTTCCCTTTTGAGCAGCAATTTCTTCGGCTGTGGAATCTTCTACATAAGCCAATCCTTTTTTAATCAGTTTAACAGCAAACTCATACAATTGCTCAAAATAATCGCTTGCATAAAATTCATTAGCCCATTCATATCCCAGCCATCGTATATCTTCCTTTATGCTATCAACATATTCTGTTTCTTCCTTTTCAGGATTGGTATCATCAAATCGCAGGTTGGTTTTACCTCCGAATTTTTTTGCAAGTCCGAAATTAAGGGTAATACTTTTTGAATGGCCAATATGTAAGTATCCGTTAGGTTCAGGCGGAAAACGCGTTAGCACGCGTCCACTATGTTTGCCATTAGCAATATCTTCAGTGATAATTTCTTCGAGAAAATTTAAATAGGTATCTGTTGTCATGATTAAATGTAAAGCAATAGTTGGGTAATTTTGAATTATCAATAATACCCCAAATGCGTTTTAATGGGCAATATTACAAAATGCTTTACTGGTTATAATAAATCCGCTGTGGCTTAACAGATATTTTATTTTCTGCCAAGTCATAATGGCTGAATTACAGGAAAGTGAAAAAATCTGTTTTGAATAAGAGTAGTTTAATAATTTGAGGTGGAGGAAGGTTGTTTTTTCGCAGTATTTTCACCTCATATTTAGCTACAAGGCTTCATTGGAATTTAAAAACGTAATAAAATCATTTTTTTTCGGCAACTACTTTTACGGTTGCTGTGCCACGGCATTGGCCCTAGAAGCTACATTGCAGCAGCGCTACCCGTTAAACCCATACTATTTTTACATCGCGATTTTTTGTGGTACGGTATGGTACTACACCCAGGCCTATATAAATGACAAGGATGTGCTTGGACAGAACCAACGAACAAATTGGTATTTAAAAAATAATCAATTTGTATTGTATAGTCAATATTTAATGTTGGCCATACTTGTATTAATTAGCATTTATGTTCTTTATTCTTACTCAGAAAATTTGCCTGGGCTTAGCCAACTGCAATGGTTTTTAATCCTGGTGTTCCCTGTTTCGGGATTATTTTACTATGGTGTCGGGCAAAAAATTATCGGGCAAATGAGCCTGCGCGAAATTGGATGGATGAAGCCGTTTGTGATTGGATTCACGTGGGCAGGAATAGTAAATGTATATCCCCTGGTTTTTTATGACATAATTCATCATCGGCCTACTGAAGTTTCGTTTATAAATATTGTGCTTTTTGTAAAGAATCTGATGTTTATATCTGTGCTCAGTATAATGTTTGATATTAAAGATTATGCTGCTGATTCGAATCTCAAGATTAAAACCTTCGTGGTTAAGAATGGATTACGTGTTACTATTTTCTACATCCTGTTGCCGCTAAGTTTTGTTGGATGGGGATGTTTTTTAGCCTATGGCTTTACTCATCAATTTTCAGCAATGAAAATTATGATTAATACGATTCCTTTTATTTCCATGATAGCCCTGGCTTATGGCATGCATAAACGCAGGGGAATAATGTACTACCTGGTAATGATTGATGGTATGATGTTGCTAAAAGCATTATGTGGCAGTGTAGCTATGATATGGTTTTAGCTTTGCCTGTTCAATTTTAGACTTCAACAAATAAGTGATCGCAAATAAATGATCAGTTCAAGACCTGGCACTTATAAATTTTAAAGCATGATCAATTCGCCCGGCAACTTCATTTTTACCAAGCAATTCAGCCATGCCAAACAAATCAACACCTGCAGCCTGACCGCTAAGCATTACGCGGAATAATTGCAAAACATCACCCGGTTTAAGCTGATGCGATGCTGCAGTTGCTTTAAAAATTTCATCAAGTTTTGCAGTAGTAAATTCATCAGCTACAGAAAAATTATTGAGCAGAGATTCAAAGAATGTGCTCAATTCCGGTCTCCACTTTTTTGCAATAACATTTTCATCATAGGTAACTGGTGCAATAAACAGATAGCTGCCTTTTTCAGGCATTTCGTATTCAAATTGCACGCGTGGTTTAAGAAGCTGCACAAATTTCATAAGGAATTTTTCTTTCAGGCGGTCATCACTTCCATCAAGATTAAAGTGTTTTTGAATGAGTGACTTTATGCGACTTGCAATTTCATGGTCGGGCTTTGCACGCAGGTATTGTTCATTAAACCACTTAGCTTTTTCAGGATCGAACCTTGCACCTGCTTTATGAATATGTTCAAATGAAAATGCTTTGGATAATTCATCCAATGAAAAAATTTCCTGTTCTGTTCCCGGATTCCAGCCAAGCAGCGCAAGCATATTGATAAAAGCTTCGGGATAATATCCGCGTTCACGATAACCGGAAGAAACTTCGCCTGTAACAGGGTCAGTCCAGTTAAGCGGAAAAACAGGGAATCCCAGACGGTCGCCATCGCGCTTACTTAATTTTCCATTACCATCAGGTTTAAGCAGCAACGGTAAATGAGCATATTGCGGCATTTCAGTTTCCCATCCGAGATATTTATAGATTAAAATATGTGCAGGCGCACTTGGTAACCATTCTTCGCCACGTATAGCATGGGTTATTTTCATAAGGTAATCATCTACAATATGCGCAAGATGATAGGTTGGCATACCATCACTTTTAAGCAGTACTTTATCATCAACAGTATCGGAATGAAATGTTACTTCCCCCCTTATCAAATCAGTAAATGAAATAGTTTCACCCGCTGGTACTTTAAGCCGGATTACATGCGGAAGGTTGTCGGCCAGCATTTGTTTTACCTCCTCAGCAGGCAGGGATAAAGAATTTTTCATAGTCATCCTGACCTTCGAATCATATGAAAAATTCAACTTTTGTTTTTCAGCCTGCTGACGTGCCAAATCCATTTCATTAGCTTTATCGAAAGCATAATAGGCATTTCCGGTTTCAACCAGGCGTTCCGCATATTCGCGATACAGTTCTTTGCGCTTACTCTGATGATAGGGAGCATATGGTCCGTTACCGAAACCAACCCCTTCATTAGGCTGGATGCCGCACCATTTTAATGCTTCAATAATATATTCTTCTGCACCGGGCACAAAGCGGTTCTGGTCAGTATCTTCTATTCGCAATAAAAAATCGCCATTGTTTTTTTTCGCATACAGGTAACTGTACAGTGCTGTGCGAACACCACCAATATGCAACGGACCTGTAGGACTGGGTGCAAAGCGAACCCGAACTTTTTTTGTCATAAAGTGAAATGTAAAAGAGGGCGCAAATATATAAGAAAGGAAAAGTTAAGCCCCAGGAGCTATTTTTAATGAAGTACTTTATGCTTATTTGCAATCACAATTTAAGTTATGAAAACACAAACGGTGCAGGCTGGCGCAAAGCAAAAGATCACTTACATGGGTGTAGTGCTGGTAATTGGTTTAGTGCTGGGGGCATTAAAGTTTTATGTTTACCTGTTTACACATTCCAATGCCATACTTGGTGATGCTTTGGAATCGCTTGTAAACATTATGGCTTCTGCATTTGCGCTTGTTAGCGTGTATTATGCATCGCGCCCAAGCGATGCCAATCACCCTTATGGGCACGGGAAAATTGAATTTTTTGCTGCAGGCTTTGAAGGTGGTTTAATCATGTTTGCGGCCATCAGTATGATTTACAAAGCGGTTCATTCTTTAGTAGAACCTCACGAAATTGAATCACTTGGAATGGGTATTGCAATTTCTGCAGGAGCTGGATTTGTTAATTATCTTATGGGATATTTCCTGGTAAGAAAAGGGAAAAAACTTTTTTCGCTTACACTTGAAGCGGATGGTCACCACCTGATCAGCGATGCAATTACAAGCGTTGCTATTGTTATTGGATTGCTGATTATTTACTTCACTAAAATTTACTGGTTAGATAGTTTACTCACCATCATTTTTGGATTGTATATAGTTTTTATCGGCTATAAGTTGTTACGTAAATCTATGGCCGGCTTAATGGACGAGGCCGATTTTGAAACCATTGATAAAATTATTGTTGCCATCAATCAATCACGAATTGATAAATGGATTGACATACATAATTTACGTTTGGTAAAATATGGTGATGTACTGCATGTGGATGCTCACCTTACGCTTCCCTGGTATGATAGCCTGCATGATGCGCATGAGGAAGTAAAGCGTTTGGAAGATGAAGTGAATAAACGGTTTGATATTGGTGTTGAATTTTTTATTCATATGGATCCCTGTATTCCTAACAGTTGTTCTATATGTAATGTAAAAGATTGTAAAGTGCGCAAGAATCCTTTTGTAAAGCAATTGGAATGGACGAAGGATAATTTACTTTTAAATAAGAAGCATGATTAAATATTCTTCACGCTACTCTTTCATCAGCGCATCGAGCCCCATCAAATACATAGCATAAATATCAAAAGGGGTTAATACTTCTGATCTGGTTACTTCAACACTGCCATAATAGGTGGTTTCCGAACGGAGTTTTGCAAAATCTCTTATTGCAATGTCTCTTTTCCACACCTCATTTTTATTTTCATCAAAAACCTTGGCATAGATCTGTAACTTAGGTTTTAATTTTGTTTTAGTTGTTCCGATATTAATTGAAGTGCCGCCAGAAGGGTATATCATAACGTCTAAACTAATGTAGCGGCTATTTTGAGGGCAATCATCTTTGCCTCTTTTAAATGTATTTTCCGGCAATCCTTCTAGAATCCCGTTCATTCCTCCGCTGGATATGTGTACTTCCGATTTATATTGATGAAAACACATTTTCACAGGCATCTTAAGTTTGTTTGTAAATGCTTCTTCCGCCTTCAGTTTTATAGAATCAATAATTTGTTCAGGCATTTCATCACTTTCAGAATAACCTGATAACCAGTTGCGCGAATGATCATCAACCTTAATATAGTTGGTTAGCTCAGGATCAATCTTGAAAATAAATGAATAAACAGCACCTGATTGTGCAAACACTTTTACATTCATACATAGCAGGATGAAAATAAAAGTTATTTTAAAATTGATAGGTTTCATTTGAATAGTAATTTATAGTGGTTTTAAATTTTTGGTATCCCATAATCTGCACAACCTTTACTCCTCATACGCATAATTACATCGGTCAGTGAGTCTTTTAAGGCATTACCTGAGGAGATATGACAAAACGGGCAGGCCAATACATCAGCATTGGTATCAATATACAATCCACGATTACCTGAAGTAAAGCAACCAACCCTGCGCTGATAATAGCCATGATAAACTACAATAGGATATTGACCAAAAGCCTTGTTATAATTCATCTTAAGAAAAAAGTCTTCAAGCAATTGTTGTTGCTCAGTATTTAGTTTTACATCTTTTCCTGCATAATGTCCTACCGCTTTCGGTTCGAGCAATTGTATGAATGATATATCCAGCGATTTTACAAAATCGGCATAATGCATAAGATTTTCTTTACTGATAAAAGCTTTGGTTGCACATAATGACACTGCAACTGCCATATCCACTTCACGAGAAAATTTTACTGCATTAACTGCATTTTTAAATGCATCTTCAGATTGCCTGAAAATGTTGTGCATGTTTTCATCATAATGATCAAGACTTACAATTACTCCTGTTACACCGGCCTGCTTTAGTTTAACTGCATTTTCAAAAGTAAGGTTGAACCCGGATGTTACTATCCAGAATTCCATATCATTCCTAAACTCTTCACATAACTTTACAATTTCATTTACACGAAGCATTGGCTCACCGCCACTTAAATGCAACTGAGAAATTCCGGTTTCTTTCAATCTTAAAACCACATTACGCAAATCATCATAACTCAGCACTTCTTTCTTATTGATATTATCCCATTCAAAACAATGCTCACATCGGGAAGGACATTTTTTGGTTATGGCAAAATGTACAAAGCGCAGTGGATGTGGTTGTGAAGAATTAGGAATTACCCGGCTCATTTCTTCAATCATTGCATCATCTAATTGCTGTGATTTGTAACCCGGATTATATAATGTCCAGAAATATTTTGAATTTGCAAAAGCCCATTTTCTTATCGGAAGATTACCATGAATAGCTTTTCGTCTTCTTATTAATTCTTTCAACATTTTAAAAGTTGATTGATTCCATCCATAATTTTTGGAGGCCAGCTTAAGCAAGTGTAGAGAAAATTTAGCCCGTAATATTCTTGCTTTCAAACCTGAAATTATGTGACTGGTTTTTAAAGTATTTCCCGGCCTGCTTTTATAATCTGCCAAAGCATTATACGCTATTAAATCTTCCATTATCAGTTCAGTGAAGAAAGTCCGGAGTTATCAATTACTTTATCGTAAAGCATTTTTGAAAAATCGATAAATGCTCCTTCCTGCTTAAATGTCATCAGGTAATTTCTGTTAGGCAGACCTTTATAGTCGCGAACATGCTCATAATAACCACGTGTATGTAAAAACAAATCATACCTGTGTTCATTTTTCAGATTTGGCAATTGATAAGTCAACTGCACACAATTGCCCGGCTGAGGCTGCACCAGGTATAATACATCTGTTTTTTCAAGCAGCTGTGATACATCATTTCCATTTTCATCATTGGCTGATTTAAGTTCGGGGAAAGTATAGGCTATAACTTCATCTTTTGAATAGTCAATGGCAGCATAATCCAATTCCCAAAACATGAAACCACAACTAATTTTTATTTCCACTTCATCTGATTGAATTGAGGAATTATTTATTGGAACACAAATATCGCGTGCAGCCAGGGGGCCAACGGTTGGTATTTGTTCCACCAATTTCCACGCATTGTTTTCTTTAATGTAAATTGATAGTGGTAAACCTTGCTTGTTTGTCCAGTCAAGCATTGAATCGCGGTTAGCAGTACGCTGCTTTTCAATAAAGCGATTGTAACTGCTGCCAAAAAGTTTTGTAAATTCTGTAAACGCAAAATCTAACCACAGCGAATTTTTTGCGTTTAAAATGAGTTTTGCTTTGTGGGCATTTTTTGGTTTCTGAAATTTTAAAACCAGATCATTTACATAATGATTATTTGATGTTACATCAAATAAACAATAACTGCTGTCAGTGGTGCTTAACTCTTTTATTAAATTTTTACTGTTATTTAATAAAGCTGTTTGAGCTGTTTGCAGATTACGGGTTGAGTGAATCTGTCCTGCCCCATCAATAAACAACTTTGTATTTACATCATGTTCAACCAAAATTGTTTTCAAAAGATTGGTGTACTGTCTTTCGAGCAACTCATTAGTTAGTTTAATTTTTATTTCTTTTTCATCTGAACCAACATTTTTCAGGTGCATAAAATCATCCCGTTCAAGAGGCTTAAAAATGGAACCACCGTAAATTTCACCTTTGAAAACATATGACTGTCCATCATTAACATAAATAAAGGGGCAGGAAGACTTGGTGAGGAGTACAATTATCAGTATCAAGGTAAAAACTGATGCCGAAATACCTACGGTAGTAAAAACATAACTGGCAACTGTACGACCCACATCGGGTTCAATAATATCAATGCGTGAAATGGATGACAGCGGAATAGATATTCTATTACCGGGAGGCGGATAAATTTTTGAAGCTACAATATGGATTTCACTAAGGACAACATTTTCGCCTTTTTTAGATTTATATCTTTTATTGGTTTCTACTCCGGGCTTATAAACTTGATGTAATTGTCCCGGGTATTCCAATAAGCACTCCATCATCTTTTTTTCGGCATCAACTTTAATTATTGTCATATGCCAGGTTCTATCACCACTGTGCAGTACAAAATACTTATTAAGATTTTGATATTTCTGCAGCTGGCTCTTTGAAAGATCGGCATCAATGTTTTCAATAGTTCTTACTTTAAAATAATTGCAAGAAAAATTAAGATTCAAAAATGCACACAGCACCAATAAATTAAATGCTTTAAAGAAGAGCGATTTGTATTTTATCTTTGATTGCGGTTTCATCTTTTTCCTGTTAATCATGGGAAGTTACTTGGATTCCTTACTAATCCAGATGTATCTATTTCTTTGAGTGCTTTTTTAAACTCTTAATGTCTATTGCATATCCTGCATAAATAGTATAGCACCTGTTAAGCTGGCCGGTATCGAAGTAGGAATAATTTCCTATGGTCTGATATTCATAACCTCCCACTGATGTTAGTGCAAATTCATAGCGTAAGCCGGTTATGATACAACCGCTATTTGTATAATATTTCATTCCGGCACCTAAATTTATACCAAAGTCAACATGATTCAGATATTGAGTTATTCTCGTGTCATAGGTAGCTGTAGGATAGCTTAAAGTGAAATTTGCAGATAGAAGATAGCTGAGATAAAATCCTGCTTCAGCCATCATCTTAAATCTTGAATTCCCTCCCTGAACCTGGTATATTATTGGTAATTCAAGATAAGAGAGCTTAAAATTTGCTGTGATGGTATCATGTTTTAAGCTTGCTCCTTTTGGCATAAAAGCAAGGCTCATGTTTAATGAACTGAATGAATTATATTGATAACTTGAGTA
Organism: Bacteroidia bacterium; assembly: GCA_044230205.1. GTDB lineage: Bacteria > Bacteroidota > Bacteroidia > AKYH767-A > OLB10 > JAEUTH01. Next base: position 20,767 of record JBGARN010000046.1, read on the forward strand.
GATGCTTGCCGTACCTCCATGAATGGAATAATTATCAAAATAATCATCGTTGTTGTAGGTCCATGATTTAATGTAACCCCCGCTTGCACCTATGTAAAATGTAGTGCTTGTTTTATATTGTACTGGAACGGGCCTGGGTTTAGGGGCTTCTGTTTTTTTGAATGTGCTGTCATTGGATGCAAAGTACTCACGTAATCCGTTTATATAATTTATTTCGATTACTTCTTTTGGTGAAATAAATAGTGTGTCATTTTGAGCCGGAGAAATATAGCTGATGCTATCACCGGTTATTTTCAGAATCTCAGCAGTAAAAAAATCTCCGTTAATTAAATTAACCGTACCGTTATAATGATTTTTCAATTCTGAATATGACCGAAAGCTGGAATAAGTAATAAGCAATCCATTACTGAACTCTATTGACTTAAAATATTTTTTAAAATCAATAAGTTCTTCCTGTCTTTTTAAATCAATAAATACAGCACGATCGTAAGTTAAATAAAGTGAGGTAGCAGAATGTTTTGTTCCGTTAATATCAATAAGAATATGCTGTGCATTGCATAGAGATGAAATGGTAATATAAAATGCTGTTAACAAAATAAAGCTACATATTCTCATATTACTAATTCTTAGAGTCTTCAACATTAAGTAATAAAAATTATTAAGCGGTTGATTTATATCATATCGAATCTTAATTATTTAGCATACCATTCATGACTTTTAGTAAGAAACAAATTTATTTCGCTTTGCAAGTAATATCTAATTAAATTTTGCAATGTCCGTCCAGTCATCAAGTGGCATATGTTTTTCTTACTGTTTTTTATAGCTGCAGGTATTAATACTTGCATCATGAGTCGAATTACCGGTTCGGGATTCTTAAATTTTAATAGTAATCAGGTTGGCGATTATTAATATTTACAAATATTTGTTATGCTTAAATGGAATTCATTGCAGGATTTAAATTGAAAAAGATCCGTTTCCATGTTGGTAGCCGTTTAATAGCAGATTTGGACAATTTACAAAAACATATTAAGTTCGTTTTCTGTTATTATACCTACTTTCATCCTCAGTTCAATTAAACTTCTCATTAAACCTTTCGAATAAAACAATTGGAAAATTATGGAATCAACAGAGTTGCAAGCACATTTTTTTCAACATATTAAAGACCGAATTCCTGCTCACGTATCACTTGTTGACGAAATTGCAGATTTGCTTAACATCAGCACTGACAGCGCTTACAGGCGCATACGGGGCGATAAGCAGATTTCATTGCAAGAGGTGCAACTGATCAGTAAGCATTATAAAATTTCTGTCGACCAGTTATTTGGACTTGAATCCAACTCTTTTACTTTTTATGGCAACCTGGTACGAAAAGAAACTTTTGACTTTGAAAAATACCTGGTTGATATGCTGGCGCAATTTGATATGATCAATGCGTTTCCGGAAAAAACTTTTTATTATGAGGCTAAAGACTTTCCGCTGTTCCATAATTTTCAAACACCGCTCATAGCTGCATTTAAATATTATTTCTGGCTTCGAACATTTATCAGGGATGATAAATTTTTGAACAAACCGTTTGAAGATGCACGTGAATACCTGCTGGAGCATTTACATCATTTTGGAAAAAAAATTATTACCAACTATGTGAAAATTCCGTCTGTTGAATTGTGGAATGTTGAAACTATCAACAGCACCTTACAGCAAATTGATTTTTACAAGAGCTCTGGAGTATTTAAAGATAATAATACTGCTGATATTTTGTTTGATGAATTTACTGAGCTTATCAACCACATGGAACAACAAGCTACCTATGGCGAAAAGTTCTTAATGGGTAAAGAACCATCGGGCAATGCCGATAATTATAAACTTTTTATCAATGAAGTAATGATAGGACAAAATACTACACTGGTTACAACCAGTAATTCAAAGTTTGTTTATTTAAATCATAACGTCATTAACTTTATGCTAACCTACGATAAAAAGTTTTGTGAATATGCGTATATGATGCAACAAAACCTCATCAGCAAATCAACCATGATCAGTACAGTAAGTGAAAAGCAACGCAGTAAATTTTTTAAAACACTGCGCGATAAAATTACACAACGAAAAAACGGGGTGGCAAATTATTGATGGTTAATTGACGGCACTTAGTAATAGCCATTCAAGACTGATGCTATATGAATGCTTGAAAGTATGCTTTATCGGCAGTACAGAGATAATAGACTATTTACAAAACGCAGCAATATCATCAATCACATACTCAGGCACATTTCCTTCCACATCGTACTCTTCAGGTTTTGATTTCCCGGTACCTTCTATAAAAAAATGATTTAGTTTATCGTACAGTTTGAATTGTACGTTTGGAAATGTTTTTAATTCTTTTTGCCAGGTATTATAATCTGCAGTGGTAACCTGGTAATCACGCCCTCCCTGCATAATAAGTATTTTGCAGCCAAGAGTTTTTGCTGTGGCTACCTGGTTATAACCTTTCAGCGCCAGCCAGTAGTTTTTTGGTAACGATAGCGGCAACTGAAATGATTCAATATCTGACTCTTTAGTTAGCGATTTTACATTAAGCACCTGCACCTGCATATCTTCAATATTTTTTTTAGCATCAGCATCGCCCGGTTTTAAAGATGATAAATATTTTACCTGGTCAAGCAGAATATCTTCAACCGGTCCGGCATTACCTGCCAATAGAATTATTCCTGCAACATCTTTACTCTGTTCAGCTATGCGAGGAGCACACATGGCGCCAAGGCTGTGGCCACAAACAAAAACTTTAGCGGGATCAATTGCTACCACTGATTTAGCAGTTTGTATAGCTGCCAATGCATCATCAATCACTTCTTCTTTAATAGTAAGTTCATTTATATTTTCAAAACATTCAGTCTGGTATTGCCTTGTTCGCTTTTCGTAGCGCAGTACTGCAATGCCTTTATCGGCTAAACCAAATGCGAGATCTTTAAATATTTTATTTGGCCCAATGGTTTCATCTTTATCATTGGGGCCAGATCCATGTACCAGAATCACCACCGGAAACCGTGTGCCTGTTTTAGGATAAGTAAACATTGCCGGCAATATATATTTACCACTTCTAATTTCCATTGAAGTTTCAATTACCCTATCCTTGTTGATATACGCAGGTAACTGGTAGCCTTTTCGTGAGACAGGTGGTACAAAATATAAACCCGCAATTTTATTTTTAGAAGTGATGGCAAGCTTTAAATCGAGTTTGGCTTTATCAAATTCGCAGGTTTGGTAAATAATGTCAGCTATTGAATCTTTAACCAGATAGGGATCGCCTGATTTTTTAAAATTGCCGCATCGGTTGGAAAGGCCTTTCCAGATATTTTCAAGCGCAGTGCTGTTTACTTTTCCGGCAAGTTCCCAGTCAAAGTCTTTGAGGCAGGCCTGGTAACGGGCTGAGGTTAGATTTTTTAAAAAAAGTTGTGCAACACTTATTTTGACCGAATCAGTTTGTGCACTTACATAACCACCTGTTAGAATGATGATCAGAAACGAAATTATTTTTCTCATGTTTTATTTTGAAAAGTTATTGCCTTAAAGGCCTGAAATCAAAAATTAATAATTAAGATGCATTGATATTTGCTGAAACGATTTTTCAACTTTTAAATTTAAGATTGAAAATATTCTTTCACAACTTTAGCTTTAGCATTTCCTATTACAGCAACCAATTGCTCAGTTGTAGCCTCTTTAATTTTTTTTACCGATTTAAATTCGCGTAACAAACTGTCTGCAGTAGCCTTACCAATGCCTTCTATATTTTCCAGTTCAGTTTTTATCAAACCTTTGCTGCGTTTATTACGGTGATGCGTTATTCCAAAACGGTGTACTTCATCACGCAAGTGCTGAATTATTTTTAAAGACTCACCTTTCTTATCTAAGTAGAGTGGAATGCCATCACCGGGGAAATAAATTTCTTCGAGCTTTTTTGCAATGCCAATGATGGTAATCTTTCCGCGCAAATGTAACTTTTCCAGACTTTTAAGTGCAGCACTCAACTGCCCCTTGCCACCATCTATAACAATCAACTGCGGCAAAGGTTGATTTTCCTCTACTAATCGCTTGTAGCGCCTGTAAATAACTTCTTCCATGCTTGCAAAATCATCAGGACCTTCAACTGTTTTAATGTTAAAATGCCGATAATCTTTTTTTGAAGGCTTTGCATCTTTAAACACACTCATAGCCGCTACAGCATCGGTTCCCTGGAAATTTGAATTGTCAAAACACTCAATATGACGGGGCAATTCCTTCATCCGCAAATCGTTCATCAATAAATTTAGAATCCGTTCCGTTTTATGCTCGGGGTTTAATTTATCATACTGCTCCATTTTTTCACGCATAGCGTAAAGCGCATTTTTTTCACTTAGCATGAGCAGGTGTTTTTTATCGCCAATCTTAGGAATGGTAAACGTTACATTTTCAAGTTCAACATCGGGCATTACATTAACAAGCACTTCCCTGGCATCCGATTCAAAACGCGTTCGTAACTCAGCAATTGCAAGTCCGATTAGTTCTTCAGGAGTTTCATCCAGTTTCTTTTTCATTTCAATGGTTAACGCCTGAACAACTGAACCATTATTTACTTTAAGATAATTTACAAATGCTGCATTGTTCTCCATTACCACTGTAAATACATCAACATTATGAATGGAAGGATGAGCCACTACACTCTTGCTTCTGAAATTGTCAAGTAATTCAATTTTGGTTTTTAATGCTTGTGCCTGTTCAAATTGATAAGCTGCAGCATGTTGTTTCATCTGGTCATTAAAATGCTGGATCACAGAACTGATGTTACCTTTAAGTATTTCGCGTATTCCGGCAATAGCTTCATCATAATCAGCACTGGTTTGCAATCCTTCGCACGGGCCTTTGCAGTTTTTAATATGATACTCCAGGCATACTTTGAATTTTTTCTTTTCAATATTTTCCTGAGTTAAGCTAAGGTTGCAATTTCGTAACATATACAGCTGCCTGAAAAAATCCAGTAGTGCATGAATCATTCTTACTGACGGATAGGGCCCGTAATATTCCGATCCATCTTTTATCTTCTTGCGGGTATAGAACACACGGGGAAATGGTTCATTTTTTATGATAATCCATGGATACGTTTTATCATCCTTTAAACTAACATTATATCGCGGCTGATGTTTTTTTATCAGGTTATTTTCAAGCAGCAATGCTTCATATTCTGTACCCGTAATGATGAATTTAATATCGGCAATGTTTTTCACCATCACCCTTGTTTTTGCATTTTCAAAAACCTCTTTCGAAAAATAGCTCGTAACCCGTTTTTTAAGATTCTTTGCCTTGCCTACGTAGATTAATGTGCCATCACTATTGAAATACTGATAGATACCCGGTTCATCAGGCAGTGATTTTAAAATGTTTTCAATATGTTCTGTGCGATGGGCCATTAGATTTTTAACCGGATCAATTACGAGCCTGCAAATTTATAAAAGTGCAATTGGCGATTATATTGCCGGCAAGTAATAATTAGAATTCTATAAACGGAAATTGGCGATTAAACGTTATTCAGGTACCGTAATGCTGAGAAACAGCTAACACTTATTTGTATGCCATTTTACAATATGTTTGAGGCTGAATATCATTTATGCAGTTCATTAAAATGCAAAATTATGCCAACAATATTTGCTCATGGCTTAACGGGTTACACCATTAAAAAATTACTTAACGACAGCCCTTCGCATTTGAAGTTAACTGTAGCATCAATTGTATGCGCTATGCTGCCTGATGCTGATGTAATTGGTTTTGCATTTCACATACCCTATGAAAGCATGTTCGGCCATCGTGGTTTTACCCACTCAGTTTTTTTTGCAGTGCTGGTAGCCATTATATTGCAGTTTACATTGTTCCGTAATGAAAACCTAAACACCAAAAGCGGAAAACTAATATTCCTGGTTATTTTTTGTTCAACCGTTTCGCACCCTATTTTCGATATGTTTACTAATGGCGGACATGGCGTGGCTTTATTTGCACCATTCAGCAATCACAGGTATTTCTTTCCCTGGTTCAGGCCAATACTTGTTTCACCTATTGGTGTTGATGGCATTTTTAGCGCCTATGGAATGCGCGTATTGTTTAGCGAATTGCTGTTTATAGGTTTGCCATGCTTATTTTTGCTGATACTAAAAAAAGTTTGGCCTTTGAAGGAAGAACGTAAAACTGTAAGCAAATGAGCGGAGATTATTATCAGCTGCTTGGTGTAGACCGCAATGCTTCGCAGGAAGTTATTAAGCAGGCATACCGTAAACTTGCCTTACAATACCATCCCGATAAAAATGGCGGGAATAAAGCTGCTGCTGAAAAATTTTTACAGATTCAAACTGCTTACGAAACGTTAATAGATATTGAAAAGCGCAATGCCTACAACCGAAATGCAGGTGTTGGGTTTAATATCATTACTCCTGAAAACCTGCATCACTATTTTATGGTGAGGTGCAACAGTCATTTTGTAAAGGTTAACCAGGAATTTGAAGTAACGTACTCGTATACCGGTGAAGGCCGCTATTTTGTACGACCTCGCTTCAACCATTTTTTTGTCACATCTAAACCAATTGTTACCTCACGTTATGTTACCGTTGATGGTGTGCAGGTTAAGGAAACTAACCTTACCTATACGCTGGCACCGTTACATAAAGGAAATTTTACAATTGATAAGGCTAAAATAAAATTGCATCATAAGCCTTTTGAAACAAATGAAATTACTATTCATGTTGAAGACAACCAGTGTTTTTTTATGAAAGGGCGTGTTGCTGATGGCAAACCCTTCATATTACACCTTAATTACGAAGAAGTAGTTGCTGGGCAGTATTTTAAAACCATTCGCATTCAAAGGCATGAAGTACTGATACCGCGCAGCAAACAGGCCCAGTATTTTCATGGTTTTGGCACTGTGTTAAAATATGTAATATTGTTATGGGTAATGATGCTTTCTGCCAATGCCGGTTATGGATATATACCGGGTTTATTGGCAGGAAGTATTGCAGGAAGTGCCAACAGCCTTTTGTTTTATAAGCTGACGGGCGTAAAATCAAAATTATATTTTGCATTAAAACACCCTGCTGTGCAGCATTATTTTGAAGAAGGGTATTACCTGCGCAATACTTTTTACCAGGGCAGTGGTTTCAACAAACCGCTTTACTTCATCGAAAGTATTTTTAAATAATGGTGAAATGGCTTTAATTCGTTGCAGATTAAAATGCTACAATGAAAAAATTACTGACATCCTGCCTATTGATTTTCATAATCAACACTGCTTTTTCGCAGCAGGCGCAAACCACTGAAGAGGAATACAACTATGGAGTTTCGGGTTATAAACTGCAGTTGCAAATGAAACTTCCGATGAAAAAAGGCTATTCATTAACCGAACTTTCAACTGTTGAACGTGCCGAGCGCAAATGTGAGTTTAAGACGCTGTATC
>JBGARN010000047.1:0-30772 GCA_044230205.1 Bacteroidia bacterium
TACTTGCCTATAAAAAATGCACATTCACCCAAATAATCTATTGATTTTTAATTAAATTATTTTTACCCCTGCCTGCCTGTTATTCATTCCTTTCTCTCAGTATTTCATTCCGGTCTGCCTGTTTTTCATTTTGGTCTCCCAGTATTTCATTTTGGTCTGACTGTAAATCATTCCTAACTCTCAGTAAATCATTCCTAAGTCTCAGTAAATCGTTCCTAAGTCTCAGTAAATCGCTCCTAAGTCTCAGTAAATCATTCCTAAGTCCCAGTAAATCATTCCTAAGTCTCAGTAAATCGTTCCTAAGTCTCAGTAAATCGCTCCGGCCTGTCTGTAAATCGCTCCAGATTCTTAGTAAATCATTCCGTCCAGCATGTTATTCATGCTGATCGGTAATTGAAGTGTTCCGGCTTGCTGGTAAGCAGGTCAAATAAACATATGATTGATATGGTAAAGTAAATTTTATATTTGTTTTAATGTCTGTCAAATCCTCTTTTTCCATCATCATTCTCTTTTGTCTTTTTCAGTTCGTCCATGCACAGCCGGATTCCGGTTCATTTATTCAGGTGCTTGGTGTGGCGCAGGATGGTGGATACCCGCATGCAGGTTGTAAAAAAAATTGTTGCGCTATGGCATGGCAGCACGATTCGCTTAAAAGGTATGTGGTGTCATTTGCATTGGTTGATGCTGCTTCAAAAAAATGGTGGCTCTTTGAAGCAACCCCTGATATTAAATTTCAATTGCAGTATTTCAATGAACTGACTAATGGTCTGTACAATTATTTACCGGATGGAATTTTTATTACCCATGCACACATCGGTCATTATACCGGGTTAATGCAGCTGGGCAGGGAAGTGATGAATACAAAGGAAGTTCCTGTTTATGTCTTGCCGCGCATGAAAGCTTTTTTAGAATCCAACGGTCCGTGGAGCCAGTTGGTTAAATTGAAAAACATTTTTATAAAAACGCTGCAGCAGGATTCAATTATAATGCTCAGCAACAGCATTCGCATTAAAGCATTCACAGTTCCGCATCGCGATGAGTTTTCAGAAACTGCAGGTTTCAGAATTTCTACAGGTACTAAGGAATATTTGTTCATCCCTGATATTGACAAATGGGAAAAATGGAACAGGAATATTATGGATGAAGTTAAGCAGGTAGATGTTGCCTTACTGGATGCAACATTTTTTGAAAACAATGAATTGCCTGGCCGCAAAATCAGCGAAGTGCCTCATCCGCTGGTTACTGAAACCATAAAGCTTTTCAGCAATGAAAGCAATGAAACAAAATCAAAAATCTTTTTCATTCATTTCAATCATACCAACCCGCTTTTATGGAATAGTGAATTAAAAACCGAAATAATAAAACAGGGATTTGGAATTGCTGAACAGGGGCAGCAATTTTAATTTAAAATTGTAAGTTGAATTTGATGCTACACGCTGTTGAGATTTTTGCATCTTGATAAAAGCAATGTTGATGATAGGAAATTAGAATTCATAACTAATCTTTACAGGAATAAAAAAATGACTATGAGCGAAGAAACTCTAGACCCTGTCAGCTGGAACAGCATGGAGCAACTGGGCATACAGATGATTGCCGACATGATGCACAACCTTTCCACGGTTCGCGAACGCAAGGTGTGGCAGCAGGCTCCCGGTGAAGTGAAAAAATATTTTCAGCAGGCAGTGCCTGCTGAAGGTGAAACACCTGAAACGATTTATGATGATTTCAGAAAAAACATTCTTCCTTATCCTACTGGTAATATACACCCGCGTTTCTGGGGATGGGTAATGGGTAATGGAACTCCTTTTGCAATGTTGGCTGATATGCTGGCTTCAGGCATCAACCTTAACCAGGGCGGTGGCAACCAGGTAGGTGCATTGGTAGAAACACAGGTGATTGAATGGTTTAAGGAATTGTTTGGCTTTCCGGAAGATGCCAGCGGATTAATTGTAAGCGGAGGTTCAATGGCCAACCTTATCGGGCTTACAGTGGCACGCTATGCACATGCAGATTTCGATTTGCGTAAAGAAGGAATTTACGGATCCAAAAAGAGGATGATGGTTTACGCTTCCAAAGAAGTGCATAACTGCGTAAACAAATCTATTGACCTGCTCGGGCTTGGAAGTGATTCGCTTCGGTTGAATGATGTGAATGAAAACAATGAAATAGATATTGAAAAACTAAAAGCGCAGATTACTGCCGACCGTAATGCAGGACTGATGCCGTTTTGCATAATTGGTAATGCAGTAACGGTAAACACCGGTGCCTGTGATGACATCAATGCACTTGCTGATTTATGTGCACAAGAAAAATTATGGCTGCATGTGGATGGCGCCATACAGAGCCATGCTTGCACTTTCTGAAAAATATAGCCACCGGGTTAAAGGAATGGAACGTGCTGATTCCATTGCTTTCGATCTGCATAAATGGATGTACCTTCCTTATGAAGCAGGTTGTTCACTGGTGCGTTGGCGCGATCATCATTACAAAGCTTTTTCGCTTAACGCTGCTTACCTGCAGCATGAAAAGCGCGGACTATCTGCCGGTGATACCTGGTTCAGTGATTATGGCATAGAACTTTCACGTGGATTCAAAGCACTCAAAATATGGATGTCGATAAAGAGCATGGCTATAAAAAATTCGGGCGTATGGTTACACAAAACGTTGAGCAGGTTCAATACCTGAAATCGCTCGTGCAATCCAATCCTGAATTGGAACTTACTGCACCTGCACCGCTTAATATTCTTTGCTTCCGTTACAAGGGCAAGTTAACCGATAATGAAATTCTTAATGCGCTTAACCGTGAATTACTTTACAGTTGCATGAAAGTGGTGCAGCACTTCCGTCCTATACAACATTAAACGGAAACTATTCATTGCGTGTAGCCAATACCAATCATCGCACCTTGAAAAAGATTTCGATTTACTAGTAGATAAAGTGCTGGAGATAGGGAGGAAACTGGAGAGTGCTGCTTCTTTTTCCGGCAGGCAGTAGTCTACATTTATAACGGAATAATAAAATCAAAACAGCCAATGGAAAAATTGAATCAATAAATCACAACAAAATTTCCTTAGGCTTTATAAATTGCTTTTTGTGATTTCAGTTTACCCTGTAGTATGAAAGCAAAGCATAGGAACGTGGAGATGATGTGCAACTTCTTTCGTTAAGCTCTTATCAAACATTCTGCTTAATAAGCCACGTTTGCGGGTTATCATCACCAGCAGGTCTGCCTGGTCAGCATTAATTGTTTTTACAATTTCATAAGCAACAGCCGGTGAATATTTTAATTCGAAAGAGAGCTGGTCATACTTCACTGTTTTTAACACCTCTTCTTCAAACCAGTTGAACATGTTTTTTTCAAAACTCTCCGTTCGTTCTAAATCCGAAACGTGCAGCACTTTAACCCGGGAATTGTACATACGAGCCAGCTCGCAGGTTTCTTTCAGGTAACTTAAATCTTTTTCGTGATAATCAGTAGCGTATATGATTTTGTCAAAATTTCTGAAAGCAGTTTTCTCGGGAATCATCAGCACTTTATTCTTTGCATGCAAAAGCACAGCATCAGCGGTGCTGCCCACAAAAATCTGTTTCAGCAAGCTCATGCCTTTTGCTCCCAGCACTATCCATTCTATTTTATTTTCATTGGCATATTTAAGTATACCTTCAGATGCTACGCCTTGTTGTAAAACAGTTTCCACTTGAAGATCCTTGTAAGTGTCATGAAGTGATTCAACCAGCTTATTAAGTTTTTCCTTAGCTGCAGTTAAGTATTCTTCAGTGGGGATTACTTCATAAGGAACATCTGAAGCATAAACAGGCACAAAGCAACAATGGTAGAGCAGGAGCGGGCAGTTAAGTGATCGGCTCAGCTGAATAGCATAGGGTAATGCATACGATGCACCTTCCGAAAAATCTGTTGCAAAAAGAATTTTATTCATAAACCTGTTTTTTTTCTGACGCTAAATTAAGTGATTCTAAACCGTAAATAATATGACTTTAATTAGGCATTATTATCAGGCCGGTAAATAAAACCTGAAACTTACTTTTATATTGATGCAGAAAATAGTTGGTTTAAAGAACAAGTTATCTAACCTTTTAAGAGATAATTACTCATGGCAGTTTTAGATGATAACCTGGTTGTTAAGTTATAAACCGGATGGATTATCAGGCAATAGTTTTACATACCTTTAATGCATTAATCAGAGAAGTTGGATAAGTGAAATTTATTTTACCACATAAAACTTAAAAACCATGTATCTCATTCGCGAATTGTTTAAAGCAAAACCCGGCAAGGCTAAGGAGCTTGTCAAAAAATTTAAGCTGGCTGTTCCTCATTTTGAAAAAGCAGAAGAAGGAAGGAATTTCAGAATTCTTACTGATGCAGTAAGCCATTACTGGACGGTGGTGGTTGAATATGAAGTGGAAGATATGGGAAAGTTCTTTACCAACCTTCGAACAGCTACTGCAGCTCCTGAGCTCCAGGAAATCATGAAAGGTTATATGGACCTTGTTGATGGAGGGTCGAGAGAGGTTTTTATTATTGAGTAAGTGAAATTTTAATAAGCAGATCAGGTTATTGGTTTATTAAAATTTTTCCGGCAGGAATAACAACATCCGGCAGTGAATTATTTTGAAGAACAATTTGCAGAACAAGAATTTTTCTGAATCAGTAATTCTCATCTGATTAATCTTAATTTCATTGAACGCTACAGTCGCGAAGATGGTGGCTACTTAATGATGAGTGACGGAGAAAACATTACAGTTTCCAAAAACAAGAGAGAAGATTTTTTAAAGTTGATTCACAAGATTTGAAATGGAATACAAATTGAATCTTGGTTTTTTGTTTTCTCCAAAATTCAAATCCTGCACAAAAAAATAACTAGCCGAAATTTCCCTGCTTTTTTCAATTTCAATAAATAACACTTTGTCATTTTCAACGAAAGACACATGCTTACGGTAAGAATTATAAAACGATTCAAGTACAGGAGATGTTTTTAGTGGTCTCCTGAACTCTAGTGCCTGGGCAGCATTCATCAGTTCTATTGCAAGAATGGTTTGAACATTTTCAACAACTTTATAACATTTAGTAGCTGCATTGGCACCCATGCTTACATGATCCTCCTGTCCGTTAGATGAAACAATAGAATCAACCGAAGCCGGAGAGCATAATTGTTTGTTTTGCGAAACTATAGAAGCAGCAGTGTACTGTGGAATCACAAAGCCACTGTTGAGCCCGGTATTGGCAACCAAAAAATGCAGGTAAATTACGCTGACCTGAAATGAGCAGATAAGTTCTTCTCTCAGAAATATTTCCCAGTTCCGATAATGCAATTGCAAGAAAATCCAGGGCTAATGCCAATGGCTGCCCATGAAAATTTCCTGCACTAATGATTAAATCCTCATCAGGAAATATGGTTGGATTATCGGTTACCGAATTAATTTCATTAAAAATAACAGAGGCAACATAATTGATGGCATCTTTTGATGCACCATGTACCTGCGGAATACAACGGAAAGAGTAGGGGTCCTGCACATGCGATTTACGGTGTTTAATAATTTCAGAATCTTTTAAATAAGTTCTGAAATTAATTGCAGTTTCAATCTGGCCTTTATGCGGACGCACATCCTGTATAAGATGATGAAAGGGTTCAATGCGGCCATCAAAAGCATCAAGGCTAAGCGCACCGATTTTATCTGCAAATTCCGATAGCTGTAATGCTCTTATTAAACACCAGGTGGCATAGCTACTCATAAACTGTGTTCCGTTAAGCAAAGCCAAACCTTCCTTTGACTGAAGATGGATTTTTTCCCATCCTAACTTATCATATACTTCGGCAGTTGATTGTTTTTTATTTTCATAAAAGACCTCTCCTAATCCAATCAACGGTAAACATAAATGAGCCAGCGGGGCAAGATCACCCGATGCACCTAATGATCCCTGTTCATATACTACCGGCAGAATATTGAGATTATAAAAATCAACCAGCCGTTGTACAGTAATTAACTGAACACCTGAATTGCCATAGCTAAGTCCCTGTATTTTCAGAAACAGCATCAATTTCACAATTTCATGCGGAACTTCTTTGCCTGTGCCGCAGGCATGACTCATTACCAGGTTGGCCTGCAATTGCTCCAGCTGGTCATGATTGATTTCTTTATTGTACAATGAGCCAAACCCGGTATTGATGCCGTATACAGGTTCTTTATGCAATGACATCTTCTTATCAAGATACTCGCGACATTTAGTAATACGATGAACGGCTTCATCGCTTAAAGCCAGCTGATAATTTTCATCTATTATTTTTTTTACGGTATCGAAATCGAGATGTTTGGATGATATATGATGGGTAGGCATATTATATATGAAGGTTATAAAATTGTAATGATAAAATTTATGTTTTCAGTTTAGCTACCAGGTTTTGCACAGGCATTTTTTCCTGTTCACCTGTAACCATGTTTTTTAATGAAACGGTTTCTGTTTTCATTTCTTCATCTCCAACCAGTGCAACAAAAGGAATTTTTTTTGCATCAGCATAGCTCATCTGCTTTTTCATTTTGGCCTGCTCAGGATATAATTCTGCATTAATGCCTGCTTCACGAATCTTTCGGATTAACTGCATGCAATATTTTTCCTCTTCCTTTCCAAAATTAACAAACAGGATTTTTGTAGTGGCTGCTGTATTTTCAGGAAATAATTTCAACTCTTCCATTACGTCATAAATCCTGTCGGCACCGAATGAAATTCCTACTCCCGATACATTGGGCAAACCAAATATTCCGGTCAGATCATCATAGCGACCACCACCTAAAATGCTGCTGCGGAAATCTGTGCGCTCATCATTTACTTTTACTTCAATTATTGCACCGGTGTAGTAGTTTAAACCTCTTGCCAAAGTTAATTCCAATTCGATGCTGGAAGTTGGAAGCTTGAAATTGGATAGTTGATCAAACATATATTCAACTTCCTCTATTCCATTTAATCCGATTGCTGAGTTGGAAAGAATTGTTTTGAGTTGTTGGATTTTATCTTTTGTTGTTCCTGATAAATTAATAATCGGTTGCAGTTGTTCAATTGCTTTTTCTGCTAAGCCTTTGCTTCGTAATTCTTCATTCACTTTTTCAAGACCAATTTTATCTAGCTTATCAATTGCAACTGTTATATCAATTATCTTTTCAGTTTCACCTATATATTCAGCAATGCCTGAAAGAATTTTTCTGTTGTTAATTTGAATTAAAACCTTCAATCCGAATTTGGTGAACACATCATCAATAATCTGTATCAACTCTACTTCATTCAGCAATGAAGTGCTGCCTATCACATCAGCATCACATTGATAAAACTCCCTGTATCGTCCTTTTTGCGGACGATCGGCACGCCACACCGGTTGTATCTGATATCTCTTAAATGGAAAAGTAATTTCATTCTGATGCATAACAACATAACGTGCAAAGGGAACGGTTAAGTCATAGCGTAGTCCTTTTCCGGAAATGTCATTGATGAATTTAGAATTGTCAAAAAGCAACTCACCATATTTTGAACTGAGCGAAGATGATGCAGCACCTTTTAAAGGGTCGCCATTATCAAGAACTCTGAACAAAAGTTTATCACCTTCATCACCATACTTGCCCAGCAATGTTTCAATATTTTCCATAGCCGGAGTTTCTAACGGCATATATCCGTAACGCTGGTATACCGTTTTAATCGTATCGAAAATGTAATTGCGTTTCACCATTTCACTCGGTGAGAAATCTCGCGTGCCTTTAGGGATTGTGGGTTTCAAAACTTGCCAATTAATTTTTGTGGCTGCAATTATAAATTAAAAATCCCGCGTGTTGCGGGATTTTGTTTATGGACTTATTTACTTTATTTCACCAGGCTCTTGTACTTAATCCTGTGCGGTCCTGTATCGCCAAGGCGTTTCTTTTTATTCTCCTCATAATCACTGTAGCCGCCTTCGAAATAATAAACCTGCGAATCGCCTTCGAAAGCAAGAATGTGTGTACAAATTCTATCCAGGAACCAGCGGTCGTGTGAAATGATTACAGCACATCCTGCAAAATCTTCCAGTGCTTCTTCCAGAGCTCTTAATGTGTTTACATCAATATCGTTACTAGGTTCGTCAAGCAATAACACATTGGCTTCGCTGCGTAAGGTCAGCGCCAGGTGCAGCCTGTTGCGCTCACCACCTGAGAGCACATCAACTTTCTTTCCCTGGTCAGCACCTGAAAAATTGAAGCGACCAACGTATGCACGGGAGTTAATGGTTTTACCATCAAAAGTCAATACTTCATTGCCACCGCTAATGGCTTCCCATATAGTATGTTCAGGATTAATGCTTGCATGCTGCTGATCAACGTAGGCAATTTTAACTGTTGAACCAATATTAATTTCACCGCTGTCAGGTTTTTCCTGTCCCATGATCATGCGGAATAAGGTTGTTTTACCGGCACCATTAGGCCCTATGATTCCTACGATACCTGCAGGAGGTAATTTGAATGACAGGTTTTCATAAAGCAGTTTATCGCCATATGCTTTTGAAACATTTACGAATTCAATAACCTCATTACCCAGGCGAGGACCGTTGGGAATAAAGAGTTCCAGTTTTTCTTCCTTTTGCTTCACATCTTCGTTCAGCATGCTTTCATATGCCTGCAAACGGGCTTTCGATTTTGCATGACGCGCTTTCGGACTCATGCGCACCCATTCCAGCTCGCGTGCTAATGTTTTCTGACGCTTGCTTTCTGTTTTTTCCTCCTGCGCTAATCGTTTTCCTTTTTGCTCCAGCCAGCTCGAGTAATTTCCTTTCCATGGAATGCCCTCACCGCGATCCAACTCAAGAATCCATCCTGCAACATTATCCAGGAAATAGCGATCGTGGGTTACGGCTATTACCGTTCCTTTATAGCGTTGTAAATGTTGTTCTAACCAATCCACACTTTCAGCATCTAAGTGGTTCGTTGGCTCATCCAGCAATAAAATATCCGGCTCCTGCAGAAGCAACCTGCAAAGTGCAAGTCTTCTTCGCTCACCTCCTGAAAGATTTTTTACAGGTGCGTCAGGCTCGGGGCAGCGCAATGCATCCATGGCATATTCAATCTTGCTGTCCAGTTCCCATGCACCGGCAGCTTCAATTTCATCCATCAGTTGTCCCTGTCGTGCAATCAGCTTATCCATGGCATCACCTTCCAAATCAGGGTCAGAGAATTTCTCATTCACCTCTTCATACTCTTTAAGAATTTTGGTGATGTGCTCTACGCCTTCAAGCACAATTTCTTTTGCAGTTTTATTATCATCAAGATGAGGTTCCTGCTCTAACATACCTACTGAATATCCCGGGGAAAAAACCACTTCGCCCTGGTATGATTTTTCAGTTCCGGCTATTATTCGCAACAGCGTTGACTTTCCGGCACCATTCAAACCAAGAATTCCAATTTTGGCACCATAATAAAATGAAAGGTAAATGTCTTTTAAAACCTGTTTTCCATTGGGATAGGTTTTATTTAATCCCACCATGGAAAATATTATTTTCTTATCGTCACTCATTTATATTTTGAATTAACAGTTTAAAACTTTCCGTTTGATGCCTGAGGTTCAGGCAATAAAGGTTTAATGTCCTAAAAAAGGGAGCGCGAAAATAGATTTTTTGCAGGCAAAAGCAATGGAATGATTTTCATTGAAAATCATTCCATTTAATAGAATTAGAGAAAGGGCTGTTGTTTTAAAGAAAAGATGTCAAGGTATATTAACTCTTTTTTGCACCTGCAGGTGGCAATGGTTCAGGAACCATATTGGATACAGGAGGCAATGACTTCAGATATGCAAATATTGCCTTCAGATCATCATCAGTCATTTGCCTGTAATTTTGCCAGGGCATGGGTGGTAATATATCACGACCCGATTCTATACCCATAAATTTACCGGTGCGAATGATTTTAATAAATAACTCCGGAGTCCAGGCGCCAGTGCCGGTTGCTGAGTCAGGTGTTAAGTTTACCGGAAAAGAAACTCCCCACGGACCCACCCACGATGTAAGATCCTGTCCTACCAGAAACCACTTTCCGGGTGCAAGTTCAGCCGGGTTAATTGCTGCTAACTTCATATCTGCAGGGTGGCCTGACAATCTTCTCGTTGAATCAATAACCGGACCTTGAGCTGTCATAATTTTAGAGAGTGACAATCATCGCAGCCGCAAATGGCAACCAGGTAACGCCCGCGTTCCAATTCAGTTTGTACATTCATCAAATCTTTGGCTCCTGTATCTTCAGTTTTTGAATCAGCATTAGCTGTTTCGTTGTTAGCACTTTTCTGTGTACACCGGGTAATGATAAGTGTGCACATTAAAATAAATAATAAAGTTAAGAGTGATTTTTTCATAGTTTTTAAATTAATGGTTACAGTTTTGAAAGTGAAAAGTAAACATATTTATGAAATGAAATCAGCATGCCTGATTTCGATAAATGCAATACGGGCAATTGCTATATGAGAAGTTTCTTGTAATTTTCTAAAGTAAACGCCCGCTGAGAATCAAGCAATTTTCTAAAGAAACACCCTTAGAAGTTTCTACAAGGCAATTTTCTAAAGAAACGCCCCATGAGAAGTTTCTCAAAGCAATTTTCTAAAAGAAACGCCCGCTGAGAAGTTTCTCAAAAGCAATTTTCTAAAGAAAACACCCCCTTAGAAATTTCTTGAAGGCAATTTTCTAAAGAAAACGCCCCATGAGAAGTTTCTCGAAAGCAATTTTCTAAAGAAAATACCCGCTGAGAAGTTTCACAAAAGCAATTTTCTAAAGAAAACACCCCATGAGAAGTTTCTACAAAGCAATTTTCTAAAGAAAACACCCCCTTAGAAATTTCTTGAAGGCAATTTTCTAAAGAAAACACCCCCTTAGAAATTTCTTGAAGGCAATTTTCTAAAGAAAACACCCGCTGAGAAATTTCTTGATGGCAGTTTTCTAAAGAAAACGCCCCCTGAGAAGTTGCTCCGAATAAGGTTGTTAAATGAAATGACCGCTATGTTTAATTCAGCAGGTGTTTAAAACCACTGAAAGGGCAGGCAATGGCTGAATGGCAGAAATAATTGATTAAAATAGCACAGCCTGGCAACGGCTTATGCCTGAAAACTTTTAAACCGGGCTTTTGTTATTACTTTCGCTGGCCAAATTTTAATCGAATGCTTATTTCTGTTGATTAT
The DNA here is from genome assembly GCA_044230205.1 of Bacteroidia bacterium. Lineage (GTDB taxonomy): Bacteria > Bacteroidota > Bacteroidia > AKYH767-A > OLB10 > JAEUTH01. Next base: position 11,192 of record JBGARN010000047.1, read on the forward strand.
AAAAAGCTTCCGGACCAAACATCCATTACTGCAAGACTGCAACCTATTGTCAAAAAAGTTCTTAATGATGAGCGCATAAGTTTTGATGACGGTGTTCAACTATTTTATGAAGGTGAATTGGGTTTGTTGGGTTCACTTGCCAATTATGTTCGTGAAAAAAAGAACGGCAATAACGTATACTTTAACCGTAACTTTCATATAGAGCCTACCAATGTTTGTGTGTTTGCCTGCAGGTTTTGTTCCTACTCGCGTTCCTACAAAAACCGCGAAGCAGGCTGGGAGCTGAGCAAAGAGGATATGATGCAAATGGTTAAGGCCTATGATTCAAAGCCTATAACAGAAGTGCATATCGTTGGTGGTGTGCATCCAAAAATGGATATTCACTTTTTTGCAGATTTATTGCGCAGCATAAAAGCACACCGGCCTGATTTGCATATTAAAGCATTCACTGCAGTTGAACTGGATTACATGTTCCGCAAAGCAAAACTTTCCGTTGAGGATGGTCTTAAGTATTTAATGGATGCCGGATTGCAATCGCTGCCGGGTGGTGGAGCAGAAATATTTAATGAAGTATTAAGGCAGGAAATAGCAGGTGACAAATGCAGCAGCGATGTGTGGCTTCATATTCACCAAACAGCTCACCGCTTGGGTATGCACAGTAATGCTACTATGCTATATGGTCATATTGAAAAGTATGAACACCGGATTGAGCATATGCACCGCTTACGTCAATTGCAGGATGAAACCAAAGGCTTTAACACTTTTATTCCACTGAAGTTCCGCAATCATGATAATGAAATGAGCCATGTGCCTGAGGTAACAACAGTTGAAGACCTGAAAAACTATGCAGTGTCGCGCATATATCTTGATAATTTTAATCATGTAAAAGCATATTGGCCAATGATTGGCCGCAATACTGCACAAATGAGTTTATCGTATGGTGTTGATGATATTGATGGTACTATTGATGATTCAACCAGGATTTACTCCATGGCTGGTGCCGAAGAGCAAAATCCTGCTATGAGCACTGAACAACTGGTAAAGCTGATTACAGATGCAGGCCGCAATCCTATTGAACGCGATACATTGTACAACGTGGTAAGAGATTATAGTTTGGCTGTTACTACTGATTAATTTTACTCCACTAAATTCAATAATTCCAAATGAAGCTGTTAACACAGGTATTATTAACTACCTTATCCATTCTGATAGTAACCTATTTATTACCCGGTGTACATGTTGACGATGCCTGGCATGCATTATTACTTGCCTTTGTAATTACAGGCTTAAACATGATTGTGCGGCCTGTTTTAATTTTATTAACGCTTCCGGTTACTGTGCTTACACTCGGCCTTTTTCTGTTCGTAATTAATGCAATCAATGTACTAATTGCCGACTACCTGATGGACAGCTTTAGGGTTGATGGTTTTTGGTGGGCATTACTTTTTAGTATCCTCTTAACTGTTGTTATTTCAATCCTTGAAAAAATGTTAGGAGTTAAAAAGAATGAATACGATAGAAATTAGGAAGCGGAAATCTTGCCTGCATTGACGCTAATAAATTGTTAAAAAATATCTGCAGCACTGGTTCTAAGTTTGCACCGCATTCAACCGGCCATGGGTGGTTAATTACTTATTAGTTATTTCAATTTGAGCGATAAAACAATAAACGTTTCTATATTCGCCCCCTCAATTTTTTAGATTATTAATGGATAGAAATTCAATTATTGGATTTGTGCTGATAGCTTTAGTTCTGGTTGCTTACAGTTACTTTACTTCACCTACCAAGGAAGAATTAATTGCACAGCAACATCAGCGCGACAGCATTGCACTTGTGCAGCAACTGAAAGCGCAGGATAGCATAAGGGCGCTTCAGGCAAAAAGACAGGCATCAATAACTGCTGTATTAAATGACAGCACAGTTGACATCAGTGATTCGGCAAGACAGGTTGAAATGTATAACAAGCTGGGATCTTTTGCACCGGCATCAACAGGAAAAGATGACAACTATGTATTGGAAAACGAAAAGTTGAAAATAACCATCAGTTCAAAAGGCGGTAAAATCAGCCAGGTTGAATTAAAGAACTACAAAACTTATGATCAGAAACCATTGCTGCTAATTACTCCCGATTCAACCGTAATGGGATTAAACTTTTTTGCTGATAACAAAACAATAGCTACTGACTCCTTATATTTTGCTCCTGTAGGACAGCCATTTAAAATTACGGGTACGGATAAGAAATCATTCACCATGCGGCTGACCACTTCAGGAGGAAAGCACCTTGATTACATTTATACTTTATCAGGTAATCAATATGATGTAAAGTTTGATATTCATTTTAATGGTCTTGAACAGGTAATTGCTGCTAACAGTACATATGTAGAATTTGACTGGAGAGCTAATTTGCATAAGCAGGAAAAAACCTACCAGGCTGAACATGCGGCCTCAACCATTTATTATAAGTATGCAGATGAAAATGTAGATTACCTCAGCGAAGGTAAAGACGATGAAAAAAGCCTCAATGAAAAAGTAAAATGGGTAGCTTTTAAGCAACAGTATTTTTCATGTGCATTGATAGCAGACAAGCTATTTGATCCTGCAATTATTTCTACTACTACTGATCCCTATACGCAGGAAAAAATACGTTACATGAAAGCCAATGTGCGGATTCCTTACGGGCATCAGCCAACTGAGGTATTTGGATCAACATTTTATTTTGGCCCTAATCATTACCAGATTTTAAAAAGTTATGATCAGCATCTTGAAAAATTAGTGCCTTTAGGTTGGGGAATTTTCGGATGGGTTAACAGGTTTATTGTAATTCCAGTTTTCAACTGGTTAAATACTTTTAATCTTAATTTCGGAATAATTATTTTAATTCTAACCATTATCATTAAGGTTGCATTGTAACCTCTTACTTATAATGCATATAAGAGTGGAGCAAAAATGAGAGTGCTGCAGCCTGAAATTAAAGAGATACAGGATAAATTTAAAGAAGAGCCGGTTAAGTTACAGCAGGAGTTGATGGGCCTTTACCGTAAAGCCGGTGTTAGCCCTTTCGGAGGTTGCCTGCCATTGCTGCTTCAAATGCCAATTTTGATTGCCATGTTTAGATTTTTTCCGGCTTCGATTGAATTGAGGCAGGAAAGTTTTCTGTGGGCAAAAGATTTATCAACCTATGATTCTATCTGGACTTTCGGGTATGTGCCTTTAATTAATACCATATATGGTGATCATGTTAGTTTGTTCACCTTACTGATGACCATTTCAACATTGTTGTATACCCATTTCAACATGCAAATGTCGAGTTCAATGAATCCGCAGATGAAATGGCTACAGTATATTATGCCGTTAATGTTCCTGGGTATCTTTAATAATTATTCTGCAGGATTGAGCTATTATTATTTCCTGGCTAATATGATTTCAATAGGGCAGCAAAGCCTGTTTCGCTTATTTATTGATGAACAAAAAATTCATGCGCAAATACAGGAAAACAAAAAGCGCCCGCAGGCACAAAAGAAATCCGGATTTCAAAAGCGACTTGAGCAAATGGCAAAAGAGCGCGGATATAAACTGCCAAAATAAGCCGGCAGCAAGTATTGCAGATCTGTTATTGGTATAACCTTATTTCCTTTTCAGCATTTTCTAAAGCACGCTTTTATTTAAAACGCGCCCACACTTCATGAATATTTTTTTTTACCATCGTATCAATATTGCGCATGCCAAAAAGATTGTAAACGCCTCTCATTTTTTTTAATACTGAATTGTCCATAGCCCTTAGTGACATAGCAAAACCGCTATCAATATATTCCATATGATGCCAGTAACCACCGGGCATAAACAGTGTGTCGCCATGCTCCATCACAAAATCATAACCTTCAAGGTATTTCAATGCCGGGTATTTATCTTCATCAAGGCCCTCATAGTATTTTTCAAAATTGATCAGGCTTAGCACGGTAAAAGGCATTTGATACAGCATAGCACTCTGCAGTGGATCGATAAGCAGTATACGTTTGCGGCCGTTAAACTGCGTATGCAAAATGTGTGATAAATCAATATCGTAATGCATATGTGTTATTGATCCTGCTCCACCTGTAAACAACATAGGGTACTTGCGCAAAAAACCATTCATCAGGTGATCGGGATAAGTAAAATCATTGATCATTTCAGGTGCATGCTCGAATATATTGAAAAGAAAAATGCGTAAGCCAACCGGTCCTTTTCTTACCAGGTCAATATAATCACCAAACAGCATTTCACCATCTGATTTATTTATTGGCGTATAGGCATTCGACTTTACATTATCATAAACACCTACTTTTACATGTCCTACTTTTGATTTAATAAAATCCCAATTCCATTTTTCATAAGCAGGCCATGCATGAGATAATTTTTTAATCAGAACCGGTTTTGCCTGGCTGTAATACTTGGTTTTAAACTCCTGCGGACTGATATTTTCAATAACATCAATAGGTTTTAGTTTCATATCGATTGCATGGTTATTGAATGGTAAAAATAAAAAATGTTTAATTCTTTATCAATGTACCTGCTGCTGTATGTTAATTAACTTTTTACTTTTACGCGCATATAAATAATAAACATGTCAGAAAAAAATAATCCCAATAACCAGTTAAACATTGAGCTGAGCGAAGATATTGCCGAAGGTATTTATTCCAACCTGGCCATAATTACACACTCCAATTCTGAATTTGTAATTGATTTTGTAAAAGTGATGCCCGGAGTACCAAAGGCTAAAGTAAAATCGCGTATTGTGCTTACTCCTCAGCATGCCAAAAGATTGTTAAGTGCTATGGCTGATAATATTTCAAAATTTGAAGCATTGCACGGACCTATAAAAGAAACTGAAGGGCTTGGTATACCAATGCAATTTGGCGGACCTACTGCACAGGCTTAATTAACAACTGTTACCATTAACGTCATTGAATAAATTGCACCGTTTTTCGAAATGCTTTTTTGAAAGGTGTATGATTTTGTTTTCAGGTAAGGGTTTTGCAATAAGGCTAAACTTTGTTTTTATTCTAACGGTATTCTCCTCTTCGCAGCTGGTTGCACAAGCTGATTCGACATCAAAAAGATTTTTTAGATTTTTTATGTCAGATTATATTGAGCACAGTTTAAAGGAATCTATTACTGATGTTGATTTTTTAAATGGTTTTCAGCTTACCAACCCGTTTTTTATCAATTATGCCGATGCAACCGGGTATCTTGGTAATCTTGGTAGTGCGTTGCGTACCGATTACAATATGCTGCCAACAGATATTAACCTGCATTACCGCGAAAATTATTACAGCCATTATGAGTACAATGACAAACCGGTGAGTTTTGACAGCAGGAGAAAAATCCGTTCAATGTTTGAATACTACCGTGGCGCCAAGAAAGAACAACATTTTCAGTTTACGCATTCACAGCGATTAAGCAGGCACATTGGTTTTGGAATTGACTATATGAATATAATTTCTCCTGCTTTTTACAAGCGCGAAGTTACCAATGGCCGTGCGTTTGATTTCTATATTGTTTTTGAAACCGGTAACCATAAATATTCGGCCTTTGTTGATTACATTACCAATAAAACGAATAATAATATAAATGGAGGATTGCAGAGTGATACTTCACTTTCCAATGCAAACGGTATTGATGTAAAAACATTGCCAGTTATGCTTGATAATGCACAATGGCTGACAAGGAAGAAAGATTATATTTTTAAGCAGCAATTTAACTTTAAAGTTCTCACCCGGAATTCTGAAGCTAGTAAATCAGACAGTACACTTAAGGCATTAGAAATTGTTGTGCCGCAGATTTTCATACATCATGATTTTCGGTATTCAAAATACGGGGAGTTATTTACCTCTGATAATGACTCTGATGTTTGGGCGATTAATTATTATGATACTGTTTCAACAACAGATACTGCCAGTACTCACGAACTCGTTAATAAAATTTATTTCCAGTCACTGATGTTACGTGAGCAGCTTGTGTTTCAGGCGGGAGCTAATAACCAGCAGTTCGTTTTTCGTCAGCGCGATGTGGATAGCAGCTTTTCGCAAACTTCAGTTTTTGTTTCAGGTGGTTTTGATGTATATGGAGTTAACTGCAATGTATATTACGAGCAAAGTGTAGCAGGTGAAATTACAGAAACCTACCAGTTGAGAGGTTTATTAAAGTATTCATTTAAAAATACAAAATATGGAAAACTAAGCCTTCAGCTTAACAATGCGCGACAGGCCCCGTATATTATTTACAATGTAAATTATAATAACCACTTCAGGCATTACAACAATTTCAGCTTTATCAATAATAACAACATAACTATTGATTACACGCACCCGTTATTTTCGGCAGGAATAAAAATGAATAACATAAAAAATCGCTTGTTTTATAATGAGGCAGGACAACCAATTCAGCAGGCCGGTTCGTCAGCATATAATGTTAGTTACGTTAAGTTCAATATCAGGTTTGGAAAGTTCAACTGGATTAACGACCTGAATTTTTTCAGTAGTAAGGACAAGGATATTATTCATGTTCCGGTATTGAGTATGCGCACTTCAGTTTTCTATGATAATTATCTTTTTAATAATGTTATGCGTGCGCAGGTAGGATTTGATTTGTTTTTCAACACCAGGTATTATGCTGATGCATTTGTTCCCGGCCTGCAGCAGTTTGCTGTTCAAAAAAATACTGAAACGGGTAATTATCCTTTTGTTGATTTTTTTGCAAGTGCCCGCATCAGAACAGCCAAATTTTTTATCAAGGTTGAAAATCTCGGATCGGGATTGTTTGGCAAAGACTATTATATAACGCCACACTATCCATTGCAGGGCCGCGGTTTCCGTTTCGGTTTGCAGTGGAATTTTTACAATTAGTTTAAAAAAATTACTTTGCAGGAATAATAAAAAGCTGATGACTCCAATCTGGCGGCAAATAATTATAAGAGCTGTATTAGATAATAAGAAAGCAAAGCCTTCTGATTATTCTCAGTTTGTTATTGCCAAAGGCTGGAGGGAATTAAAGATTACGGTATTAAGTTCGATAAAAGATTTCCTGGTAATTACACTTGGTATTTTTTCGGCTGCTTTTGGCTTGAAGAGCTTTTTATTGCCTAATAGTTTTATTGATGGAGGTGCAACAGGTATTTCGCTGTTATTAACTGAAATTACCCACTTGCCGCTATGGATATTGCTGTTGATGGTAAATATTCCGTTTGTTTTTTTAGGATTTAAAGTAATAGGCAGCCAGTTTGCAATTAAAACTGCAATATCTATTGCAGGTTTGTCCATAGTAGTTGCCTTAGTGCCATTTCCTGATGTTACACATGATAAATTGCTGGTTGCGGTGTTTGGTGGATTTTTTCTGGGGGCAGGTATCGGATTGTCTGTAAGGGGTGGGGCAGTGATTGACGGAACTGAGGTGCTTGCCATTTTTCTGAGCCGTAAATTAGGAACCACCATTGGCGATATTATTATCATCATCAATATACTTATTTTTTCAACGGGGGCCTATTTACTTTCTGTTGAAACAGCTTTATACTCTATGATAACGTATCTGGCTGCTTCCAAGACTCTTGATTTTATCATTGAAGGCATTGATGAATATACGGGTGTTACCATCATATCATCACATAGCGAAGAAATCCGTTTGATGATAATAAACAAATTGGGAAGAGGAGTTACTGTTTATAAAGGCAGGCGCGGTTATGGCAAACGAGGTGACATAGCTGATATTGATGTGCTATATACTGTTATTACCAGGTTGGAATTAAATAAACTGAATACTGAAATTGCAAAGATCGATTCAAATGCTTTTGTGGTGATGAGCAGTGTAAAAGACACTAAAGGAGGTATGATAAAAAAACGAAAGTTAAAGTAGTGTATAGAGTAAGTATTTGCTAAAGCGAATTGTTTGGATCAACATTTTTCTTAGTTGAATTAAATAACCTGAACCTGATCTTGCCAAAGAAAGCATAGTTTGTAAAATCGTCATTAGTGCCCACACGCTGAACACCAGAGGCATAGCGATAATTAAAGCCACCAGAAAGACTTGTATGTTTTAACAGGTTAATATATAGCAGAACTCCTGCATCAGCAATAAAATAGGTATCGTCAACAATTGACCTGTTGTAATTCTGATTAGAATATTTGTCGTAGTAATTGGTGTATCCAAAACCAAACCTAAGAGGCACTCCAAGCGAAATGATTTTGTTGCTGGCAAAAATAAATTCATTGCTGATTTGTATAAACGAAGTATTATAAGCCGAATTTACAACCGGAACAGCCACATCAAGCTGAATGCTTTTTGAGCTGTAAAATTCAAACGACATACCCGGCATCCAGAAATTGTTAAATGCATATCCCATCCCGAAACCAAAGCCATTAAGCCTTGTGTTATGTATTTCACTTGATGCATAGTAGAAATCAAAGGCGCCATATGTAGGTTTAAGGTTTTTAAAAATTTTACCGTTGATAATTGATTTTGGCTCAGCTGGCTGAGCAATTGCAATAAATGGTAAAAGCAAAAACAACAGAATTATTTTTTTCATGGTTTTATAAATTTAGTTCCGGTTACAAATAATTTTATAAGCGCAATTTGTGCATTTATCCCAATCATCTGTTTGTGCAAATGGAATTTCCTCATTAAATATTTCATTCAGCAGCATTTTCAACCTCTCTTCAAACTCATCAAGTTCCGTTTGAGGTATACTTTCACCGTTATTTAAGTATCGTAAACCACTGTTAATTTCACGCAAAGCATAAAAAGCAGCCTGCATAGGTTGTTGTTTTTTGTTTTTACTTACAATGTAAGCATAAAGCAGTAGTTGAAATTCGGCCTTATAGCGTGCATCTTCAAATAACAATTGCATGTTGTTATTTTGGTTACTTCGTGTTGTTACTTTGCCGGTCTTATAGTCAAGTATTCTTAAATGCTTTTCTTTTAAATCTATCCTGTCGATAAATCCTGCAAGAGCAGCATTAATGCCGTTGCTCAGTTCAATTGATGTTTTATATTCGTTTTCAAGGTCTTCTATTTTAAAGGAGGCATCCTGCGTGTCGTTCTTTAATATGTCATTAACCAATTGAGTAATGATAGTTTTCAGCAACAGGTTTTTACCTTCCAATTGTGCCTCAGAATAATTTTCATGAACAGCTTCGTTAACTGCATCATCAATTTTAGTGAACAACGATTTGATTTTTTGAGCTGTATAATGCTCGCCAGGCTCATACAGTTTTTCCATTGCCGCATGAAGAATATTGCCAAAAACAGCTGCATCAATATTGTCTTCCACTTCTTCGGTTTCTTTGAGATGCGCTACATATTTAAGATAGAATTTAAAATGGCACAGAATATAAGTATTTAAAGCTGATGCAGTAAAGGCTTTTTGTTTTTCAGGATCAGCATTCAGATATTGCAATTGAAGGGTTTGTTGTATGGCTTTGTTCTTGGTAATGCTGATTGTTATATCGGGATGTGTAACAGCCGGTGTTGCTACCATTTGTTTACTAACTTTTAGCGTATGGGTGAACTTGTTTTTAAGTTCATGTTCGATCTGTAACAGGTACCGGCTGGGTTCGCCACCTCCATTGCTCTTTAATTCAGTATTGTAAATCAGGTGAATTTCATTTGCACGCTGAAGTAATCGATAAAAATGGTAAGCGTAAATTGCAAATTGATTTTCATCAGTAGGCAATCCATACGCTTTTCGAAGTGCATAAGGAATATAGGTTTTTGCCGACCGTACTGCAGGAAGAAATCCTTCATTAACAGAAAGAATTATAACGCGCTCGAAATCAAGAACACGGGTTTCAAGGAATCCCATAATCTGCAACCCTTTAACAGGTTCTCCGGTAAATGGTATCCTGATGCTCTTTACCATATCACGTAATAACATATATCCGCTTGTAAGTGTAATTGTTGTACTATAGGGTTCAAGTAAATCTGAAGTTGCTTTGAGCGCATCCCTAAAATACTTTATGGATTCTTCTTCAATACGCGAATAGTTATTTGAACTGGAGTTGAACAGAATAGTTATCAACTGCTGCATATGTTTGGCAAGCGCTGAAAAATTCTCCGGTACCTGCATCAGCAATTGAAAAAATTCGTTGTTGAATTTTTCGCACATCAACTTCATATCAACCTGGGTCAGTTGTAAATTATTCCAGTAGTCAAAAAAATCTTGGTGTTGGTTATTGAGATAATTTTTGACGTAAGGGTGAAAAATGAAATCTGTAAATTCCATCCTGCCAAAGATGATGTTTACTAATTTCCGTTTGCTTTTTAAAAGAAGAACATAAGCATTTACAAAACTGAACAGGGCAGTGCTTTTGGCTGGAAAGCCCATCGTTACATTTACTTCTTTTAACTGTTGCGGTAGCGCATAGAGCACAGGGAACAACATGTTTTCATCGGGTAATACGACAACAGTACTCTCAGTATTCAGCTTGCCGGAATTACTGAGTTGCTGAAGCAATTCCCCGAGGTACTTGGCCTGGCCCACGCGAAGTGGAATTCCGGTGAGCTGAATATTCTTTGGTATACTTTCAAAATAGTTTCCGGAAATAACTTTTGAAGCACTTATATTTTTATCAATAAGATTGTTCTTTCTAAGGTACCATCCGGCTTCCTGGTTATTGTCTTCAAGATAGTAATTATCAGCATCCCACAATACTTCTGCACGATTTTGATTAATGAGTGATTCAATAATCAACTCCTCTGATTTGGATAATGCATAAAATGATGTGAATAGGATTTTACTATAGTTACTTGAAAATTTTCCGCTGCTTATTGCTTCAGCAACATGCCTGTAGGCTAATCCGCGATAAGATATGCGCTGTTCAGCCAATCGCTTCTTAAAAGCTGAAATTACCTTTGGGATAATTGACCAGTTTTCAATAAAGTTTTTTCGAAGATCTGAAGGCGGATCAGTAAATACACTTTTCCAGAATTCAGTGATTAATTCAAGCTCTTCGATTCCTGGAGCAAATGAGTTGGAAATGTCAGCCTGCTCCTGCAAGGTGGCGTATAGCTTTTGTTGATCAACAAGGTTGCTGTCAGTTTCATCAAAGTCATTAAGCAGAATTTTTCCCCATTGATAGAAATCGTCAAATTGAATGTCCGAGAATTCAGAAAATGCTTTATACAATTCAGCGAGCAACAGCAGATCATCTGCTACAGGCAAAAGGCTATGGCTTAAAATAAAATCTTCAATACTTACTGCAGAAGGCAACCATTGAGGTCCGTTGAAATGCGCTGCAAACCTGTTTTTAAAAATTAAACAAGCCCTTCGGGTTGGAAACACCACCTGAATGCTGCTGAAATCCTTCTCGTCACCGGATTTGATTCGCTCTATAACCTCATCAATAAACGTTATCATACTCAAATGCAAATTAAGGTTGCAGGTAGCGTACCAGCAAGGGTTGATTCATTTCTATACCAAATTGCCTGGTTTTTTCCTGGTTGAATTGTTCATGCAAACGAAGGTAAAAATCAAATTGTGTTACTCCTTGCTGATCAGCTTTAAAGTTGGTGTGCCAGTAATTGTTCATGGCATAAGCAAAAACAGTTGATGAAGGAGAGCTGTAGGTCTTCCATTTTTTTTGGCCATTGTTCACTTTTCGCTCATCAATAATTTCACCACTTTCAAATAAAGCGCATTGTGGAGAAACTATGGTTACACCTTTTTCACTATTACTGATATCCAACCAGCGTTGAACTGAAAAAAAATCTTTATTAGATGCTTTTAATTGCCCTGACTCAGGAGAAAAACAGGTATCACCAACACCAATTCTCGTAACCGGATTTTTAATTGCAAACGGAAAAGCAATATGTACAGCTTCTTTTTCCCTGACCGGTGCTTTATCAATTATTACTTTTAAATGGATGTAGTCAAGTGCCGGATAATTGGTTATTTCATAGTTAACAGAATTGCATCCTTTCATACTGCAATGTAATTGCAAGGTATTAGATACAGCTTCTCCGATAGATGATTGGCTTAGTAATCTGCTGAACTCAACAGGAGGAGGGAAAGCATCATCAATTCCGCTGACATAAAAAGCCTGCATTAGCGCTTTATAACTTGACGATGTATCAACCCATTGTGTTGCGTTAAATTCAACACTTACCAGAGCTCCTGTAACGGAATGTGTTTTGAAATTGTAAGATGAATTTTCTTTCGTCTTGTTAGAATTTTTTAAAGCAGCTTTTTTCTTACCAGTTTGCAGGTAATATTTTTTTGAACCCGAAGCAGGAACAGCTTCGGCAATAAAGCCATATCGGTTATTATTTATCTTCTGTATAATGACCAGGTTATTTTGTTCGTCTTTAAGACAAAAAGGAATTATTCCTTCAGGCGATTTAAACTCAACATAGCCGTTTCGCTGCCAGGGCAGAGAGTTTAAGATTTCAATTTTATCAGATGATGGCTTGCCTAACAAATTGGATTCAGCTTTACTGATATAATATGCAGCGGAATCACAAAAGCGTTTTTTATATTCCCATTGATTAGTAGTAAATGGAATATCAGGTTCGGAAATGCTATTCCAGCTCCCCCAGGTATGTTCATGAAACATGATGATATTTTTTCGAGCTAGATAAAATAGACTGGTGTCAAAATTTTGCTGGGATTGATGAACATAGACTTTTTGTAATTGTATAAGTTGTTCACTAAGCATCCTTGTTTCAGATTCTTCTTTTGCTGTAGAATATGCACCATCTTCCCAATAAGGAGTAAAGTCACCACTTTTTATAGCGAGAGACTTTCCGTATTTGTTTTCAAATTGTTCCATCATCTCATTGACATTGGCAATAACCAATCTTGGTGAAACATATTTTTCATTCCATGCCTTTACAAAATCACACAGGGTGCTGTCAACCGGTCCATTATCTGCTTTTATGGTATAACGTAACTGAATCATTTCATAGGGGTAATTTACACTGTCCAGTTCAAAAAGATAAGCAGCAATTTTATCTTTTCTCTTCTCATCAAGATCACTGAAAGGGATGGTGTGAAACATTGAATAACCTCTTCCTGCTGTCCACATTAATATTTTCGATTTTCCATCTTCAGCCAGCCAGTAAAAAGGCTGATCGCCTAAATCATGAAGGGTATTGCCTATGCGGTCGCCTTTATCGGCATAATAAGGCACATAATTAGGTCCGTTTGAAAAATAGCGAAATCCATTTTCAGCTAAGGTTTGAACCTCACTCCAAATAACACCCGGAACATCGGTAAGCATAACAGTATTTACAGGCAGCTTAAATTCATTGCGCAGATAAATCCCATATTCAAGCAGCCATTGTAGTTCTTCTGGTTTGCATAAACCGGTCATGAGGTTGGCATAATGACCGCTTAAGGCAATATCATGATTTCTAACTGCAGCAATAAACTTAGTTTTTTGTTCTTTAGTTGCCAGCTGCAGAAAATTATCCACTGCCCACAATGATTCAATGTTCCATTTAAACCTGCTGCCTTCAGGATAATTTTTAGTTTGTTCAACCAGTTTCAGCGCATCCATAATATTTTTATTTTGAATAGCTGCTACTTCTTCCTGGTAGTGGGAATAGCCTATATCATTATGTGAATGATGAATAATATCAACTTCGCGTTTGTTAACTTTTGGGATATAGGTCTTAAATTCTTTTGAAAACTTCTGTCCGATTTTTGCAGTTATGCTGATTACTGATGATTGACTGACTTGATCAATTGGCAATTCAACATAGTTATAACCGCTATTCAATTTTAACTTGTAGGTAATTCCGTTTAATGTCAAAACCAGTGTGTCGCCTGAAGAAAATGTATGATCAGCTTTTATTCTTAATATCTGTTTAATGCCATTGCCGGTATTCACCAAAAGGGGTGAAGGTTCAATTTTTACTTTCTCAGTATATTGATATTGAAATATCATTAACCAATCATTACTGTTTTCGGCTTTGCCTGTTATAGTAAAGGTTAAAGGTTGTTCTTTATTTAAGAGTTTACGGGGTATTCGGATAAACAAATCGCCAAACACATCAGTGTGTACATCGGTTACTTTAGCATTAAAAGTTGCCTGCACAGAGTCAGCACCGGTATATGTCCAGCTAAATGGTGGTTTCTTTTTTTGTGGTGTAGTGATGGTAACACTATATTTTCCATTAATAAATAAATCAAAGTTGCGATTGGCGGTGCTTGTTCCTGACGAATGACCGGCAAGGCAATAGAAGTAAGCGTATTCATCACGAAAATTATCAGGCAATTTAACTGATTGCCAGCTGATGGATTTTTTTCCATCTGTACATCGTGTCAGCATAGCCTCAGTGGCAAATTGCTGATAGGAAGAAAAATAAGGCAAAATTTCTCCTGAAACATATTTTTCAAAACCTCCGATTATATTAATACTATTATTTCCGTTTATAATAAACTGGCCTGATAAGCCCTGGCAATAAAATATTAAGCCAAGAATGATGAAGTAATTTTTAATAAGGCTAATTGTTTTTTTCATTCCGATTAAGGCAACATTAAATCAATGGTTGCAACAAGCTGCGTAAACGTAGAAAAATATTTCAGGATTGATGCCTGTTAAAACAATTTATGAAAGACCATATCTGTCATTAATTCAAGATCATTAAAAATGGTATTTGCAAAAAGTGTTTTCTAATCTTTTAAAAAGATTAGTTAATAAAAACATAAGCAGAAGGCACTGGCCTTAGCAAAAAACGGAAGTAATTAATTGCTTGTCTACTACCTAGTTTGAAGGTTGCTGCTTTTTATACTGCTTAAAATAAATAGAATGCCTGCAATAATAAAAGGCAGGTTAATCATTAAAATTACTTCAAGCCCGATAAGCCATGAACCTGTTCTGTCAACATTCATATTAAAGATGAAAGGTGAAAGCAGCAATCCGATCAATATTAAAATTATGCCGCCTGTCCGTTCATGTTTCCATGCTATAAATAGTATAAGTGCCAATACTATTGAAGGTAATAGATGCATGCCAAATGCAGCAAGCTTTTGGAAAATGGTTTCACCTTCATTAAAAGCATCCAGTGCAAACATGCTTACAAATAATATTGCTGCGATACATAGTATGCGCGCAATCCAACCTATTGATGATGTCTTATAACTTTTCATCGCTGTAATTTTTATTAAAGTTGAAAATTAAAGCCAAGTAGATCCAATGATAACAATCATATAATCCTGTATATCGCTTATTTTTATTTGGATTATTCAATGAAGTATATATTACAGCTCTCAATTAAAATTTAACTTATTTTAAAACCATTACTTTTGGCCTTTATTTTTAAAGATGATATACGTTACCCGTAAAGAGCATTTTAATGCAGCCCACAGAGTTTACCGTCCTGACTGGACAGAAGAGCAGAATAAAGAAGTATTTGGAAAATGTGCCAATCCTAACTGGCATGGCCATAATTATGATATTTATGTAACTGTAAAAGGCGAACCAAAGGCCGACACAGGTTTTGTTATGGACATTAAGAAACTTAGCAATTTAATTAAAGATGAGGTGGTAGAGCGATTCGACCATAAAAATCTGAATCTGGATGTTGATGTGCTTAAGGATGTAATTCCATCTACAGAAAATGTAGCGATTGCCATCTGGAAATTATTGCAAGCTAAAATTCAGGCGCATGGATGCAATTTGCATTGTATTAAGCTTTTTGAAACGGAAAGAAATTATGTGGAATATTACGGAGACTAAAACATTTGTCACTTATTAATGTTATGGCTAAAACAAAAAAGAGCAAAATGCACAATACATTAATGATTGATGATGATACCCTGAATGGTTATTCAAAAATCGACCGTTACAATGAACGAATAGTTATGAGTTGCGCTCATAGTTATTCTAACCTGATTAAAATGGTTGGTGAGGATATTGAACGGGAAGGATTAAAAAAGACTCCCGAACGTGCTGCAAAAGCTATCCAGTTTTTAACTCATGGATATGATTTAAATCCGGCAGAAATCATTAAAAGTGCCATGTTTAAGGAGGATTATAGCCAGATGGTCATTGTAAAAGACATTGAGTTATATTCTCTTTGCGAACATCATATGCTGCCATTTTTTGGAAAAGCACATGTTGCTTATATTCCTCATGGGCATATTGTTGGCTTGTAAAATTCCTCGTGTAGTTGATGCTTTTGCCCGCAGACTTCAGGTGCAGGAACGTTTGACTAATGAAATTCGCGATTGTATACATGAAACACTTAAGCCACTTGGAGTGGCAGTGGTAATTGAAGCGCAACACCTGTGTATGCAAATGCGCGGAGTTCAGAAACAAAATTCAATTACAACTACCTCTGCTTTTACCGGTGAATTTCTTTTCGAAAAAACCCGTGCTGAATTTATCAGCTTAATACAATCGTGCTTACGTTAACATTCAGGTTATACCATCAAGAAAGTTTCTAACATCCGATTTTAGCGTAGTAGTCAACATCAGGTTATGTTTTTGGCAATAGAGACTGATTTTGTGAATAATCTGTTTTGTTAAAATTAATTACTCTTTTGTTATTTTCGCCAGTAATTGAATGGTGACGGTGTATTATTAACAATCAGAAACAAAAAACTAAGCAATTATGAAAGCCTACGTATTTCCCGGCCAGGGATCACAATTTCCGGGCATGGGCAAAGAATTGTACGAATCTAAAGACCTTGCCAGGGAATTGTTTGAGCAAGCAAATGAAATATCAGGCTTCAGAATAACTGACCTGATGTTTAATGGCACCGAGGATGACTTAAAGCAAACCAAGGTAACGCAACCCGCCATTTTTATCCATTCTGTTATTCAGGCTTTGACGTTAGGTGATGAATTTAAGCCATATATGGTAGCAGGTCATTCTCTTGGTGAGTTTTCAGCATTAACTGCTGCAGGATCATTGAATTTTGAACAGGGTTTAAAATTGGTAATTGAAAGGGCTTTGGCGATGCAATATGCCTGTGAAGTAAATCCATCAACAATGGCAGCAGTGCTTGGTCTTGATGATGCTGTTGTTGAATCTATCTGCAACTCAATTGATGATGTGGTTGTTTGTGCAAATTATAATTGTCCGGGTCAATTGGTTATTTCAGGAAGCATGAGTGGAATTGATGAAGCCTGCAAGCGATTAACTGAAGCTGGTGCAAAAAGAGCTTTAAAACTTGCTGTAGGCGGGGCATTTCATTCGCCCCTTATGAAACCGGCATACGATAGACTGGCAGATGCAATAAATTCAGCATCTTTCAATAAACCGGTTTGTGCTGTGTATCAGAATGTAGATGCAATGCCACATACTGATGTAGCTGAAATTAAAAATAACCTTATTGCTCAATTGATGGCACCTGTACGATGGACTCAAACTATACAGCATATGCTGGCTGATGGTGCTTCGTCATTTACAGAAATAGGGCCTGGTAAGGTTTTACAGGGATTGATCAGGAAAATTGATAAGGCGGCTGCAATTGTATGAGAATATAAATAATTAAGTATCATTGCCGTCAGATACAATAGCTTTATGGCATATGTGATTTGGTTAGCATACATGCTTTAAGTAAAATACTTATGAAAACTCCGTTTCATGTAATCAATGAATAATATTTCTTGACTATTTGTTCAGGTATGACTATTAAATTCAATATTAAATATATTTTTACGCCACGTTTTTCTGTTGAATACTTCGTGAAAACAATATTCCTTATCAAAAACTTCAATTAACACTTCGATGAAAAAATTATTTACAACAGTCTTACTTATTGTTACTACTGTAGTTACGTATGGTCAATTCTGCTATTATCAGCAGAGTTTTGAAAATCCGATTACAGGTATCACCTCATCGGGTAATCCCGGGTTTAATGCAAATACTTTGTTTTTCCACGATGGCGTGCAAAGTTATCATGGAACGTATGTTCCAACTGACTCAGCAATTGCTACGTCTGACCCGGTAGATTTAACAGGTAATACCTTTGTTATCCTTAAATTTTGGCACATTGCTAAAATTGAATTCTTTGATGCCGGAACTATCCAGGTATCAGCCGATGGTGGTGCTACATGGACTACCTTAACAGGTGCGCAATACCTGGGTACCAGTAACTTCCCGCTTCAGGGTAATAAATTTACTGAAGCCGCATATCCTGCCTGGCATCCTGGCGACACAGTAACACCTGTAGACAGCACATGGTGGCGTGAGGAACAATTTGATGTTTCCAGCATTTTAGGAAGTGGTACAGTAAATAATGCAAGGATAAGATTTGTTGGCAAAGATTTAAACCTGAATGGACTGAATGGACGCACTGGTTGGTTTATTGATGAGGTGTGCTTATTGGCAGCTCCTTGTGAATTAACTCCTCCTACCTTGTCACAAACAGCTCCCGTTTTAACAGGAACAGTATATAGCGCTCCCGTTTTAACAGGAACAGTATATAGCCTGGGACCCTATACCCTTAATGTATATTCAAACGATGCTTCTGGTGTAGCTGGTGTATTTTTGTTTTATTCAGTAAATGGTGTTGCTCAGCCAACTTTACCTATGATTAATCCTGCAGGTGATAGTCTTTTTACAGCACAGCTGCCGGGCGTTAGCGATGGTGATACAGTATGTTATTCTTTTTATGCTTTTGATGCTTCAGCATGTGCGAACGAAATTTATTATCCCGCACCTGCCGGAACAAGTATATGTTTTGTGGCTTCCTCAGGTATAACCTTTCCATATTGCGATGACTTTGATGTAAACAATTTATGGTTAGACTCACTGGTAACAGGTTCTCCATGGGAACTTGGAACACCTAATTTTGGTTTGACCAGCACACCACATTCAGCACCCAATGCATGGGATATTTCACTTAACAGTGCATATTCAACCGGAACACAGGCATACTTAATTTCTCCTGTATTTGATTTCGGTGCCGCACAGAATGTTCGTATGAGTTTCTGGTATAATTCAGCAACTGATAATTTTAGCCAGGACGGTGTAAGGATGGAAACATCTGTAAATGGAAGCCCTTGGGCAATATTAACCACAGCACAGGATCCTTCAGCTACCAACTGGTACAATATTCCTTCGTTATCATCATCAGGTGCACCGGGCTGGGGAGGAAATTCAAATGGCTGGCAACAGGCTAAATTTAATATGAGTTCATTTAATAATGCAGGTGGGGTTCAAATGCGCTTTATTTTCCAGTCAGCCAACTTTTCTACAGGTGATGGATTTTCAATTGATGATTTCTGCTTAATACAACCTCCACCTGAAGATATGGGTGTTGACAAAGTTATTGAGCCATTTCCAAGTGCTGGGGCAGGAACAACTTCCAATGCTATTGTTCGTGTAAGAAATTATGGAACATCTGTTCAAACCGCATTTGATGTAGCATATTCTATCAATGGTGTTTTACAGGGAACGGTTTCTTATACCGGTTCTCCATTAGGTCCAAATGATACAGCGATTGTTACTATAACCCCGACCTTTACGGTACCAGCGTTAAATTACGATTTCTGTGCATGGACTATTTTACCTACTGATGCTGATAATACTAATGATTCACTGTGTGTTCAGCGTCAAGGTGTACCGGTGGTAACTTTATCTTATTGTAATGATTTTGAT
>JBGARN010000048.1:0-27917 GCA_044230205.1 Bacteroidia bacterium
TTTTTGCAGTAGTTCATTCCTGATAAATAATACCCATAAGGTTATAAAAACTGATATTTCTTTTGCCTGTGATTAAACGCACCCTTGTAACTGCAGCACTTCCTTACGCAAACGGACCCGTTCACATCGGCCATTTAGCCGGCTGCTATCTGCCTGCCGATATTTTTGTGCGTTATCAGAAACTGAAAGGCGAAGATGTTCTTTTTATCTGCGGAAGCGATGAACATGGTGTGCCTATTACGATTAAAGCGCGCAATGAAGGTATCACTCCGCAACAGGTAATTGATAAATATCATACGCTGATGCGTGATGCGTTTGCAGAATTCGGAATTCAATTCGACCACTACTCACGTACCTCATCACCGCTGCATCATCAAACAGCTTCCGAATTTTTTAAAACACTTTATGATAAAGGAGTTTTTGTTGAAGAAGTTACCAAGCAGTATTACGATGAAGAAGTAAAACAGTTTCTGGCCGACAGGTATATTGTGGGAACATGCCCTCGCTGTGGCAATGAAAATGCCTATGGCGATCAATGCGAAAATTGCGGCTCGTCATTAAATGCAACCGATTTAATCAATCCGAAATCAAAACTTAGCGGAACTCCGCCTGTGTTGCGCGAAACAAAAAACTGGTTTCTGCCTTTGGAAAAATATCAGCAACAATTGATAGATTGGATTGGCTCACACAAAGAAGACTGGAAGCCGAACGTTTATGGTCAATGTTTTTCATGGTTGAATCAAGGCCTGCAACCCCGCGCCATGACACGCGATTTAGATTGGGGAATTAAAGTTCCATTGCCCGATGCAGAAGGAAAAGTTTTGTATGTGTGGTTTGATGCACCTATTGGATATATATCGGCTACTAAGGAGTTTTTTGAGTTGGCAGTTGGCAATGGGCAAAAAGAAAGTAGCAGTGGCACTAGCAGTAACAGTGAAACCTCAAACTTCAAACTTCAAACTTCAAACTGGAAGGACTATTGGCAAAGCAAAGATTCCCGCCTCATTCATTTTATTGGTAAGGACAACATTGTTTTTCATTGTTTGATTTTTCCGGCAATGCTGATGGCGCATGGAGATTTTATTTTGCCTGAAAATGTTCCGGCCAATGAGTTTTTAAATTTAGAAGGTGATAAAATTTCTACTTCGCGTAACTGGGCTGTGTGGTTGCATGAGTATTTGCAAGACTTTCCGGGTAAGCAGGATGAATTGCGTTATGTGCTTACATCCATTGCGCCCGAGACAAAAGATGCAGATTTCAGCTGGAAAGATTACCAGGCACGTGTAAACAATGAGTTGGTGGCTATACTGGGCAATTTTGTAAACCGCACGTTAGTGCTCACTCATAAATATTTTGAAGGCAAGGTTCCTCAACATGCAGCAACATTACTTGATGTAGATAAGGATGTAATCAAAGCCATTCAACATGCAAAAACGGCCATTGGTGAAAATATTGAGAAATATAAATTTCGTGATGCATTGAGCGACCTGATGAACCTTGCACGTGCCGGAAATAAATATTTAGCTGACACTGAACCGTGGAAAGTTTATAAAACAGATGTGGAGCGCGTGCAAACAATTCTTTACATCTCGCTTGAAATTACAGCCTACCTTGCAGCATTAGGTGAGCCATTTCTTCCGCACGCATCAGAAAAAATATTAAGCATGCTGAATCTAAATCACCTCAACTGGACAAACGATTTAAGCGGACAAGTTTTAAAGCCCGGTCATCAGCTAGGCGAAGCAAAATTATTGTTTGAAAAAATTGAAGATGATGTAATTGAGAAACAGGTGGAGAAGTTGAATGCAACTAAAGCCTCTAACCCTGACGCAGCTTCGACTTCGCTCAGCATGACCCAAACTCAAACTTCAAACTTAGGTCACACTGAGAGCAATCGAAGTGTCGAAATCTTAAACCCGAAACCCGAAACCAATTTTGATGATTTTCAGAAAATGGATTTACGTGTAGCAACAGTTCTTGAAGCAGAACGAGTTCCTAAAACGGATAAGCTTTTGAAATTAAAGTTAGACACCGGCATTGACCAGCGAACTGTTGTAAGTGGCATTGCTGCAAGTTATAATCCCGAAAATATTATCGGGCAGCAGGTGGTGTTGCTTGCCAATCTTGCACCAAGAAAAATAAAAGGCATTGAATCAAAAGGCATGATACTGATGGCTGAAGATGCAAACGGTGTTTTGAAATTTGTTACTCCTTCGGAAGTGGTTGCTAATGGAAGTAAGATTTCGTAAGGTTTATTTTGCTTTGTTGCCAAGGTCATTGCGAGGCACGAAGCAATCTTTTATCATAGTAAAATCTGTCCTAATGGAAAAGGATTGCTACTTCCGATAGCAATTGTTTCCGCTGACAATGACGGTGCTAAAAATGATTATGAGAGCGTAAAAAAGTTTTCTCCTGAATGACAAATTGGGCAGCAAAAAATGTAAAATATCCTTAATTGACATAAAAATTTACTTTTGCGCACCGAATTTGGTCCCGTAGTTCAATGGATAGAATAGAAGTTTCCTAAACTTTTGATGGAGGTTCGATTCCTCTCGGGACTACTCTAATATGGCGCTAAACTTTTTAGCGCCATTTTTGTTTAAGTTTGCGTTATGGATTTAGGATTTAAAATATTGATAGTAGTTGCAACCTTCATTACTATGGAGTTTGTAACCTGGCTTACGCATAAATATGTAATGCATGGCTTCCTGTGGTATTTACATAAAGACCATCATCAGCCCTTGTATGGCTTGTTTGAAAAAAATGATGCCTTCTTTTTAATTTTTGCCATACCCAGTTTCCTGCTCATGCTGTTTGGCGCAAAAGCCGGCTTCGACTATCGTTTTTGCATTGGGCTGGGCGTAATGTTTTATGGCTTTGCCTATTTTTTTGTACACGATATTTTTATCCATCAGCGGTTTAAACTGTTTCGAAACGCGAAAGGCTTTTATTTCAAAGGATTACGCAAAGCACACAAAGTGCATCACAAGCATTTAGGAAAAGAAGAAGGCGAATGTTTCGGCATGTTGTTGGTTCCGTTTAAGTATTACCGCGAAGCAGCTAAAAGCAAAAGTTTGTTGGACGCATAAATCATTCATGCCTCGCAATTACGTTTCCAAATAATTTCCTTATAACCTATTAAATGCCCTGGCTATATTCCGCACTTTTACTGTTCACCATTTCATTCCCGCTGGCATTTACATGGGATAAGCGGATGAGTTTTTATAAAAAATGGAAACCCATTTTCACAGCCTTAATTATTGTTGCCTCATTTTTTATTGTTTGGGATTTTTGGTTCACAGCAGTTGGAGTATGGAAATTCAATCCGGAATATGTATTTGGTATTTATGGTTATAATCTGCCTGTAGAGGAATGGTTATTTTTTATTCTGGTACCGTATGCATGCATGTTCATCCATGAATCATTAAAATATTTTTATCCTGTAACCTGGTTCGATGGTAAAGGAAAAATAATTGCATTTCCATTGATAGCTATACTGCTTATGGTAGGTGGAATTTATTATAACCATCTTTATACTTCGGTTACTTTTTTCCTTCTTGCAGTTTTCCTGACACTCAACATTTCTGTTTTTAAAAGTCATTTTTTTCTTGGCAGATTTTTTCTTACCTATTTGGTAAGCACCATTGGTTTCTTGATTGTAAATGGATTTTTAACCGCCATGCCGGTTTTGATTTATAATGAAGCAGAAAATCTGGGAGTAAGAGTTGGAACAATTCCGCTGGAAGATTTTTTTTATTCAATGCTGATGCTGCTGATGAATATTACTATTTATGAGCATTTGCTGCGAAAAGCTAATCACAGTTAGAAGAGTAGCCCCGGTAGGAATCGAACCTACATCTCAAGTTCCGGAAACTTGCATACTATCCATTGTACTACAGAGCCATATTGCAAAACGCGGCAAATGTAGTTTTATACGCTCATTAATTACAAAATAACTATAGTCGTTTTTTCAAATTTTTAACGAACAAAATTTATTGTACCAACTCTTTCAATTTAATAATCTGGCTTACGGAACCCATTGAAATAATACGCTCACCGGGTAACAGTTGCTGCTCGGGAGGCGGGTTAAGTGTATAGTTTCCTGAAAGCGATTTTACACCTAAAATAGTGGCACCGGTTTTATACCATGCGTCAATTTCTTTTATTGCCAGCGGTTTTCCTATCAGTATTTCCATTATCTGAAAGTCATTGCTCATAGTTGTACTAAGCACGTCAACAAATTCTTTAATATCAGGGCTAAGAACCAAGGTAGCCATGTGAGCCCCACCTATCTTATCAGGCATAATGATATTGTCAGCCCCGGCTCGTTTAAGCTTTTGCACTGAAGTGTCATTTGATGCGCGGCTGATAATTTTAAGTCCGGGATTAAGTTCGCGGGCAGTTAAAACCACAAAAACATTGTTGGCATCATCAGGCAGTGTTGTTATAAGTGCTTTTGCATTTTTAATTCCGGCTTCCAAAAGCACTTCATCATGTGTGGCATCCGCTTCCAGGAAATAGTGCATTTGCATTTTCGATTCTGGCGGCATTTTTAAATTACGTTCAATAACCACATAGTCCACATGGTTTTTGTCAAAGATTTTTGCTGCTTCAAATCCGTTCCGGCCAAAACCGCAGATAATGGTATGATTTCGCAAATCATGAATTGTTTTTTTCATCCTGATACTTTTATAAACATGAATAAACTCTCCGTCAAGAAAAAACCGTGAAACCACAGTTATAAAATAAGTAAAGATTGCAATATTGGAAATGATAAGAAACGATGTAAAAATTTTTCCTGCATCATCAAGAGTTTTAACCTCCTGGTAACCCACCGATCCAATAGTAATTATGGTCATGTAAAATGCATCCAGTAAATTATAGCTGCAAATTGCCATATACCCTGCAATTCCCATAAACAGCACTAAGGCGAATAAAATGAAGGAAATGTAAATCTTAAAAAACGGATTGTTTTGGTTAAGCAGTTTCATTTTTATGGGGCTGCATTATTATTTAAATTTAAGATATGATGCTTTCATAATTCCTGCTTTTGCCAGGAAGTATTGCACAGAAACATTTATTACTCCAAGGCCATATTTAAAGCTGCGCGAAAAATTGATTGATGATGCTTCAGGAAAATATTTGGTAGGACATGTTACTTCAGCAATTTCATAACCGGCATAAAAAACCTGGGCCAGTAATTGGTTATCAAATACGAAGTCATCACTGTTGGCATGATAGTTTACTTTTTCAAGCACATCGCGCCTGAAGGCCCTGTAACCGGTATGATATTCACTCAGTTTTTGATTCATCAGCATATTCTGTGCAAGCGTAAGAATCCTGTTAAACAGGTATTTGTAAAGCGGCATTCCGCCATTTAAAGCTCCTTTGCCCAAAATACGCGAACCCAGCACTACCGGGTAAACATTATTGGCAATTATATCGGCCATAGGAGCAATTAAAAGAGGAGTATACTGGTAATCGGGATGCAGCATGACAATGATGTCAGCACCAAGCGACAGCGCTTTATCATAACAGGTTTTCTGGTTACCGCCATAGCCTTTATTCCGCTCATGTTTAATTACGTGTTTAATCCCTATCTGTGATGCCAGTTTTACGGTTTCATCCCTGCTGTCGTCATCTACAAGTACCACATCATCAACAATGTCAAATGGAATTTCATTGTAAGTTTGACGCAGGGTCAAAGCAGCGTTATAAGCAGGAAGTACAACAACTAACTTTTTACCTTTTATCATCAGGAAATCCGGATTTTAATTTTCAAAATCTTATTCATCAATACAGCTTTCATCAAAAAAAATGGACATGGCATAAAAGAACTTCGGGGCGAATTGCTGCCGGCAATTTGAGAAAAAAATAAGTGATGTAACAAATTAATATTTAGCACGTCAGAACTAAAAATCAGTTTTGCAAGCTTTGGCAATTCCAATAAACAACATACGTTTGTCTTACAGCAAATCTGAAAAGGCAATACCTGCATTTTAAAACTGAAAACGAATTAAATACATTAGCCCAAAATCTTATTAAAATGGTGCTCAGAAAAGTTAACCTTGCTATTACGGCATTACTGATTGTTGCACAGGCCCATGCACAAAAAAAATGGACGTTAAAAGAATGTGTGGACTACGCGCTTGAAAACAACCTGGTTATAAAACAGGCTATGGTTACCACCGATGTTTCGCGTGTTAACTATAATCAAACATATGCTTCGTTTTTCCCTTCCCTGAACGGCAGCATTAACCAGTCCTTTAACAACGGGCGGGCTATTGATCCTACCACTAACGTTTATTCCAACCAGGATGTAAACGGGTTTTCAGGATCACTTACAGCAAATGTTACTATTTTCAATGGTTTACGTTTGCAAAATATGCTTAAGCAGTATGACCTGGACTACCAGGCCGGTAAATTTGATATTGACAAAGCTAAAAACGATATAGCCATGAATACTGTGGCTGATTATTTAACTGTGTTATATTCAAAAGAGAATCTTAAAGCAGCAAAAGACCGTGTAGATGTTACTGATAAACAGCGTAAGAATATTAAGTTGCAGGTAGAAGGTGGCAACCTTGCCCAGGGTAACCTGTTGGATATTGAAGCCCAGTTTGCACAGGAAGAAATGAGTGTAGTTAATGCAGAAAATACGCTAAGGCAGGCTTTTCTTAATCTTACCCAAATGATGAACCTTGATTCAATTACCGGTTTTGATATTGAATCGCCATTTATTGATATACCCGATCAGTCCATTCTTGCACTAACTCCCGAAGCAGTATATGCTACTTCACTCACTATTATGCCCGAAGTTAAAAGCAGTGAGCTTAAATTAAAGAGTTCTGAAAAGGGCGTTAGTATTGCAAAAAGCGGCTATTACCCTACACTTACCGCTTTCGGACAATTGAGCAGTAATTATTCTAACCAGGCAAAAGACATAACAAGTATTACACCAGGAGGTTTAGTTCCAACTTCTATCGGATATGTTACTGCAAGCGGAGAGCAGATTTTGGTGCCCGATTATAAATATCAATATGCTAATACTCCACTTTGGGACCAGGTGGAAAATAATTTCAATAAGGCATTTGGTTTCAACCTTAGCATTCCCTTGTTTAATGGAATGAATGCGAAATCGAATGTGGAGCGTGCAAAACTGCAGGCAAAGAATTCTGATTTTCAGCTTCAGCAACAAAAGCAGCAATTGCTTAAAAACATTCAGCAGGCACATATTGATGCTGTTAATGCATCAAAACGTTACCAGGCTGCAACTAAAAGTGCCGAGGCTTTAAAAACATCTTTCACGTACACGGAGAAAAAGCTTGAAGTAGGCATGATCAATATGGTAGATTATACTACTATTAAAAATAATCTTGCTAAGGCTGAATCGGATTTGCTGCAATCGAAATATGAACTCATTTTCAGGATTAAGGTGTTGGATTTTTATATGGGTAAACCATTGATATAGTTTAGGAATCAAGATAAACTCTAAACCGTATAATTGGAGAATACTTAGAAAATAAATTAAAATAACGGAGGCTGAAAACAAAATAGCTTTCCTCTGATTTTAAACAAAAATTACATGAACAAACTCTTAGTACGTATAGGAATACCGTTAGTAGTAATTATTACTGGTTTGGTTATTGCCAAAAATAAAGGAATGATAGGCAGTGGTGACGAAACGAAGGTAACTGCCGAAGCTGTGAGCAAGCATACCATTACTGAAATTGTTTCCGCAAATGGAAAAGTGCAGCCCGAGAAGGAGGTAAAAATATCATCTGATGTTTCGGGTGAAATTGTTGACCTGGCGGTAAAAGAAGGTGACTTTGTTAAAAAGGGTGATTTGCTGTGCCGCATAAACCCCGAAATTTATAAAAGCAACCTGGAACGTATGCAGGCCAATGTAAACAGTGCAAGGGCACAGGTTGAAAATGCCAGGTCAGCGGTGTCGCAGGCCGAAGCTGAATTTAAAAAGGCCGAGCAAGCTTATAACCGTAATAAGAAATTATTTAATGAAGGAGTGATTTCGCAAGCCGATTTTGATAATGTTAAGGCCGCATATGATGTAGCAAAAGCTATGCTTGATGCCTCAAAGCAAAATGTTTCAGGTTCGTCATATGGTGTGAAAAGTGCAGAAGCTTCGCTTAAAGAGTCGATGGAAAACCTGAATAAAACCAGCATTTATGCCCCTGTTGATGCAACCATTTCTAAATTAAGTAAAGAGAAAGGTGAGCGTGTAGTAGGTACTAATATGATGGACGGTACGGAAATTATGCGCCTGGCTAACCTGAATGAAATGGAAGTAATTGTTGATGTTAGCGAGAATGATATTGTGCGTGTTCATTTAAACGACACAGCGCGCATTGAAATTGATGCTTACAATAACCGCAAGTTTAATGGTATAGTTACCGAAATAGCTAACACTGCTAATGCCACATCTGCAATTTCTACCGACCAGGTTACCAATTTTACCGTTAAAATAAGGATACTGCGCGAGTCCTATGCTGATCTTATCCCTGAAGGAAGCCCTAATCTTTCGCCTTTCAGGCCGGGTATGAGTGCCACCGTTGATATTGAAACCAAGAAAGTTAAAAATGTTATTGCTGTACCAATTCAGGCTGTTACCACACGCGACACATCTGCAGTTGCTAAATCAAAAAAGGAAATTAAACCTGAAGATGAAGAATCAAAAAGTGATAACAAGCAGGAAGAAAAAGTTGAAAAGGAAAAAGAGAAACTGAAAGAAGTGCTTTTTGTAGTTAAGGATAATAAGGCTGTTTGGAAGGTGGTTAAAACAGGAATTCAGGATAACAATTACATTCAGATAATTGAAGGCATTGATGAAAAAGATATGGTCATTTCAGGACCGTACAATGTTGTTTCAAAAGAATTGAAAAACGGTGATAAAATAAAAATAGTTGACAAATCTGAACTGTTTAGTGAGCGAAAAGATTAAGCACTATTAATTGTCCCAAAATCACCATTACATATCTTCTTGCTCTGCAACCCTAAGGGTCTGTTTTTCTAAAAAAACCTCTTCTATGCAATTAAAGATCATGGAGTAACCGGTTTGCCGTTCAAAAAGGCTATTTTATTATATTCGCAATCTTTTTTTAATAATCATTGCAACATTAGCTTTAATATCCATGAAATTAATTTCCCGAATCTTTGTTATTGCTGTACTATTATTTTCAACAATAACCAATCAACTGTATGCACAGCAATATTTGCCCTGCGGTATTTTCCAGGCTGAACAGCAGCAGCAATTACTCCATCCCGAAATGGCCATTACCCGCGCACAGCTTGAAAAATTTACAGCTGATTATGTTCGCAATTTTCCTCAACAAAAAACTTCTTCAGGTATTCCAATTTATACCATACCGGTTGTGTTTCATATTATGCATAACTATGGTGCAGAGAACATTTCAAAAGCCCAGGTGCTGGATGCTGTAAGAATAATCAATGAAGACTTTCAGAAATTAAATGCTGATACAATTGAAATTGCATCAGTATTCAAGCCCATAGCAGCTGATTGCCAGATTCAGTTTAAGCTGGCTCAGATAGACCCTAATGGTAATTGTACAGATGGAATTACTAGAACTGCCACTACCTTAACTTACAATGCAGATGATAATGTAAAGTATCTTATTGCATGGCCTAACCAAAAATACCTGAACATTTGGGTGGTAAGGAATATTTCATTTGGTGCGGCAGGATATGCTTATTATCCCGGAATTGGCGCACCCGAAGACGGCATTGTACTTCGCTATGATTATACAGGTAGCATAGGTGCAGCACCTAATTCAAGCTACAACCGTCATTCATTAACTCACGAAATTGGCCACTACCTGAATCTGCGCCACACCTGGGGTAATTCCAACGATCCCGGAGTTATTACTAATTGTAATGATGATGACCTGGTGTTTGATACTCCTAATACAATAGGCACAGCAAATTTTACATGCGATACAACGCTACATACCTGTGGCGCTGCTATGCCTGATAATGTTCAGAACTACATGGACTATGCAAGCTGCCATAATATGTTTACGGCTGGGCAAAAAACACGTCTGTTTGCTGCATTAAATTCGGGCGCAAGTGGTCGCAGCAATTTATGGTCATCCAGCAATCTTATTGCTACCGGCACCAATGATGGATATGTGCCTGTTGCATGCAGCATAGTGCCCGACTTTCAGGAAGCACATAAGGGCATTTGTGCGGGATCAACGGTTACTTACCGTGATCTGTCGTGGAACAATAACGTACCTTATACACGCAGTTGGTCATTTCCGGCCGGTAATCCTTCCACATCCACTGACTCAATACCTGTAGTTACGTATTCCACACCAGGTGTATACGATGCAACTTTAACGCTGACAAATGCAGCAGGAACCTTTGTGCTTACCCGCCAGCAATATGTTACTGTTACCCCAGTTACCGGAACAGTTGTTGCTCCTTTTGTTGAAGGATTTGAGTCAATTGCATTACCCGGTACTGCAAACTGGACTATTGAAAATGATGGTGGTCCTGCCTGGCAAATTACAACAGGAGCTGCGGCTACAGGTGCCAAGAGTATTTGGGTACAAAACAATGGTGCTAACCCAATAGATGAGCAGGATATTTTTATTACTGAAGGATACGACCTTACCAATATTGGATGGCCAACTTTCAGCTTCAAAGTTGCCTTTGCAACAAAATTTAATTCTAACGACAGGCTTAAAGTTTACACTTCTAACAATTGCGGGCAAACCTGGGTTTTACGTTATAATAAAGACTCTGCTGCGCTTGCCACTGCAGGTAATTTCAGCGGCAATTTTATTCCTACTGCCAATCAATGGCGAACTGAAAGTTTTCCGATTTCTACTTACCACGGTACACCAAACCTCAGGTTTAAATTTGAGTTCACTAACCAGGGTGGCAACCACATTTATATTGATGATATTAATATTGGCTCCAGTGCCGCAGGTATTGATCAGTTGAATGCTGAAGCTTTGCATATGAGCATACAACCTAATCCTGCTCAGCAACAAACGATATTACATTACTCACTTGATGAAGGCACTTATGTTAAAGCTGTGCTGCTTGATATAACTGGTAGGCAGGTAATGTTGATTAATGATGAAATAAAACAAGCCGGCAGTTATTCAGTAACTATAAACAAACCTGCTAATGGAATGTTTTTCTTAAAACTATTGGCAGGTGACAGACAAATTGTGCAAAAGATTATTTTTGAATAATGACAGCTAAAGAATCCGGCTTTCCTTTTACACTAACGTGGATCATATATGCAACACCGGCCGAAGTGTATTCAGCATTATCAGATGCAGAAAAGATAAAAACATGGAGTGGAGAGGATGCCATTTTCAATGCTGAAGTGAGCGGTGAATATGAAATGTTTGGTGGCTGGGTAAAAGGCAAAGTGCTGGCTGCAGAGCCTGAAAAAAAACTTTCCTTTTCATGGAAACCCAAAGAATGGAGTCTTAAAACAATGCCTTCATTAGTAACTTGTCTTTTGGAAGCTGATCCTGCGGGCACCCGCCTTACGCTTATTCACAGCGATTTTCCCGGATTGGAGGAGTCTGAAAGCCATAAATCAGGATGGGTAGATAATGTTTTTGAACCGCTGAACGATTATTTTGTAATGCGATAGCCAGCTGAATATTCAGTTTTTAATTCCCTCTTTTTTGTTCATAAAATATGTTCTTATACGGGAACTAACTGTTTTTAATATTTAAAGTTTAGTAATCATAAATGCAAAACGGATTTAGCATACATAAAGCTAAACCCGTTTTGTTTATGCTCGTTAAAATTGTTTAAGTGAAAAACTAAAACCATTTTCAGTTATAGTATGGTGTGTTTAACGGCAAAGTTTTAATAACATTAATTTTATCAGCGTATTAACCACGATTGATATAGTTAATCAGTTCATCAATTGTACTGCTGAAACTAAATTCATTGTTAATCATAAAATACCTGTCTTTATCAAATGTGCGGTCATAAGCATATTTGGCAAAATCAAGCTTTGTTGATTCGAAGCTGAACAGCCTCATTAATTCTGCTACCTGGTTGGTGTTCAGCATGCGGTTTTGGATGGCTTGCTTGGCAACAGTCAGGCGTGTCTGATCAAAATTTTGCTGTTCAATTGTATAAAGCAACTGATCAAAGTCGCTGTTGTTAAATCCTTGCATATTATTTCCATTACCACAATGGTTGTAATATGGCTGTGGAACATAACCTGGATTATATCCGCAGTTGTTTACAGGTACTGTAGGATTATATGCAGGTGCATGATGATTTTTTGGTATTAAAGAATGTACCTTAAACTTTCCAAAACGGTTTATAGCAGCATTCATTTCAACCATGGCTGGTATATATACCTGATCGCAGAATACTGGATAGTTGTTACCAAAATTGCCTGGGTAAGTATGTGTGCTGTATACCGCAATTTTATGGTAGCCTTCTGGCAATTTTTTGAAATTTATAATTGAAGCAGGTGCAGTCAGCGGACCATTGTCGATAGAAACGGCAATTGGACTTTTATCAAACATGCTTAAATTTAATTCTGAAGCATCAACCTGTGCAGTGGTAATCATCCCGATTACTGTTAGCGCTGCAAGTAGTAAGTTCTTTTTCATTTTTTGTTCCTCCTGTATTAGTTAAGTTAAACGTATTGTTGTATTTTCAATACCGATGCCAATTAGTAATGTTAAAAAATCTGTTCACAGGTTTTTCATTTTATTTGAACCATTAGGCTTTACAACGGAAATCATTTTATGCAATAATTGAAATGATGAAATTTGACAAACAGTACATTTGACTATGATGATAAAATGGAACAACCAGTGCAATTAATTATTTTGATAAACAAGCTGAAACCGTTGTCAACAGGGTTTGGAGAACCATTCACTTCTCAAAAAACGGAATTGCTGGAGCGCATCAGCCAATGTGAAATTAAACCTGTAAGCTCGCTGAAGCAGTATCATAATTTGCTTTTGTTTTTGATGGCATACCCTGAAAATGAAACTTTGCTGAAGAAGGTACAAGCCGAATTGAGGCGGCTGAAAGATGCTTTGGACAGAATTAGTATTCAGGGTACAAGGAGGGAAAAATTAAGCTTAGATAATTCCGGTTTTTCTTATACCACTTTAACTGCAAGATTTAGTTTTGAACTTGTGAAATGGCTTGCAGAACAATTTCCCAACCAGGTTGAATTTGATTCGTGTGCAGTTGATGCATACCAGGCTGAGCAAATCATGAGCATGCTCATGCCTGTTGATCAACACGAAATGATCGGCTCCTTTTATAAAGCAGATTTAAAAAAGTGGATGAAATTTGTTATTGCCAAAAGCAATTTAAGCCGGCTGCTTTGGCTTATTCATCGCATTCAATCGGTTGAAGGAAATACGTTTACACACCATAGTTTGTTTGCTTTACTGCAGGTTTATGTAACGATTACTTTTAGCGGGAATCTGCATGGCTTAACTGAAGTGCATGGCTTAAAAAACAAACCATATTATCATAACCGTTTGGTTAAAGAAGTTGATCCGCTTAAAATAATAAGAGCACCCGTTAACCCACCAGAGAAGCTAGCATTGGATGAAAAAGACCACCTTGTAAAGACAGCAAAAATGGTTTTATGTGCATTGATGCGCGAAACAGATCCGGTTACTTATGCTGAAACCAAATCAACTTTGTTTTTTAAGCTTGACAGAGGAATAACAGTAGCGTTATATACTATCAACAGTGAGAGACGGCTGCCAATGGAAAGTTATGTTGGTTACCTTGCTTTTAAAAATGGAATGCCCGTGGCCTACGGTGGGGGATGGATTTATCATCACAGAGCAAAAATCGGTATTAATATTTTTCCTGCTTATCGTGGAGGAGAATCGGCTTACCTTTTTAGCCAGGTAATAAGGCTATATGCTCAATACTATAATTTAAATTGTTTCGTTGCCGAACCCTACCAGATTGGCAAGAACAATAATGATGGTATACGATCGGGAGCATTTTGGTTTTATTATAAACTAGGTTTCAGGCCGGTGCAACCCCAATTGCAGAAATTAGCTCAAGAGGAATACCATCAAATCAGCACCAATAAAAACTACAGAACATCTGCAGTAACATTAAGAAAGCTTGCAGCATCAAACATGCAACTTATTACTTCTGAAGATTTCAAAAGCAATGAATATTTTGACCTTGAAGAAATAATAAAGCTTCAATTGAAAACGGAAGCCAGAAATTATGGTGGTAACAAGCGCAAAGCAAATGAAACAGCCTTTAATCACCTTGCAAAAGTTCTTGAAATTAAAAATACCGGTAAATGGCCGGTGAATGAATTGATAGCATTTAAAAATGCTGCACCCGTTATTGCACTTATACCGGATATCAATACCTGGAATAAAAAAGAAAAAGCTGCATTAATAAAAACAATGCGAAGTAAGGGATTGTTAAACGAGAAGAATTTTATTATCAATTTTCAAAAACATCATAAACTATCATCTTCGTTATATGAATTATTTAAGAAACATTATCAAAATTAATTATACAATCGGAAATTGTTTTTCAATTTCGGCCTTAATCCGATTCATTGATTAATTTCGCATCACAAATTCAACATTAGTAATCTAAAATCTATAATTCAATAAAACTATGGCATTCGAACTTCCAAAATTAAACTATGCTTTCAACGCATTAGAGCCTCATATTGATGCACGTACCATGGAAATACATCATGGCAAACACCACCAGGCTTATGTTACAAATCTGAATAATGCTATTGCAGGCACTGAAGCAGAAAAAATGAGTATTGAAGAAATTTGCAAAAACATTTCAAAATTTCCTGCTGCAGTGCGTAACAATGGTGGCGGGCACTACAACCACTCTTTATTCTGGAACCTTATGGCTCCCAATGCAGGTGGTGCACCAACAGGTGCATTAGCCGATGCTATCAATGCAACTTTCACGAGCTTTGATGAATTCAAAACCAAGTTTGCACAGGCAGGGATTACCCGGTTTGGTTCAGGATGGGCATGGCTCGTAAAAACTGCTGATGGTAAACTCTCCATAAGCAGCACACCTAACCAGGATAATCCTTTAATGGATATAGCTGAAGTAAAAGGCAACCCTATATTAGGTTGTGATGTGTGGGAGCATGCTTATTATCTCAATTACCAAAACCGCAGACCTGATTATATCACTGCCTGGTGGAATGTGGTAAACTGGAATGAGGTAGCGAAGAGATTTGCAATGTAACCTGAGCTATAAAATAGTAAAACATGAAATGCCCGAACGATAATGAAACACTTTTAATTACCGAACGTAATGGAGTGGAGATAGATTATTGCCCGAAGTGCAGGGGAATATGGCTTGACCGTGGTGAACTGGACAAGATAATGGAGAAAGCCGGTGAGCATTATTCTCATCGCGAAAATTATGAGAAGGATTATAAGAATTATCATTACGGTGATTATCAAAAGCACCAGCATCAGGGTCATGGTAAGCCACCATATCCATACAAGAAAAAGAAATCTTTCTTAAGTGATTTTCTTGACTTCGATTAACAGGCGTAATTCCTCCGGGTGGTGCATTTTTGGTTGCTATATCCCGGAGGATTTTATTGAATCAGTTTTTACCTGAAACTACTCCACCACAAATCTTCCAAAGTAAACTTTACCATCATTAATAACCTGGATACCATAAAGCCCTTCTGAAATATTGCTGATGTTTATTTCTGTTACAGGGTGGTTGAAAATGGTTTGACCTATAGGGTTAATGATACGAACTGAAAAATCTTTCTTTAAAGTCTCATTTAATGTAATTGTGAATAGGCCATTGTTAGGATTTGGCATAATAACACACGCCTTGCCCCACTCAATTAAGGAGTGTATTGCGGTAATTATTATTGTATTACTCGCCCCCTCGCAGCCATTCGAGTCTGTAACAATTACATAATAGCTTCCACCTTGGGTTGGTATGTAGTAAGAGTTAGTTGCACCTGTAATGATACCGCTATCAACACTCCACCATTGGTAGGTAACCCCGGGTGATGAAAACAGGGTATCATTACTTTGAGTAATACTGGGGGTTGGGATTTGGTATTCATTAATAAAACCGGGCAATACCAAAGTATCACAACCTGCGGCATTGCAGGCTATGAGCGTTACATCAAAACTGCCGTAGGTGCTGTAACAAATATTGGTTGGATTTTGCAGCGTGCTGGTTATGCTATCTGAACCGGGGAAAAACCACTGCCATGAAGTTGGATTGTTTGTACTTAAATCGAAAAAATTTATGCAGTGTTTTTCGCAGAAGATGGTGTCAGAAGAAGCTAAATTAATGATTGGTGCACTTGTACATACACTGTCAGGAGTATATTCATAAAAGTCTACAAACATAATGCTGCCATTGTATTCTCCCAATCCAATATAGCCCTTATCTCCAATAGAGAAGAAAGCAGCATCATCACGTTCCTGACCGGGGAAGTCTGTTTTTTGAGTCCATTGATTTGCAACAGGATCAAATTCCCACAAATCTTTATAGAAAGGCGACTCACCACCTATCCCTACAAACCCCTTTCCGCAAATAGAAAATGCAGCTGCATCCATACGACCTGGACCAGGTAAGTTAGCCTTTTGAGTCCATGAATCGAATACCGGATCATACTCCCAGCACTCATCGGAACCACTACTCCCTGTACTTATATAACCTTTATCATTTATTGCAAAGCCAACAGCAAGAATACGAGGTACACCACTAAATGACGCTTTCTGTGTCCACAAGTTAAATGTCGGGTCGTACTCCCAAAAATCACTTTGAGGACCGACATTGTACCAACCTGTTCCAAGGTATCCTTTACCTGCTATAGAAAATCCTGCAGCCCACGCTCTTGGTCCACCACCGAAATCGGCTTTTTGTGTCCATACATTTGTTGCAGGGTCATATTCATAAAAGTCACTAAAAGTAGTAGTAACAGTCTGACGGCAACCTGTTCCAGCATATCCTTTATTCCCTATTGTAAAACCGACTGCGCTTAATCTCGGATCCCCAGGAAAATTTGCTTTCTGAGTCCAGACATCTACTGCTGGATCGTATTCCCAAAAATCATTTAGCTCATTCGAGCTGGTTTTTCCGGTTCCTATATAGCCTTTGCCATCAATTGAAAATGAAAAAGGGTGTTCTCTTGCAATTCCAGGAAAACTTGCTTTCTGTGTCCATGAATCTGCATGCGATGAATTCCAATAAAAAATCCCAATAAGTGATACCACTCGTAACATTAGCAGTATAGGTTGCATTTTCATGTGATGTTGTTTTGCCTAGTAAAAATAGTATAAAAACATCTTACTCCACGGTCTGTAGCTCACAAACAGGATAGATTTTACCTGATCAACTCAAAGTACCCGGTAACTCTTTTCTGTGTTTTATCAGTAAAAGCAAAATCAAAAATATAATAGTAAGTACCCATTGGTACATTATTACCTGAGCCATTTAGTTTACCATTCCAATTTAAATGATGTGATGAACCTTGATAAACAACCAATCCCCAGCGGTCGAATATTTTGTACTTTATATTTTCAATTAACGGACTTTCAAATTCAAATGCATCATTATATCCGTCATCATTGGGCGTAAAAACATTGGGAATGTCAATATCACACGCTTTAACTTCTGCTAAAATTGAATCAGCATACTGGCAATTAACGTTTGAAAGGTTCACAGTATAGTATCCTGAATTATTGAGTTGTACATTCGGAATTATCAATTGAAGATTGCCATTCAAAACAGTTGAGCCAAAACTCCAGTAAGAGCTATCATAATCAGTTGCAGTAAATGTGAGTTGTAATTCATCTCCTTCACAAACCGGTGCATTACTGCTGATACTTGTGAGAGTTGGATTTTTATTGATACTTATATTAATTGCAGCAACCGGGCTTTGACATCCATTATCAAATAGCATTGAATAAGTACCGGCATCATTTACAGAAACATTTTGAATCACCGGATTTTGTTCTGTTGAGCTGAAACCCGAAGGACCGCTCCAGAAATAAGTGCCCCCAACAGAGGAGGTATATAATGTTAAATTATCTCCTTCACATGCCGGACTGTTTGAAGAAAGCACCGGAGTAAGAGGATTGAGATTTACTGTTATTAATACAGCCGCTGTGTCACTGGTGCAAATGCCATCTGTTATGATCAGCTGGTACCATCCGCTGTTTGCAGTCGAAGCCGGGTAAATACTAAACTGTTGTTGTGTTGCAGAAAAACCTGAAGGCCCATACCAGGAATATCCATTACTGATAGCAGTGGTAGTTAAAACAATAGTATCGTTTTCGCAATAAAGTGTATTGCCTGTTATAACCGGAACTGGCGGCTGAGCATTAACGTTAACCATATAGGTTGTAGTATCTGAAATGCAGCTTCCAACGGTAACATAAAGTGTATAGGTGCCTGCATTGCTTAGCTGCACATTGGCAATAACAGGTTGAGCGATGGTTGAAGTAAAGCCAGCCGGGCCATTCCAGAAGTAAAGTGAGGCACTTGCAGAAGTGGAAAGCTGAAGCGTATCTCCTTCACAAAGCGGGCTGTTGCCTTGCACAGCAGGGGCAGAAGGCGGATTAAGTACCTGTATAGTAACAAAAGTGGTGTCACTGTAACATGTTCCGTCAAACCCAATTACAGCATACGTGCCGTTATTGACAGCTGTTGCATTTGAAATATACGGTTGTTGGTCTGTTGAGGTAAACCCGCCAGGCCCAAACCATTCATAGCTGGCAAAGCCTGTTCCGCTAGCGCCTAATAAAATGGTATCACCAGTGCAAACAGGACTATTTGTAGTGATTGCCGGAGCTGATGGCTGCAAGAGTACTGTAACAGCAACTGAAGCTGTGTCACTTGTACAGGATCCATTAAGCATATTGAGTGTATATACCCCGTTATTGGCAGAAGTTGCATTGCTGATAACCGGATTTTGCAGTATTGATGAAAATCCTGATGGTCCATTCCAGCTATACGTCAACCCGGGCTGAAAGGTTGTGCTTAGGATAATTGCATTGCCTTCACACACCGGGCTGTTGGCCGTAATAACAGGCTGAGCCGGCTGACCGGTCATAAACACAAAAACGGAATCGGTATAACCATAACAACCTAGGGAATCCGTCATCATCACATAATAAAATCCCGGTAACGTAGCATAGATCATTTGTGTGGTATCATTGGACGGAAACCAATGGTAACTATAACCGGCAGGGGCTGTAAGCTGAACAGAATCGCCCCAGCATACGGTAGTGCTTCCGCCAATGCCAATTGTGGAAGGAAAAGAAGGTGAGCTTATTGTTGCACTTAAAATGGTAGTTACATTGCAGGAAAGCACTGCACAGGTATATGTCCCTGCCGAGTAAACAACCTGCGTTGGGCTATTGCCAGCAAGTGGTGCCTGCCATTGAAGTGCACTTCCTGCACCGGCAATAACCTGCAGTGTTGCCGAAGTTCCATTGCATACTATGGTGTCGGGCGTAACCAACATAGTAGGGCTTGAATAATTTATAGCTGTAACTGTATTTGAAATTAATACACAGCCTGTTGAGTCAGTTACAATACAATAGTAATCACCGGGTTGATTAGCATAGACTATAAATGAATCCACGCCCAGTGACCCATTGGGGCTAATCCATTGGTAATTGCCGGGAGTATAACAAACCAGTGATATGGAATCGTTAGGGCATATAATACCGCTTGTTGGTGTAATGGCAACAACAGGATTCGGTTTATAATTAATGTTGATGTTGGCTGCACCCGTAGCAGGACATCCATCTGCGGAATACACCACAGAACTAACATAGTATATACCCGGAAGATTAATTAATACAGATTGCAAGGTATCGTTACTGATAATACCCGGGCCGCTCCATTGATAATTGGGGGCAGTATCACAAGTAAGCGTAATGGTATCGCCCGAAGGGCAAAGTTCAGTTTCACCAGTTATGTTCACCAAAGGCGGATCGGGAATAGCAAGCTTTATGAAATAAACTGTTTTTGAAACAGGACCAATGGTATCAGTGTCGCATTGATTTTGAATAATTGAAATTGCAGTTATAGTATATAAGCCGGTAGAATCGGGATAGAATGACGTTGTTGATGATGAAAAACATGGAAATCCGCCCTGGCTTTGTGGTGCATAGGGAGTACATGACCAGGACACTACATCAGGAAAGCAAAAGCCGGTTATCGAATCAACAAAAGAAACATGAATGTTATTAAAGCAGCTTGATACTGTATCATCCTGGTTAAAATCATTATTGACAATAATTTTAAACGTATCGAGCGGCAGTGGTGCAATAACATTTATGATTATGGAATTGGTTTTCGGGCATTCAGTTGGTGTACCTACTGTGAAATAATAGGTGCCCGACTGTGAGATAGTAACCGAGTCATCAAAAATATTCTGGCCGTTAACATTCCAGTAATAAGTATATCCGGGCGATATGTTGCTTGCTGAAAGGATTACAGAATCTCCGGCACAAATAGTAACAGGTGTAGTGGGATTCGCATTAATGTTTATTCCCTTGCTGTCGGTAATAAGCGGATTAAGAGGTGATGGCTGGCTTCCCACAAAAATGGATTTCGTATGAGTAAAACATCCATCCTGTGTATAAACGGTTACGGTGTAGTTTCCAGGGAAGGCAACAATTGAAGCGTTGGTGCTTCCATTGGACCACTGGTAAATTAATTGTGGAGAAATTGCCCCGGTATAATCTGTAGTAACGTTAAGAAGTGCATAGGTAACAGGACAAACTAAAAATGTGTCAATGCAGGATTGACCGGTAAGAATTTCATTAATGCAGATAGACAATTCATCACGAATACAATTGTTGCCCGTGCGGATATAGTAATCATAGGGCTGGCGTGATGGGTCAACACAGGAGGCAATAAGCACATCACGGTTACCACCTACAGTAGCATTTGAACTGTAAACAACACAATAGCCGGCATAGCTGCTGTCATTACAATAAGGAGAAGCTGTATTTACATTAAAGCAAATACCATTAACAGTATTTACCGGAGCGTTAAACTGCTCTTCAAAACTACCTGCAAACACTACCTGGTTGGATCCGTTTATTCCGCATTGATAGGCAGCGTCATCTTCAGGACCTCCATATTGCCTTGCCCACAGCCAGCTGCCGCTGCTATCATAGCATGCTGCAAAAACATCGCGATATCCAACACTGTTAAAAACACCCTGTCCATAAATGTCAGCATAATCATTCATCCTGCATCTGAATTCGCCTATAACGTAAATGTTATTATCGTTTCCTTTTACCAGGTCATTTGCACTTAAGTTATTATCACTGCTATTAGATGAAGCCCAGCCAAGGCTGCCGGATGAATTAAATTTTAAAATATAATATCGGTTACTGTAGGTTGCATTTAATGTGCTGAAGGGAGTTGTGAAAATATTAAGCGTGCCTGTAAAATTACCTGTGGCAAAAAGGCTGCCCTTTTCGTCAGTAATAATGGATGTTGGTTGGGTTGATGTGCCCACCCACTTTACAAACCATGTTTCGTTGCCGGATGCATCAAAGCGCAAAAGCGCCACTGCATTATTTATATTGTTATTGTGGGTGATATCAAATGTAATAGTATCACTGAACTGAATATACAAACAAACGTTACCATTATGGTCAAACTTTACATCGCTGGCGTAATCATCGTAGGGCGCTGCACCATTTTTTGCCCATTGCACTATTCCGCCTGAATTAAGCTTTGCAACAAATATATCTGCAGAAGGCGACAATGTAATTGGGTTGATAGTACTGTTTAATGTAATTGCTCCAAATGCTGCAGTTCCGGTAAAGCTACCCGCAATTGCAATATTACCATTAGCTTCAGCATTAATAGCAGTTATATTATCATTACCTGAGCCGCCTGCCTGCATTGCCCATAAAAAATTTCCAGCTGCATCGTATTTTGCAATAAGTATATCGCGCAGGCCAAAAGATGTAAAAGTACCCGAACCTATGGTGATTGTATTTTCAAAAGCAATTCCGATATAAATATTTTCCAGGCTGTCTGATGTAATGCATATTCCCTTATCGATTCCGGTGCCACCAAATTTGTGTGCCCATAAAAAGTTTCCGCCCGCATCGGTTTTTGAAATAAAGCCATCGGTTAATCCTGCCGATGTTAAAGTGGTTCCACCGAAATTACCACTGCTTGTAAAATAACCTGTAGTATACGAGGTGCCTGCAGAAGTGGTGGCAACAGCTAAAGCCTCATCAACGGTTACACCACCCGCTGCATCCATAAAATACTGCGGGAATGAAATGAGCGGACAGAATATGAGTAATAGAAACAGTCGGCCAATTGTTTTCATGATAACTGTTTTAACTTAACAATGGTACAAAATTTAGCCAACCAATTGCAGAGATGATCAACTATTTTTTCAGAAGCCAACTATCCACATGATACTAATAAATTTTGGCAGGCTGATTCAGGAGAATATTATTGACAATCGTACGTTTATTAATCTTTATGTTTTATAATTTGTTCAATCATGATTATTTCGCAGTTATAATAAACACACTTTAGTAAATACTGCATCCTTTTTTTATTTTACCGGGCTATGTGGCAAAAAATTAAAAAGCCTTTTTTAATTACAATTAGTGTAACAGTCTTCATACTGCTTTTAGCTGTTGGTATTTCAGTTTTATATGGTGATAAAATTATAACTCATGTTATCGGTGAAATCAATAAAAATCTTACCACAAAAATTGATGTTGCAGAAATTGACTTTTCTGTAATCCGTAAGTTCCCGAATGCATCAATAGCGCTGAAGCAGGTAAAAGCACTTCCTGCAAAACCTTTTGCTCAAAATGACACATTAATGTATGCCGGAAACCTGTACCTGCTTTTTGATTTATGGGATGTAATTACCGGCAACTACAATCTAAAAAAGGTATCAATTGAAAACGCAACGCTTAAATTAATCACTGATAAAAATGGCAGGGAAAATTTTAACGTCTGGAAAAAATCGGAAGATGGTAAACAAGCCGACCTTGAGTTGAATTTTGAAGAAGTGGAATTTAAAAATGTAAGATTGATTTATGATGATATCAGCCAAAAAAAGTTTTTTGATTTACAGCTGGACGCTGCCACCATGAAAGGTAAATTCAACACCGCTGACTTTGAGCTGGCACTGGAAGGGAAAACTTATATCAACAAAATAAATATCAGCGGCCAGGAATACATCTCTCAAAAAAAAGCTATACTCAACTTACAACTTAATGTTGATCATGTGAATAAGGTTTATTCTTTCAAACCATCAACACTTAAACTTGAAGGCCTTACGCTTAATGTTGAAGGAAGATATGATTACGGCAGTGCTTCACCTTTAATTGATCTTGAACTAAAAGGAGTTGATGCCAACCTGTTATCTGTAATGTCAATTATCCCCAAAGGAAACCTGGGGATGCTTGCCGAATATAAAGCTGATGGCAATGTTACCTTCAATGCAAAAATTAAAGGCATAATTACAGCGGGCAGTAGTCCTGCAATAACTATTAATTTTTCAACTGCCAATTCGCAGCTTACACCGCCATATGGAAATGTTACTTTAAAAAGTATCAGTTTTAACGGGTTTTATACCAACCGAAAAAATGCTTCAGGAGGAATAGGTTTGCTACAGGTAAAAAACATGCAGGCCGATATGGATGGTAAAAAAGTGATGGCCGACTTTGAAATAGAAAACAAT
The DNA here is from genome assembly GCA_044230205.1 of Bacteroidia bacterium. GTDB lineage: Bacteria > Bacteroidota > Bacteroidia > AKYH767-A > OLB10 > JAEUTH01. The sequence goes on from JBGARN010000048.1 coordinate 23,747, forward strand.
GACAAGCCCTTTGTAAATTTAGTATTGCGCGGTGATTTTGACTTAAATAAATTAAGCGAGTTTTATAAGCCCGATACACTTCAGCGTATAGAGGGACAGTTAAAAATTGATGCTTCCTTTAAAGGAAGAGTTGGTGATGAAGTTACCTACTCATCGCAGGGAACAGCGCAGTTTCAAAATGTAAACTTTGAATTGAAAAACAGCCCTACCACCTTTCAGAATTTTTCGGGAACGTTTACGCTGGATAATAATGAACTCAATGTGAGCCGTCTTGGCGGAATGGTAGCAGGATCTGATATCAGGATAAACGGTGTAATTACCAACCTGTTCAGTTACCTGCTTTTACAGGGTGCGGAACTAAAGGTGGATGCGGATTTCTTAAGTAGTAATTTGAATTTAGACAAAATAATTACCGAAGGTGATGGTAAAAATGATTCAACAGGAGGTATACATTTTTCATCGCAACTCAATTGCAACTTTATAGTAAGTGTCGGTAAGCTATCGTATAAGAAATTTGAAGCGCAACGAGTAAACGGAAGCGTATCGCTGGAAGATGGCGTGCTTCAAACCAATTCGCTGAACATGCAAACCATGGATGGAAGTGTTAATCTGCAGGGAACAATTGATGCTTCGCGAGGCGACAGCCTGCTTATACTTTATAATGCAAACGTAAAAAGCCTGAACATCACCAAAACCTTCGAGCAGATGGGCAACTTTGGTCAAACCTCTATAACCTCAAAAAATTTAAAAGGAAAAGTTACAGCCTCTGTGCAGTTTGCTTCAGTGTGGTCGCGCTACCTTGATATTAATCCGAACAGCATATACAGTAAATGTGACATTACCATCGAAAATGGCGAATTGAATAATTATGAGCCCATGCTTGCCTTAAGCCGTTATGTAAAAGGAACTGACCTGCACAACATTAAATTCGAAACATTACATAATGTTATTGAAATAAGGAATAAAAGTATCGTTATACCTTTAATGGATATCCGCTCTACAGCTATAAATCTAACTGCAAGCGGAACACACAGCTTTGATAACAAGGTGGATTATAAATTAAAGCTTGAACTATCGCAGTTGCTTAACCGCAAAGTGAAAGATTATAATACCGAATTCGGTACGATAGAAGACGATGGCCTGGGAAGATGGAAGCTGTACCTGACGATGAAGGGCGATGCTTCCAATCCTAAATTTGCCTATGATAAAAAGATAGAAGACGATGGCCTGGGAAGATGGAAACTGTACCTTACTATGAAGGGCGATGCCTCCAATCCTAAATTTGCCTATGATAAAAAAGGGGTTCAGGAAAATATAGCGAATGAAATCAAGCAGGAAAAACAAACGCTTAAAACTGTGTTGAACAAGGAATTTGGCTGGTTTAAAAAAGATACAGCGATTGTAAAGCCTGCACCTGCGCAAAAAAAGAAGGAAGAAATTCAGATTGAATTTGATGAAGACAGCTTATAGCAGCACATTAACACGGCTATTAATGCCTGCACTTTATAGCAGCAGTGTTACTATACCGCATTTAAAGCACAAAAAATAATTTAATATTGCCACCCCAAAGTACATAGCATTGAATATCTACACACAAAAACAACGCTGGAAAATTCTGCTGCTTGCAGCGGCAATACTTATTGGCATTGTTTCGCTGTGGTACACCAATAAAATAGTAAAGGAATTACAACTGGAAGAAAAAAAGCGCGTGGAAATATGGGCCCGTGCCATCCACTATGCTTCTGTAGCCCCGCTGAATGCCGGTGACCTTTCGCTGGCACTGGATGTGATCAGCATCAATACCACCATACCTGTAATTCAAACCGATGGAGAGTTGAATATCATTTCATACATCAACCTGGATACGGTGGCCATCAATAAAGATTCACTGTATGTAAAAAGGCAGCTGGAAGAAATGAAGCTGCAGCACAAGCCCATTATTGTAGAGTACGATGTAAACCAGAAAATGTACATCTTCTATAAAGATTCTGACATGCTGCAAAAGCTGAGGTATTATCCTTTTTTCCAGCTCGGAATTATTGGTTTGTTTTTACTGGTATCGTACCTGGCCTTTAATACCTCGCGCAAAGCTGAGCAAAACCAGGTGTGGGTGGGTATGGCCAAGGAAACTGCTCATCAATTGGGCACTCCGTTATCATCGCTGGGAGCTTGGACCGATTATCTTAAAGCGCATTATCCTAACGACAGCAATATACTTGAAATGGACAAGGATATAGCGCGGCTGAATACCATTACCGAACGTTTTTCAAAAATCGGTTCTGCACCTGCACTTAAACGCGAAAATATAATGGAGGTGATTCAGAATTCCATCAATTACATAAAAACGCGTACATCACAAAAAGTGAACATGACGGTGAAAAACCTGCAGAATCACAACATTGAAGCTCCGCTGAATATTCCGCTGTTTGAATGGGTGCTGGAGAATATTTTTAAAAATGCCATTGATGCCATGGCAGGCGCAGGCGATATATCAGTTACCCTGCACGACCAGAAACAGTTTGTGTATATTGATATAAAAGACACCGGTAAAGGAATTCCCAAATCGAAATACAAAACCGTTTTTAAACCGGGTTATACTACCAAAAGCCGCGGCTGGGGGCTTGGCCTCTCACTCAGCAAGCGCATTGTTGAAGACTATCACAAAGGGCAGATTTTTGTAAAACACTCTGATGTAAACAAGGGAACTACGTTCAGAATTGTACTGCCCAAATAAGTGGATAAAAAAACCTTACAGGACAGTGAAAAGACCTGTAAGGTTTTAATTTTTAAGTTTTCCCTGCTCTTGAAATTATTTAAACAAGACCAGCCTGATCACCTTATTTGTTCGGCTGCCTTTAAGTACACAGAAATAAATGCCGGGCGCATGGCCATCTCCTGAAAATCTGAAATCATATTTTGTACCAGCCGCTGCTTCTCCCTGGTAAAGAGTTTTAATTTCTTTACCTAAATAATCTGTAATGCGCAGAGAAATGAATTCATCCTCTATAGGTTCAACAGAAATTTCAGTTGAATTGAGAAAAGGATTGGGTTTTATATAGAATATTTTATTATTAATATTGTACTTATCATTGTTTAGTATTAAATCTGATGCTGCAAATTGAACATTATGTATATAATCAACTTCATTTGGATTTTTTCTAATCCCATGTCTTTGTAAATTGGATGAACAGTTAGAAATAAAAGCGGTAAAATTACAACCAAGCTCTGCAGTAAATCCCGGGTAAAAAATTATTTCATTTGCTGTAAAGCTTGTGGGTTGATTACTTGCTTGGATAGTTGTTCCACCTAAACAACCACCTGGAGCAATAGGACAAGTAAGTGTTAGTGCCGAACTTTTATCATATTCAAAAAGGCCGGGTAGGAATTCATAAGGCCAATCACCACACCATTCTCCATTTAATGGAATTGGCTTGGATCCTACACCTACTGCATACCATGCATTGGCAGTTTGCCAGGCTTCTTCACTACATTGACCATAAATATCTATTGCAGACTGGATTAAAGCATCACGTGCATCAGAATATTCTGAAGTAGAATAAAGATAATCGGTTAAGGCTCTATAAACAATTTGTCTAGCCTTAAATCTAGTAATTCCATTAACATTGTACAAATCCCCTTTATCATTTGTTCCTGAGCCCCCTTCCGATAGTAGATAAAACCAATAATTTTGAACACCACTATTAGTATGGACCCCATAATTATCATTTCCCTGGGAACAAAAAAATCCAGATGTACAATGCCAATATTGTCCCTCGTAAGTATCAGGCTGCCCGTAGTTTTTCGGATTAATAAAGCTCCTGAGAGGAGGTCCGCTTAGATCATCACCTGATAAATAATCACAAGTGGATTCAGCAACACTTTCAACCATTTCACCAAGAATATCACTAAAAGACTCATTTAAAGCACCTGGTTCTGCACTATAAATTAATCCTGCTTCACTTTGGATAACACCATGGGTAAATTCATGGCCCATTATATCGTTTGTATTATAGTCATCATCTGGAGCTGAAGTTGGTCCAGCACAAAAAATAGCAGAATTTAAAACACCATCCCAATATGCATTTCCCGAACCAGCATAAGCCTCATTATACGCTCTCATTATACTGGTATCACCATCCCAACTTATTCTTTCATGTATATTAAAATAATA
>JBGARN010000049.1:0-27788 GCA_044230205.1 Bacteroidia bacterium
TAATTGAACAACAAATGTTATACAGTACCAATAGCAGGCAATACAATAAGTTTATTGGTGAAGGGCCAACAACTGCGGGATTTCCGAATGAGTCGCCTGCACGAATTGGCTATTTTACAGGATGGCAGATTGTGAAGGCTTATATGGAAAAACATCCTGATATATCACTTGCACAATTATGTGCTGAAAATGATGCACAAAAAATTTTAAGCGAATCAAAGTATAAACCTGCAAAGAATTAATTGCATTTATTGCATTTCAAATAATCAAAAAAGAAAAATGAGAACATCAGAAATAAAATTCAGCGTATCACTCGATGAACAAAACATGCCTGTAAAAATCGAATGGACGGCAACCGACTCAGGTATGGAAGGATTAAAAGAAGCCAAGGCATTTATGTTATCCATTTGGGATGCTAAAGAACCCGGTACTTTACGCATTGATTTATGGAATAAGGAAATGATGGTAGAAGAAATGCAGCGATTTGTTTACGATACCATAAACAGCCTTGCAACCACTTATGCCAACGCAACTAATGATGAAGCAATGGCAAGTGAAATTCGTGAATTCAGCAGTTCATTTGGAAAAAAAACCGGCATAGCCGGCTGATGAACGATAAATAAACAGGAATTCAGGAAATGAATAATTTGTTTGATTTTTCAATGAAATCAAGCATTTCATCACGGCCGGTTTTTTTTTCGGCCGATGTTACAAAGTAAGGCGGCAATTCTTCCCAGCTATCTAAAACCGCTTTTTTAAATTTTTCAACTGATGCATTTGTTTTGTTTACGGTTTGTTTATCCGCTTTTGTAAATGCTAACGCAAGAGGTACTCCCTGTTCGCCTAACCAGTTGATAAATGTAAGATCGCTGGCTTGCGGATCAATGCGCGTGTCAATTAATACAAATACGCACATCAAATTGGTGCGGCCAAGCAAATAGGTTCTTATCATTTTTTCCCATTTGTCAGTAACCGTTTTAGGTACACGAGCAAAACCATAACCGGGCAAATCAACAATCCAGAAATTTTCATTCACCTCAAAATGATTAATAAGCTGTGTCTTACCCGGAGTAGAGGATGTTTTGGCAAGTTTATTCTGGTTCACCAGCATATTGATTAATGAAGACTTACCTACATTACTCCGGCCAATAAATGCATACTCAGGTTTTATTGGTTTAGGACATTGATCAGCCTTTTCAGAGCTCTTAATAAAGGTTGCAGTTTTTATAATCATCGGTTAAGTTATGAAAGATAAATAATCAGAGAGGAATTACATCTTGGGCTATTAGCAATTCAGCATGCTGATGCTTAATTTTATTTTTTATAATCCTCCACATTCAAAGTAGCATTACAAAATGTTGTTTCATCTTTAGTATTGTTTGAACAAACGATGCAAATACGGTTGTTTAAATAATTTTTTGTAAGTGATGCATACCACTCAAAGCCTTTACTATCAAGATTGGCGAGCGGTTCATCTAAAAGCAGGATGGGTGTTTCTGCAAGAATGGCTAAAGATAATTTAAGCCGTTGTTTCATTCCCGATGAAAAAAACTTCACCTGCTTGTGTTCCGATCCTTCAAGAAATGCAAGTTGAATTAATTGCTCAGCAGTTATGTTGTTCCTGAAATTTTTAAACTTATTATAAAAGGTAATGTTTTCCAATAATGTAAAATCATCAATCAAATCAAGATAAGGCGCTGCATACGAAACATATTTATAAACCTGTTCAACTGCCACATTATTGCCATCAAGGTTATAGGTTAAAGTGCCTGATGATGGAATGGTATAACCAGAAATAATCTTAAGTAATGTTGATTTGCCTGAACCGTTAAAGCCTGTAATTGCTAAAAATTCGTTTGCATTTACCTGAAGCGAAATGTTTTTAAAAAGCCAGTTGCCTGTATATTTTTTTGAAATATTATTGAGCGTAATGCAATTCATTATTTTATAACAAAGAGGCGAACTAACTATTAAGGTAGAGGTTAGTATTATTTGTTAACTGCAGGCGAACAAATGAAGTGTAGAATTTGCAAATATGTATTAGCAAAGCTTTTCAGTCTTAATCTTCACTATCTGCAATATATCCTTTCATTAATCCGCGTTGCGATGATTTAACAAAATTAAGAATAAGGTCGCGCTCCTCACTTGGTGGCACCTCTTCTTCAATTAATTTAACAGCTTTGCCGGTAGTGTGTCCGTTTACAAAAAGGTAACGGTAAATTTCCTGTACATTATTAATCTGTTCAGGTGTAAAGCCCCTCCTGCGCAATCCAACAGAATTGAGACCTACATAGGCTAATGGTTCATGAGCCGATTTTGTAAAAGGAGGAACATCTTTCCGAACCAGTGATCCACCTGAAATCATTACATGCGAACCAACATGAACGAACTGGTGAACGGCACTTAGTCCACCAATAATTGCGAAATCATCAATAGTGATGTGTCCTGCAAGCGTAACTCCGTTAGCAAGAATGCAATTGTTTCCAACTACACAGTCATGCGCAACATGTACATATGCCATAAGCAGGTTGTTGCTGCCAACTTCAGTTTTTCCTAATGCAATAGTTCCTTTATTAATAGTAACAAATTCACGAATAATGTTATTATCACCTATGTTCGTATACGTTACTTCTCCTTTATATTTTAAATCCTGTGGAACAGCTGAGATGATAGCACCTGGAAAAAAGGTGTTGTTTTTACCAATGCGGGCACCATCATAAATAACAACAGATGAGTGAAGCTGACAACCATCGCCAATTTCAACATCATCATGTATTACACAAAACGGACCGATAGTTACATCGTTGCCGATTTTTGCCTTAGGGCTTATAACAGCATGGGGAGAATGCATGTTGGAAAACTAAATTTTGATTTTGATTTCTTACTGATGAAAAATCATCAGCTACAAATAAAGTGTTTTAATGTTTAAAGCGAAATTAAAACCAATATAAATTGATCATTCACGGTTTTGATGCTTTATGACTTGCGAACAATCTGTGCCATCATTTCAGCTTCCATAACCGGCTTATCGCCAACATAGGCAATACCGGTCATCAGCACAATGCCTCTGCGAATGGGTGTTTTAAGTTTCAAATCGAAAACAACAGTATCACCCGGAACAACTTTTTGCTTAAAGCGGGCATTTTCAATTTTCATAAAATAAGTCCAGTGATTATCAGGGTCAGGCACTGTGCTTAAAGCCAGTATTCCGCCTGTTTGTGCCATTGCTTCAATTAATAAAACACCTGGCATAACAGGATTGCCCGGAAAATGCCCTTGAAAGAACCATTCATTCATGGTTACATTTTTTAATCCTACAACATGCGATTCACTTAACTCCAGAATTTTATCAATCATCAGAAAAGGTGCGCGATGAGGCAGGTAGCTTGTAATGCGATTTATATCAAAAACTGGAGTTTTGTTAATGTCAAAAACCGGAGATTTAATATTTGCTTTATCTCTTTTAATAAGAGATTTTATTTTACGGGCAAATTCAGTATTGGCTTTATGGCCCGGACGTGCTGCAAGAATATGAGCGCGCACAGGCATTCCAATTAAAGCAAAGTCTCCGACTATATCCAGTAATTTATGCCGTGCAGGTTCGTTTTGAAAGTGCAGTTTGATATTATTAAGCACTCCTTTTTCTTCAATTTTAATTTTTGGTTTGTTAAACACTGCTGCCAGTTCGTCTAATTCATCCTGCGGTATAAGGTGATCAACTAAAATGATAGCATTATCTACATCACCACCTTTTATAAGGTTATGTTTTACTAATTGTTTTAGTTCATGCAAAAACACAAAGGTGCGGCAACGTGCTATTTCATCTTTAAACTCCTTCATCATATGAATTTGTGCATGCTGCGTTCCCAGAATTTCTGAGTTATAGTCTACCATTACCGTTACTCTAAACTCATCGCTGGGTACAGCAAGCATTTCCACTTTACGCGGAATATCTTCATAGGTGAGGTTTTCATTCAATACATAATACTTGCGCTCGGCTTTTAAATTGGTAGTACCTGCTTTTTGTAAAGCTTCTACAAACGGTTGTGCGCTTCCATCTAAAATAGGAACTTCCTGGTCTGATATTTCAATGAGCGCATTATCAATTTGCAAACCCGATAATGCTGCCAATGCATGTTCAGTTGTATAAACCCTGGCTCCATTTTGTTCAAGCGTAGTGCCACGGCTGGTGTCTACCACATTATCCACATCACCATCAATAACAGGATTACCTGCAAGATCAATCCGCTGAAATTTATATCCATGATAATCAGGTGCTGGACGAAAAGTTATCGTTACAGGTTTTCCGGTGTGTAAGCCAACACCTGAAATTGAAACTGCGTCTTTTAATGTTGTTTGATGTTCCACGTTTGCTTTACCATTTTGGCTGGTAGTACTGCTCTTTATTTGTTCCGCTGCAATTTCCATTAATTAATTCAGATTTTAATGACTGGTAGATATCAAGATTAATTATTTTTTATTCAAAATATTTTTCAGTTCCTCGTCACTTAAAGTTTTTTCCAAATCACTTAACCTTTTTTCCATGCCTGGTAATTTCCTGAACATTACGTAAGACCGCTTAAAGTCAACTACGTTAAATGCAGGTGAGCCTTGTATTGCTGCACCCTCTTCGGTTATGCTCTGATTAATACCACTTTGTGCCTGAATTTTTACCTTATCGGCTATTGTAATATGGCCTACTATTCCAACCTGGCCGCCTATCATACATTGTTTACCTATTTTGGTTGAACCCGCAATACCAGTTTGAGCTGCTATAACAGTATCTTCACCAATCTCTACATTATGTGCAATCTGAATAAGGTTATCAAGCTTAACGCCTTTTCTGATTATTGTCGATCCTAAAGTTGCACGATCGATGGTTGTATTAGAACCAATTTCTACATTATCTTCAATTTCTACATTTCCGGTTTGAGCTACTTTATCATAACCACCTGATGCATTTGGAGCAAATCCGAAACCATCAGCACCTATAATTACACCGCTATGTAAAATACAATTTGCGCCTATTTTGCACATGGCATAAATTCTTGCACCAGAGAATAATGTTGTGTTGCTGCCAATGGTAACATTATCACCAATGTAACAATGCGGATAAATTTTAACGTTATCGCCAAGCTTTACATTTTTTCCTAAATAGGCAAACGCACCTATATATATGGAGTTACCCATACTAACCGAAGAATCAATATAACTAGGTTGTTCAATACCTGATTTATCGTTCTGTATTTTGTTATATAATTCCAGGAGCTTTGCAAAAGCCTGGTAAGCATCATCAACCTTAATTAAAGTGGCAGTTACAGTCTGTTCAGGATGAAAAGATTTATTGATGATTACAATGGAAGCCTTTGTTTCATACAGGTACTGATTATATTTTGGATTGGCCAGGAAACTTAACGAATTTGGCTCACCGGCCTCAATCTTGCATAACTTATCAACCCAAACTGTTGGATCACCTGCAATTTCACCATTTAGTAAATCGCCAATTTGTTGCGCAGTAAACTTCATTAATTGGTTAATAGAAATTTATTTAATATGTAATAATTGTTGTTTTTCCTGCGTCAACTAAATTGATTCTACAATTTTCAGGTACAGGTAACAGAATTCAATACCACAAACCTACGCCAATTTCGCTAATATCACAAAAGGTGCATCTGCAGCTATCAACAGGATAATTCACAAGTAATTTATCGTGACGGTTAAAGCGCAATCTTTATAGGATAAGTTAATTGTTCGTTTGTAATTAGTAAACTTGCAGGGTTATTAAATGTTAAGCAATCAGTAGATTTGTACAAATGAATTATTGGCTTGTTAAATCTGAACCTTCAAAATACTCATGGGAACAGTTTTTAAAAGATGGCAGAACAACATGGGATGGTGTTCGAAATTATGCAGCACGGTTGCATTTACGCGCCATGAAAAAGGGTGACTTGGTATTGTTTTATCATAGTAATGAAGGAACACATATTGCAGGTATTGCAAAAGTAGCAAAGGAAGCATACCAGGATCCAACAACAACTGAAGACTGGAGCGCTGTTGACCTTATCCCCTACAAAAAGCTAAACAAGCCGGTTACTTTGCAGCAATTAAAAAATGACAGGAGGTTTAGCGAAATGGCATTGATAAAAATTGGACGATTATCGGTTTCTCCTGTAAAGGAACATGAGTTTGACGCTATATTAGCTTTGGGGAGTTGAAAGGTAATATTATAAATTGTAGCTTTTAAATTGGTTTGATAATTGCCTCTTGCCAATAACATATACAAATATTAAACAGTTGAATATTTATAGAACTTTAGTATTGGGTTGTTTTTTGGGTGTTTGTAATTTGATATCTGCCCAGCAATTTCAAAATAGTAATGTGCAAAAAAGCGCACCTCCTGCTCAGCCTAATATATTGGTGATAATGCTTGATGATGCCCGATATGATTTTTGCGAGCCTAATGGTGGTCCGGCATTCTTTCAATCCCCATCAATAAACCGGATAGCTTATGAAGGAGTAAATTTTAAGAACTCGTTTGTTATTGAATCAATTTGTGGTCCAAGCCGAGCAACTGTATATACCGGTTTGTATCCTCAAAATAATGGAGTTGACAGTAATTTTGGTGATACAATTTGTTGCGGGCTCCCTACTGTAGCTACAATTTTAAAGTCTTCCGGATATTATACGGGAATGATTGGTAAGTATGGATTGCAATCAGCGCCTCAGCCAGGATATGATTACTGGTGTGTTTCTAATACTGTACCTTATTTTAATTCACAATTTAACATCAACGGTATAAAAGTAACATTGCCTGATCATAAAACTGATATCATTACTCTTAAAACACTTGAATTTCTTCAAAACCGACCAGTAAATCAGCCTTTTCTTTTATTTATGAATCATAAAGCACCTCATAAGCCACTTACACCGCGGCCGGTTGATATTGGTTTATTTGATAATGATACCATGCCGTTACCGGATAACTTTTACCGGTATACGCAGAACTTCCCTGATTATATTTATAAGTTTCACTTGCAAAATCCTGATACAATTACCGGTATAACCGATACCACACTTGATCGAATTGAACAAACCCGGCTTACCTATGAACTTTTTGCCGGTGTGGAAAGCAGCGTAACACAGGTATTGAATTACCTCGACAGCACTGGAATAACTGACAGCACTTTAATTATATTTATGAGTGACAATGGCTATCTTCAGGGTGATCACTTTTTAATGGCCAAAGAGCTTCCGTATGAAGAATCAATGCGCATTCCGATTTTTGTTCGTTACCCTAACTGGTTTCCGGCAGGAAGTGTTGTTACTAATGAGTTTGCACTAAATCTTGATATTGCGCCTACCATACTTGATGCGGCCGGAATTCCCAATACGTATAATATGCCCGGATTTTCACTACGAAATTTATATAACCAGACAAGTCATCGTAATGAATTTATTTTTCAGTTTAATTCTAAATCAACAGAACCCTACCTGAGAGCTGTTCGCTCTGTTGACTATAAATACATTAAAAACTTTTGTGTGGACAGTGTTGAAGAATTTTTCGATCTTGTTAATGATCCAGCCGAAAACATAAACAGAATTTCTGATCCTTTTTATGCTCCATTAGTTCAATTGTATCGTCAGAAGCTGGATTCATTCATGCTTGTTTTAAATGACACTCTTGTTGATTCTGTTATGAATTGTGTTTTAATTAATCCGGTCGTTATTAATTACACCGAAATGGATGACTACAGTGATGAATACGAGGTTTTTCCAAATCCTGCAAATGATTTTGTAAAAATAAAATTAGCTAATCATTTTACCGAAACAATTAGTTATTCAATTTATAATATGCTTGGTGAAAAACTTTACAGTGCTGAAGAAACGAAGAAGACAATAAGTTACGAGACACAAATACCGTTAAATTTTCTAAAACCAGGCATATACCAACTAATCATTAACAGTAATGATAAAATAGAAGCCTTTCGTTTATTAATCGTGCATTAATCACATTAATGGACAAGGATACATCTCATATAAATTTCTTAATTTCATTGGAATGATACTAGTCTGAATTATTTTTTAAGGAAAAAGTATTGAACGCATAAAAGTTTTCAATATCTTTAGGACTGATTAATTACTTGGTATCATTTATTGAATAATTTTATAAGTAGTATTTATATAACAATCACTTAATGAGTTGCTTTTCTGATCACAAAGTCACTCCATATTTTTTGTATGTTAAAACACATACATCTAATTAAATCAGGCTACAATATTGAAAATATGTTATCGAAGTTATAAAATCTATATAATTGCGCTTGATTTTAGAAATACTAATGATAATAAACTGATAATTACACCAGTTTCAAATAAAGATTCCTTTTTTAGCTAATTATGAAAAAAGATTTACACCCAGGTCCGGTAAATATTATGATAGCCGGTACGCAAAAGGCAGCAACAAGTTCGCTGCAGCGTTATATGGGTGAGCACCCTGACGTAATTACGCATCCAGCGCTTGAATTTACTTATTTCGTTTTGGAAGATGAATGGAAGCAAGGCTATGAAAAGCGTTACCGACATCAATTTGGCGACCATATTGATAACTCAAAAAAAATAATGGCCAAGAATGTTGGAATCATGTATTTTGAACATGCATTACAACATTTAAAAGAGCACAACCCAAACGTTAAAATTATTATTGTACTTCGTAATCCGGTTGACCGTGCCTACAGTGCTTATTGGTATGCCCGTTGGCGTGGACATGAAACTGTTGAATCCTTTGATGAAGCCTTACATGCAGATCCATCACGCGCAGATACATTTGTGTCTCGAGGTATAATAGATTACCTGGGCCGTGGCGAATATGCCAGACAGATTGAAATGGTTTATAAATACTTTGATAAGAGCCAGGTGCTGATTATTTTTCAGGAAGATATGAAAAAGGATATGAAGAGCATTATAAAAAGGGTATTTGAATTCAGTGATCTTGATAGCTCCTTTGTTCCCAATCTCGAAAAAAAATACAATGAATCATCTCGCTCTATTTTTCCAAGAATATCACGCTGGTTGAGGAGTGAAAACTCTTCAATTAAAAGTATACTTAAAAGTGTGATTTCGCCAAGATTGTTAACTAAAGCAAAGTATAAGGTTAGCAGCCTAAACAGTGCACTTTATTCTCCTCCGCCAATGAATCCTAACACCCGCCAATATCTTATTGATTACTACAAGCCACACAATGAAAAACTTGAAAAGATTGTTGACAGGGATTTAAGTTCCTGGAATAAATGAAAGCTTTTAAACTGACATTATCAGGTAGTTACTGTATTAATTATCCCACGCTTAATCAGCCATTTTTCTAACAACTCATTAAACTCATGAGGATGCTCCATCATTGCAGCATGCCCGCATTTATCAATCCAGTACAAATCGCTGTCCTTAATTAACTTATGAAACTCTTCAGCAACATCAGGCGGGGTTATTGTATCATTCTTGCCCCATATCAGGCAGGTAGGTACTTTAATATTGGTTAATTCTTTGCTCATATTATGACGTATAGCACTTTTAGCCAGCGCTAAAATTCTTATGAGCTTTGCTTTATCATTTATAATAGCATAGCATTCATCAACTAGTTCCTTAGTAGCTGTTTTAGGATCATAAAAAGTTACTTCTACTTTCTTCTTAATAAACTCGTAGTCTTCTCTTCTTGGAAAACTTCCTCCCATTGCATTTTCGTACAACCCCGAACTACCGGTTAGTATTAATGAAGAAAGGTTGGATTGATGTTTGGTAACATGCACCAGTGCAACATGGCCACCTAATGAATTACCAACTAGGTTAATTCGCTCCAGCTTTTTGAATTCAATAAACTTCTGAATAAATTTTTCAAGCTCTTTTACATTGGTTGATAATACTGGTAAAGTATAAATCGGCATAAGCGGTATTACAACCCTGAAATTGTTTCGAAACTTTTCAACTACATCTACCCAGTTGCTCAGCGCACCGAAAAGCCCATGTAAGAGCAGCATTACCGGACCCTGACCTTCATCAATAAATTGAAACTCGCCCTCTTTTTTTATTTCATATTTCATAACTAAATGGGTGTTGAAACGATTTCAAACCTACATTTTAAAGCTCAAAATGTCAATTTCTAAAATTATCTGAATTTTCTAAAAACCGAATATCTTAAAAAAAACCAATCTGTTTTAGTCTGCGAAAAGTATAAAAATTGAATTTGTCCCCACTTTAACCCACCATAATTTTTCACAAAATTTTTAACAACAGATACTATAGTTCATTCAAATTAGTAAACACTATATTTTCTAAAACACAATATTTAAAGGTATTATAGAGTTTTTTATACTTATTTAGTCACAATAAAATAACAATAAGAAAATCCTGTTGCCGTTTGTTTAAAGCAACTATTTATTAACAAAGTGTTTTTTTGTGTGATTAAGTGGTTTTTTCTGTTTTATATTTGACACCGTATAGAAGCAGGATAAACACTACAAGAATTAAGAGTATAAAACATGACACAATTTTTAGGCGAACATGAAGTGAAGATTGATGCCAAAGGGCGCATCTCGTTTCCTGTTGCCTTGCGCAGGCAGCTTTCGCATGAGGCGCAGGAAAAATTTGTGTTGAAAAAAGGTTTTGAAGATTGCCTTGCATTATACCCGATGGATGAATGGAAAAAAATTGCTGTTCAGCTTAACCAGTTGAATCCCTGGATTAAGAAAAACCGCGATTTCATCCGTTCGTTTTTTAAAGGTGTTGTTGAAGTGGAGCTGGATAGTGCAAGCCGTATTCAAATTCCTAAAAGGTTGCTCGACCTGGCTGGTATTGATAAAGACTGTGTATTGTTTGCGCATGGCAACAGTGTTGAAATATGGAGCTCAGAAAAATTTGAAAAAATGCATAGTGATATTGATCCGGAAGAAATGAATGCGCTGGCAGAAGAAGTTATGGGTAAAATAAATTTTAACGCTCCGCAGTAAATAATGTATCACAAGCCAGTGTTGTTAAGAGAGAGCATTAAAGCGCTGGATATAAAATCAAACGGTGTTTATGTAGATGTAACATTTGGCGGTGGTGGTCATAGCAAAGCAATTCTTGAAAAGCTTGACACGGGACGTTTGATAGCATTTGATCAGGACAGCGATGCATTGACAAACAAAATTGATGATAAGCGATTTACCCTCGTTAATAAAAATTTCAAATACCTCACTCAATTCTTGAAGTTTTATAATGCAATACCTGTTGACGGAGTTTTGGCTGACTTAGGTGTTTCGTCTCATCAGTTTGATACTGCTAACCGGGGATTCAGTACGAGATACAGCGGCAAGCTGGATATGAGAATGGATAGCCGTGAAGAAGTTACAGCACTGGATGTGATTTCGAATTATGATGAAAAAAATTTGCAGCAGCTATTTTCAGCATATGGAGAAATCAGAAATGCTAAAACACTTGCAAGGGCAATTGTAAGTGCGAGGGAGCAGCATCCTATTAAGACCACAGATGATCTGAAAAGGATTACAGTAACCTGTTGTTCGCCATCTCAAATCAATCATTATAACGCCTGTGTATTCCAGGCACTAAGAATTGAAGTAAACCGGGAGTTGGAAAGTTTAATGGAACTACTCAGCCAATGTGCGGAGGTTATAAAATCAGGTGGACGGCTTGTGGTGTTGAGCTATCATTCTTTGGAAGATCGGCTTGTAAAAAATTTCATCAGTAAAGGAAATTTCGATAATGAAGACCGAAAAGATATATATGGAAATAGTGTTGGGATTCAGTTCAAGGCTGTTTATAAAAAGCCGGTTACTCCATCAGCAATTGAAATTGAACAGAACCCAAGATCGCGAAGTGTAAAGTTACGTGCGGCAATTAAAATATAATTTCTGAAAAGTATAAATGGTTCATCACCTCTAATAACATACCTTATACCCTGATGTGGTATTTCAAATGAATAAGTTTAAAAAACAGGAAGAAGAAGTTTTAGCTACTGCCACAGTTAGGGGGCAGGAAAAAGATGCTACCACTGTGCATCCTATTGGTAAGTTGATTAGCACAATCAACATCATGGGCTACGTAAGTAAGGATATGATGTTAACCGTTATGCCTTATATCTTTTTCCTGATGGTTTTTGCGCTGCTCTATATCGGCAACAGCTATCATGCTGATAAGATAATCCGTTCAATTGATAAAACATCAAAAGATATTAAAGAATTACGATCAGAATACATAGCCAGTAAAACAGAACTGATGCAAAAAAGAAAACAATCTGCTGTTGCTGCAGCCGTGTCGGTATATGGAATAAAAGAATCTACTGTGCCACCCAGAAAAATAGTGTTGCAGGCTAACAGCAATGTAAAAAGCAATAAAAATTAGGGTCTGAATAATGAGTGCAACAAAAAAAGATATAATGTGGAGAGTATGGCTGGTATATGGCCTTATCTGCGCATTTGCATTCGCTATCCTGGCTCAGGTTATAAAAATAAAAATAGCAGAAGGAGAAAAATGGGCTGCAAAAGCCGATAGCCTTATGCTGAAAATGGTTACCATACCTCCAAGCCGCGGAAACATTTATTCTTCAGATGGAAGTTTGTTGGCTACCTCTACCCCAATTTATGAATTAAGAATAGATACTAAAGCAGAAGGTTTTAAAAAAGAAATATTCAATGCAAAAATTGACTCAGTAGCTGAAGGCCTTGCGGAAATTTTTGGAGACCGCTCCGCACCAGAGTACAAAAAAATTTTACGTGATGCCCGAAGAGATGGTGAACGATATTTTCTTTTAAAGAAAGGAGTAGGCTACAAGGAATATAAAGCAGTACAAAAATTACCATTATTTAATTCAGGAAGGTATAAAGGCGGCTTAATAGTGATTGCAGATAGCAGGAGAGAGCGGCCTTATAATGAGCTTGCTGCCCGAACCATTGGCTATAAAATAAATGGAGTAAAACCAGTAGGTATTGAAGGTGCTTTTGATACAATTTTGAGTGGTGTAACGGGTAAAAGAATCATGCAGAAAATGGCAGGTGGAATTTATAAGCCATTAAATGATGATAATGAAATTGAACCACAGGACGGAAATGATATTGTAACTACAATTGATATAAACATTCAGGATGTTGCTGAACATGCACTATATACTCAATTGTCAACTCATGATGCACCACGCGGTTGCGTAGTGCTGATGGAAGTAAGCACAGGCGAAATAAAGGCTATAGCCAATCTTACACGTGCTAAAAACGGTAGCTATTATGAAGGCTACAATTATGCGATCGGATATGGCTCTGAGCCCGGTTCAACATTTAAGCTCGCATCCTTGATTACCGCAATGGAAGATGGTTATATTGACATTGATGACAGTGTGGACATAAGCCAGGGATATGAAATGTTTTCAGGAATTCCTATAAAAGATTCTCACAGGTATAATGGTAAAGTGAGTGTTCAGCATGCATTTGAAATTTCATCAAATGTGGCCATTTCTAAACTCATCAATAAATATTATCAGAAAAATCCGGAAAAATTTACATCAAGTCTTAGCCGGATGCACCTTGATAAACCAATCGGTCTTCAGATACCAGGTGAAGCAAAGCCACTAATTCACACGCCTGCTGAACGTAATATCAAACACGGTTGGTCTAATGTTACACTTCCATTTATGTCAATCGGTTATGAAACCAGGTTAACTCCGTTACAAACATTAGCCTTTTACAATGCCGTAGCCAACGGAGGAAAAATGGTAAAGCCGAAATTTATCAAAGAGGTATTGCATAAAGGAAAATCAGTAAAAGTTTTTCCAACCGAGGTATTGGTTGATTCTATTTGTTCTGCAAAAACAATTGCCAATGCGCGTAAAATGATGGAAGGTGTGGTTCAAAGGGGAACAGCCACCAACCTTAAATTTGAAGCATTTCAGATTGCCGGTAAAACAGGTACAGCAAAAATGGCCTTTGGAAAAAGTGGTTACAGCTCCAATGATTCTGTCCGTTACCAGGCTTCATTTTGTGGATACTTCCCCGCTGATCAGCCCATTTACAGTTGTATAGTTGTGATTTATGACCTCTCGCCACGATTCTATTACGGCAATGTTGTTTCAGGGCCTGTATTTAAAGAAATAGCTGACAAAGTTTATTCAACGCGCATTGATATGCACCCAGAGGTGAGTAAAGATTCATTGTTCAGTGAACGGTTACCTATGGTAAAAGCAGGTAACGCATTATATACCAAAAAAGCGGTTACCGCAACAGGAGTTTCAATTCAGCTTCCAGCTGATGCATCCTGGTTTACTTATAGTAATTCAGGAAAAATTCAGCCGGTTCAGGCGGAATTAAATAAGGTGCCTGATGTAAAAGGGATGGGATTGCGTGATGCCATACAAATATTGGAAAGTAATGGCCTTTCAGTAAAAGCAACCGGCAGGGGTGCTGTAAATAAACAGTCTATAGCTCCAGGTACTGCAATAATGAAAGGGCAACAAATAATTATTGAGCTCTCTTAGTTCTTAAATAAAAAAGTAACAAATAATAAGGTTAACAATTTATCACTCCACTTAATTGCCTGTACTTAAAGACATACTCTACAAAGCTCCAATAGAAGAAGTGATTGGGTATACAAGCATTAATGTATCCGATGTATTCTTCGATTCAAGGCTTGTTAAACCCGGGTGTTTATTTATTGCCATCAGGGGTGAGCAAGCTGATGGTCATCAATTTATTGAACAGTGCATTAAGAAAGGCGCCAAGGTTATTGTTTGTGAACAAATGCCCGATGCTATTGAGAGCGGAGTAACCTATATAAGAGTAAAAAGTTCCTCTCAGGCATTAGGATATATTGCTTCAAACTTTTATAACAACCCGTCTGATAAATTAAAACTTATTGGTGTTACAGGCACTAATGGCAAAACAACAACTGTTACATTATTATATAATTTATTTAAAAACCTTGGTTTTAAAACAGGTTTGATTTCAACAGTTAAAAACCAGGTTGATGATGAGGAAATTTCTTCCACACACACCACGCCTGATGCACTGGCATTAAACAAACTGTTAAATGAGATGGTTGTTAAAGAATGCAGTTATGCATTTATGGAAGTAAGTTCTCATGCAGTTGTTCAGCACAGAATAACGGGATTAACTTTTGCCGGAGGTTTATTTACGAATATTTCGCACGATCACCTGGATTACCATAAAACATTCGATGCCTATATAAAAGCAAAGAAAGGATTCTTTGATGCTCTTCCGGGAAATGCATTTGCGCTGGTTAATAAAGACGACAAAAACGGAATGGTTATGCTGCAGAATACTGCAGCAAAAAAATACACATACGGATTAAAGCGGGATTGTGACTTTAAATGTAAAGTACTTGAGAATACTTTTAGTGGATTGGTACTCACTATCGATCAGCACGAAGTGCTTTTTAAACTAATAGGTAGTTTTAATGCGTATAATCTAACCTGCGCTTATGCAACGGCAGTGCTTCTTGGCATTGATAAAATTAAAACGCTGCAGGTGCTGAGCAATCTGAATCCGCCTGAAGGCCGGTTTGAATATCTAATCTCCGGCAACAAAATAACCGGTATAGTTGATTATGCGCACACTCCCGATGCTTTGCAAAATGTGCTCAGCACTATAAAGGAAATAAGAACGGGAAACGAAAAAGTAATTACAGTGGTAGGTTGTGGTGGGAACAGGGATTCCGGTAAACGACCTGTCATGTCGCGTATAGCTTGTGAGTTAAGTGACAAGGTGATTTTAACCTCAGATAATCCGCGTAATGAGGAGGCTGATGTCATTTTAAGCCAGATGCAGGAAGGTGTGCCTGTTTCGCAGAAAAAGAAAGTGTTGTCAATAACGGACAGGCGTGAAGCTATTAAAACAGCATGTAGCCTGGCTGTAAAAGGTGACATAATTCTTGTAGCCGGTAAGGGGCATGAAAAGTACCAGGAGATAAAAGGAGTTAAATATCCATTTGATGACATGGAAATACTGGCTGATACATTAAATAACTGATTCAATAAACGTAAAACAAAAGATGTTCTATTATCTTTTCGAATTTCTTGACAATCACTATGACTTCCCGGGCGCTGGTCTGTTTCGGTATATCAGTTTCAGGGCAGCTATGTCATTGATTGTTTCTCTTTTGTTTTCATTGTTCATTGGCAAGCGACTCATTAATCTACTTTATCAAAAACAGGTTGGCGAAACCATTCGTGATTTAGGACTGGAAGGTGAAAAGCAAAAACGTGGTACACCAACCATGGGCGGACTTATCATTCTTTCTTCTATACTGTTACCCACAATTCTTTTTGCAAGGATTGATAACGTCTACATCGTAACATTATTAATTGCAACAGTATGGCTTGGGGCTATTGGTTTCCTGGACGATTATATTAAGGTGTTTAAAAAGGATAAAGAGGGACTTGCAGGTCGGTTTAAAATAATGGGCCAGGTTGGGCTGGGAATAATTGTTGGATGCATCATCAGTTTCAATCAGTATGTAGTGGTTCGTGAAAAGCTTCCTGCCGGTCAAATTAATGTTCATGCAAAAGGTTCAGTAATTGAAGCAATACGAACTACAGAAGGAACATTGTATTCATCTCACAATGTAAAGTCAACCAAAACTACACTGCCGTTTCTTAAGAATCATGAGTTTGATTATGCATGGTTGGTAACCTGGATAGATCCGGGTTTAAAAAAATATACATGGATTGCCTTTATAGCGGTGGCAATTTTTATTATCACAGCTGTGTCTAATGGGGCAAACATCACTGATGGTATTGATGGACTTGCTACAGGCACTTCGGCCATTATCGGAACCAATCTTGCCGTGCTCGCTTATGTTGCCGGTAATACTGTATTTGCCAATTATCTCGGCATCATGTACATCCCCAATGCCGGTGAATTAATGGTTTTCAGTGGAGCTTTTATTGGAGCCTGTGTTGGTTTCCTGTGGTACAATGCATACCCAGCGCAGGTGTTTATGGGGGATACGGGCAGTTTGGCTTTGGGTGGAATCATTGCAGTCTTTGCAATCTGTATCAGAAAAGAATTTTTAATACCAATCATGTGCGGAATTTTCCTCGTTGAAAATTTATCGGTTATGATACAGGTTAGTTATTTCAAGTATACGAAGAAAAAATATGGGGAAGGAAGGCGAGTATTTAAAATGTCTCCGCTTCATCATCATTATCAAAAACTGGGATATCACGAATCGAAAATTGTTTCACGCTTCTGGATTATAGGAATAATGCTGGCAGTGCTAACCCTGGTTACATTAAAACTACGCTAATAAATAAAAATAAACTCCTGTAAAATGAACAAAGCAAAGAAAATAGTTGTGCTTGGAGCTGCTGAAAGCGGCACAGGAGCTGCTTTGCTTGCCAGCAAGCAGGGGTTTGATGTATTTGTATCAGATAAAGGAAGAATAGGTGAGCAGTTCAAAATTGTTCTGATTGAAAAACAGATTGCATTTGAAGAAGGCAAGCATACTTATCGGTTAATGGAAGATGCTGATGAGGTAATAAAAAGCCCGGGAATCCCAACAAAGGCTGAGGTAATTCAATACTTCTTATCGAAGAACATTCCTGTGATTTCTGAAATAGAATTTGCATCACGGTTTACTAATGCAACTAAAATTTGCATTACCGGAACCAATGGCAAAACCACCACTACAATGCTAACTTATCATATACTAAGTAAAGCTGGATTAAAAGTTGGCCTGGCAGGCAATGTTGGAAAAAGTTTTGCCTTGCAGGTGGCGGAAAATGATTTTGATTATTACGTATTAGAGTTAAGCAGCTTTCAACTGGATGATATGTACAAATTCAAAGCTGAAATAGCTGTATTGCTGAACATCACACCCGATCACCTCGACCGTTATGAGTACTCCATGCAAAAATACATCGATTCAAAAATGCGCATTGTTCGTAATCAAACCGAAAACGATGCCATCGTGTATTGCGATGATGATGAGTATATCAAAACTGAAATTCTGAAACTAAAACCAGTAAGCCGTTGGTATTCTTTTTCAATCAAACGAAAAGAAGGGCAGGCAGCATTTGTAGAAAACGATCAATTAACAATAAATATTAATTCCAATTCACTCACTATGTCAATATTCGAACTTGCAATTCAGGGAAAACATAACCTGTACAATTCAATGGCTGCCGGTATTTCAGGCAGGTTATTAGACATCCGTAAAGAAGATGTACGTAACAGTTTAATGGATTTTAAATCAGTTGAACATCGTCTTGAATTTGTTAATACCATACAGGGTGTTGACTTTATTAATGATTCAAAAGCTACTAATGTTAACAGTACCTGGTATGCATTAGAAAGTATGAATCGCCCTGTTATTTGGATTGCCGGAGGACAGGATAAGGGAAATGAATACGGAATGCTTCACGATATGGTAAAATCCAAAGTGAAAGCAATTGTTTGCCTTGGTTTGGATAATAAAAAGATCATTAAAGAATTTGGTGGTATGGTTCAGGATATAGTTGAAACCAAAACTGCCGAAGATGCAGTAAAAGCTGCATTCAGGTTTGCAAGAAAGGGAGACATTGTATTGTTATCTCCGGCCAATGCAAGTTTTGATTTATTCAAAAATTATGAAGACCGCGGACGACAGTTCAAGTCTGCTGTTAAGGCTCTTTAATCATAGTTAAACATCTAGTATCAGGTAGCATAACTTGTATAGTAAACGTAAAATCTCATTTGAAAAATGACCTGGATTGATTCATACTTTAAAGGCGATAGAATAATATGGCTGATTGTATTCATACTCTCAGTTTTTTCATTGCTGGCGGTTTACAGTTCTACGGGAACACTTGCCTATCGATACCAATCCGGCAACACAGAGTATTATATGTTTAAGCACTTTGTAATTCTGCTTTTGGG
Source organism: Bacteroidia bacterium (assembly GCA_044230205.1). Taxonomy (GTDB): domain Bacteria; phylum Bacteroidota; class Bacteroidia; order AKYH767-A; family OLB10; genus JAEUTH01. The sequence goes on from JBGARN010000049.1 coordinate 18,909, forward strand.
TCTTGCCATAATGTATGCAGCTCACCTCGTTAACTACACTATATACGCAAAGCTATCTCGTATTGCGCTCATAATTGTTATACCGCTTTTAATCATAACACTTGTTAGTGGTACTAATTTGAATGAGGCCAGCAGGTGGCTAACCTTACCAGGCATTGGATTGTCATTTCAGACATCAGATTTTGCAAAGCTTGGGCTGTTGCTTTATGTATCCAGAATGTTATCGCTAAAACAGGATAATATTAAGGATTTCAAATCTGCCTTTGTGCCCATAATGTTGCCTGTGCTAATTGTTTGCGGATTAATACTTCCCGCCAATTTTTCAACAGCTGCAGTATTGTTTGCATGCAGCTTGTGTTTAATGTTTATTGGCCGTATTAACCTAAAATATATTGCTGCCATGATCGGGATTGGTGCCGTTTGCTTTGCGTTGTTTATTGGAATTGCAAAGCTAACAGGGTATACCGGAAGAATTGATACCTGGACCAGCCGGATTGAAAATTTTAAAAACGGAGAGAGTGATGGCAACTATCAAACTGAACAGGCAAAAATTGCAATAGCTACCGGTGGAATAATAGGTAAAGGGCCGGGCAACAGTACGCAGAGAAATTTTTTACCACATCCATACTCCGATATGATCTTTGCGATTATTTGTGAAGAATACGGGCTTTGGGGTGCTTTTGTAATAGTTGGTTTATATGTGCTGTTACTTTACCGAACGGTTTTGCTCATCAAACAAAGTCCGAAAGCATTTGCAACGCTGTTTGCAGCAGGTTGCAGTTTTGGACTTGTATTTCAGGCTATGATTAACATGGCAGTAGCAACCAATTTATTTCCTGTTACCGGCCAGCCGCTTCCAATGTTAAGCATGGGAGGTACTTCAATTTGGTTTACAAGTTTATCACTGGGTATATTGTTAAGCGTTAGCCGCGATATTGTTAAAGAAGAAAATGAACAACCTGCAGCAGTATAATATAAAAGCTATAATAAGCGGAGGAGGTACAGGTGGGCATATTTTTCCCGCCTTGGCCATTGCTAATGCTATTAAAGCTATTAATCCTGCTAATGAAATTTTATTTGTTGGAGCAAAGGGCAGAATGGAAATGGAAAAAGTTCCGGCAGCAGGTTATGAAATAGAAGGGCTTTGGATCAGCGGATTTCAGCGTAAGCTGACAATTGACAATCTTTCATTTCCATTAAAAGTAATTTCAAGTTTGATTAAAGCAGGCTCCATTATCAAAAAATTTCAACCTGATGTTGCTGTGGGTGTAGGAGGCTATGCAAGTGGCCCATTATTGCAACAGGCTGCTCGACAACACATACCATGTCTTATACAGGAACAAAATTCATACCCTGGCATTACTAATAAAATTCTTGCAAGACAGGTAGATAAAATCTGTGTAGCATATGATGGAATGGAAAAATATTTTCCTGCTGATAAGATAATCAAATACGGAAACCCTGTCAGGGAAGACATATTAAATATTGAAGGTAAAAGGAGTGCTGCGGCAGCGTATTTTGGATTACATCCGGATAAAAAAACAATTCTGGTTGTTGGAGGTAGCTTAGGAGCAAGAACAATTAACCTGAGTATACAGCAAAAGTTAGAAAAATTTGTTCAGCACGATGTTCAGGTTATTTGGCAAACCGGTAAAGCATTCTATAGTACAGCCCAGCAAAGTACCTCAAATTTATCAGGCATAAAGGTTTATGACTTTATTTCAAAAATGGACTATGCTTATGCTATGGCAGATGCCGTAATATCGCGTGCAGGAGCAAGCACCATTTCTGAATTGTGCATAGTGGCCAAGCCATGTGTACTGGTACCGTCTCCCAATGTTGCAGAAGACCACCAGACAAAAAATGCGATGGCCCTGGTAAACAATAGTGCTGCATTACTCGTCAGAGATACTGATGCATTAACGCAATTGGTTGATTGTGTTTTAAACCTTGTTGGCAATTCAGAGCAAATGTTACTCTTAACAAGCAACATCAGAAAGTTTGCATTGCCGGGCTCTGCAATAAAAATAGCGGAAGAAGTGATCAGGTTGGCATTAAGCAGGAAGAATTACACTAATTCAAATTCTGCAAAATTGGCCAGTGTTGTCAGTTAGATAATTAATGTATTAACAGTTAAATGGATTTCTCTAAAATAAAAAGCGTTTACATGTTGGGAATAGGAGGCATTGGAATGAGTGCACTTGCCCGATATTTCAATGCAATGGGAAAAACAGTTGCAGGTTATGATAGAACAACAACTCCATTAACTGACGAATTGCAAAAAGAAGGTATTGAAATTCACTTTGAAGATGATTTGAAACTGATTCCGGAATTTGTTGAAAACGAAAATCCTTCAAATTTGCTTATCATCTATACTCCTGCCATACCTGCTGATCATGAAGAGTATAATTATCTGCAAAATAAGTTTACACTTCATAAAAGATCTGAAGTACTTGGATATATTACTAAAAACAGCACTACAGTTGCTATTGCAGGTACTCATGGTAAAACAACTACATCATCTATAGTAACTCATCTTCTAAAGAGTAATGGAATAAACTGCTCAGCATTTTTGGGAGGTATTGCAAAAAACTACGATACTAATTTCCTTTTGGGTGAGGTAGTAAAACCCGGGCATGTTACCATAGTTGAAGCAGATGAATTTGACCGGTCATTCCTTACCTTATTTCCGCATATCGCTGTTATCTCCTCAATGGATGCCGATCATCTTGATATCTACGGAGATCATAAAACCTTGATTGATTGTTACAATCAATTTGCTTCCCAGGTTAATAAGGACGGGTTGCTGATACATAAAAAAGGTCTTCCGATTACGGCTAACAACAGTAATATACTTCAATATGCTATTGATGAAGATGCACAGGTAATGGCAAATAATATCCGTATAGAAAACCGCGAATATGTTTTCGATTATTCAGGGCCTTCTAACACAATAAAAGGACTTCAATTAGGATTACCCGGCAGGCATAATGTAGAAAATGCTGTTGCAGCCATAACAGTGGCTTTGCAATTCAAACTAAGCTATCAGCAAATAGCATCTGCACTAAAAAGCTATACGGGCGTAAAAAGAAGATTTGATTTCAGGATAAAAACCGGAGATGTAGTTTATATTGACGATTATGCTCATCACCCGGCAGAAATTGAAGCAGCAATTCAATCGGTTAAAGAATTGTATCCTGATCGCACAATCACAGTTGTATTTCAACCACATCTATATAGTCGTACGCGCGACTTTGCTGAAGGTTTTGCAAAAAGCCTAAGTCTGCCAAACGAAACAATTCTTCTTCCTATTTATCCTGCAAGAGAATTGCCAATAAAAGGTGTTGACTCCGGAATGATTCTCAGTAAGCTTACAAATCAAAATATGCTATGCAATAAGGAAGAGCTATGTGAGATTCTGAAAAATAAAAATATTGAAGTGGTAATGACGCTGGGAGCAGGTGATATTGACCAGTTAGTTGAACCTATAACGAATATGCTGACCGAAAAATTCAATTTGAATTAATCATTGTCTACGATGAAACTGAAAAAAATAATTCCCTATGTAGCATGGTCGATACTGATGATAGCAGTGTTGATTTCTGTTGCTTTTGTGAGTGCAAGGCAGGAAACTGTAAAATGCAATGCAGTACTGATACAGGTTGAAGAATCAAATGGCAATTATTTTATTGAGAATAATGATGTCGAAGAATTACTGAACAGCAAAGGAAAACAACCTTTAGGAAAACCAATGAATGAAATTAACACAGCTTTGTTAGAAACTATCATCAACAGCAATCCATTTGTTGCAAATGCCGAAGTATTTTCAACGTTGGATGGCAAGCTGCATATCAATGTTAAACAACGCAATCCGCTAATCAGGATAATTAATACCAGTGGTGAGAGTTTTTATATTGATGAAGAAGGTTACCTGATGCCGGTTTCAGATAAGTATACACCTAATGTTATTGTAGCGAGTGGTAATATAAATGAGCAATATACAAGGAGAAGGATCAGCAATGCAGTAATAATTCCGGGTGATACATCCAACAGCAGGATGATACTTGAGCAGTTGCTTGTGATAGCAAAGTTCCTGCAAAAAGACACGGTTTCCAACGCACTGTTTACCCAGGTGTTTGTAAATGAAAATAATGAACTGGAGCTTATTCCGCGCATTGGCGATCAGCGTATCATAATTGCTGATGCCGGAAATCTGGAAAAGAAAATATCAAAGCTGCTGTTGTTTTACAGGGAGGGATTGAACAATACCGGGTGGACACCCTACAGTATAATCAATCTGAAGTTTGAAGGGCAGGTGGTATGTACCAAAAAGGGAATGCAGCCTTCAATTGCCTTACCGGCAGATAGTACAGGGCAGGCGGTTGCAATAAACACTTCAGGTGTTTCACATTAAAAAGGATAAATAGATTAATAACATATAAAATAAACGCAACATTGAATTAATTAAATCGTATTCCAGAACGATTTAAGAACAATTGTTGAGAATTCGTAAATCTCAATTCAAATTACATTATGGAAGATTCAAATTTAATTGTAGGCCTCGATATCGGAACAACCAAAATATGCGCAATTGTAGGCCGCAGGGATCAAAATGGAAAAATAGAAGTATTGGGCCGAGGGAAAGCCGAATCATTTGGCGTTATGCGTGGTGTGGTGGCCAATATTGAAAAAACGGTTCAGGCGATTAAGCTAGCCGTAAAGGATGCCGACACGGAATCGGATGTAGTAATTAAAGATGTTCATGTTGGTATTGCAGGTCAGCATATTAAAAGCCTTCAACATCGTGGAATGAGAACCCGTCATAACATTGATGAAGAAATTTCTCAGTCTGATATTGACGCCATAATTGATGACATGTATAAACTTGCTATGGCACCAGGCGAGGAAATTATACATGTAATACCCCAGGAATACATTGTTGATAAGGAAGCCAGTATTAAAGATCCGATAGGTATGTCGGGCATCAGACTTGAAGCTAACTGCCATATAATAACAGGCCTGGTTACTGCAGCAAAAAATATTGAGAAGTGTGTTCGCAAGGCTGGACTTAATCCGGTTGACCTGATACTTGAACCACTTGCTTCTGCCGAAGCCGTTTTAACTGAAGAAGAAAAGGAAGCCGGAGTTGTTTTAGTTGATATTGGAGGTGGTACTACAGACATTGCAATTTTCCAGGATGGCATCATTCGCCATACTGCGGTTATTCCTTTTGGCGGTAATGTTATTACCGATGATATAAAGGAAGGCTGTACCATTATACGCGCGCAGGCCGAATCGCTTAAAATAAAATTTGGTTCGGCACTGGCTTCGCAAACAAGCGATCACGACATCGTTTCAATTCCCGGATTAAGGGGTCGCGAACCAAAAGAAATTTCAGTTAAGAATCTTGCTCATATTATCCAGGCACGGATGGAAGAAATAATTGAGCACGTGTATTATGAAATAAAAAATTCGGGCTTTGAGAAAAAGCTAATTGCTGGTATTGTTATAACAGGTGGTGGTGCCCAGCTAAAACATATACAGCAACTGTTTGAATTGATAACCGGTATGGATACACGCATCGGATACCCTAATGAACATATAAGTAAGGGAAATGATGAAATAAAAAGCCCAATGTATGCTACCGCTGTTGGTCTTGTTATTATGGGCTTAAATGATGCCGAGCGCACTAAAAATAAGTTGCAATTACAGGTTACGCCTGAAGTTAAACATGAGCCTGTAAAAATGCCGGTTCAGCCTACAAAAAAGAAAAGTGATTTTATTACTCTCATCAAGGATCTCTTCCAGGATGACGAAGATGATAAAGCACTTTAATAAACAAGAATTAAAAGTTACTAAATATTCACTCCTGTCTTCGTATCTAATTGTAAAAAAAATTATTAAAAATCACCCAAATGGAATTTGAAATCTCAAAAGAAAGACCATCTATCATTAAAGTTATTGGAGTAGGTGGTGGCGGCAGTAATGCTGTTAATCACATGTACCGCCAGGGTATCCGCGGTGTTGACTTTATGATTTGCAACACCGATGCGCAGGCGCTTGAAATAAGCCCTGTGCCCTTTAAAATTCAACTAGGCCCCAGCCTTACTGAGGGACGCGGAGCCGGTTCATTACCTGAAGTTGGTAAAAATGCAGCTATTGAAAACATCGAAGAAATTGAACGTGCGCTTTCCAAAGACACTAAAATGGTTTTTATTACCGCAGGTATGGGTGGAGGAACCGGAACGGGTGCCGCCCCAATTATTGCAGGTGTTGCAAAGGAAATGGGCATTCTTACCGTAGGTATTGTTACCGTTCCATTTGGGTTTGAAGGTAAAAAGCGAAAAGTTCAGGCTAATTCAGGTATAGATGAACTAAAGAAGAATGTAGATACACTGCTTATCATCAGTAATGACAAACTACGTGAAATACATGGTGATTTAAAACTTACTGAGGCATTCGGCCGGGCAGATGATATTTTAACTATTGCTGCCAGGAGTATTGCAGAAATTATTACTGTAACCGGTTATATAAACGTAGATTTTGCAGATGTGCAAACGGTTCTTAAAGACAGCGGTGTGGCAATCATGGGTTGTGCTTTTGCTGAAGGAACTGATCGTGCGCGGTTGGCGGCAGAACTTGTGTTGGATTCTCCGTTGCTCAACGACAGCAACATAAATGGTGCTCGTTATATACTGCTGAATATTACGTCCGGAAAAACTGAAGTTACCATGGATGAAATTGGGGAAATTACGGATTACATTCAGGAACAGGCAGGTCTTACTGCTGATATCATTATGGGTACAGGCACTGATATTTCATTAGGCGATAAGATTGCTGTAACAGTAATTGCTACAGGATTTAAAACAACATCCGAAATAATTGCTGAAAAAAATAAGCCTATTCGTACAGTTCATGTACTAGATACATCAGAAAGAAATAACAATGTAAAGCATGAACCCCAGGTAAACGCTTCCAGTCTTGAGCCGACTTTGTTAACAGAAAAAACTGAAGCATTAAGTTCAACGGTTATCAATAAAGAATATGAATTTATAAAAACATCAGTTGTTAGCCAGGAAATAAAGGAAGATAAGATAACTGCCCCTGAAAGCCACACCCCGCTTACTATAACTGATACAGAAAGTACACTGAGTTATGAGTTTGAATTAACTACATCGGTGGAACAAAGCAGCACAACAGTAGTTGATACTGCTTCAACGTTAACGGATGAATTAAATATTACAGAGAATTCAAGTGATATTGCTACAGGAATGATCAGTAATAATGTTGTAAAAAATAACGTGGAGGATACAGTCTCTGAAGACCAATTCAGTAAAACGCGTGAGCGTATTATGAAACTGCGTGAGTTGAGTTATAAATTCCAAAATAACGGTAACAGCAATAGCATTATAAATGATCTTGAAAAAGAACCGGCTTATAAAAGACGTAATGTTCAGCTGGCAAATGTTCCGGATTCATCTGAATCGCAGATATCGCGGTTGACGTTAAGTGAAAATGAAAATAAAAATGTTGAAATAAAATCTAACAACACCTTTTTGCACGACAGGGTTGATTGATATAGGTTATTAAATTTGTTGAGTTTATTTTATTTATCATGCCGTACAGAAAAAACTGTGCGGCTTTTTTTATTTTAATTTTAGCGGCAAAGACCTGATATTGAAAACAAATTTTCAGGCAATATAAAATTCAGTTCATTTGCATCCTTATGCATGTTTACATTACAAATTTAAAATGGAGCACTGAAAGAAGGGCACATATGGAAAAACAGCTTCGTAATTCAGGTCTTGAATACGAATTTTTTGATTGCGTGATTGGTGCTGATTTAAGTGATGAAGATATTGCAGCTAAATGTAATGTAGAGTCCATCAGAAGTCAGAATAGCAAAATTGAATGGTTTACGCGCGGTATTATTGGCTGTACCATGACCAATCAGAATATTTATACTGACATAATAAACCGCAAGTACGAATATGTTTTATTTCTTGAAGATGATACAGTGCTTCCCCCTAACTTAAAAGATATACTAGAGTATACAGCAAAGCAAATCAGGCAGGGTGATGTGGTGTTACTCTTTTGGAAAGCCTGGAACCCTTTGAAGTTGCGCAAACCTGAGATTAAAACTTCATTCGGGTTTGATTATTATCAACCTGTTAATTACAAAGAGCTTGCCGGAGGTTCGGCTTATATCGTAACGCAACAGGCTGCACAAAAAATGATTGAAAGTAATACGCCAATTCATACAACACCTGACAACTGGAAATACTACTACGACAATGGAAGTATAGAGCGACTGCTTGTTGCATATCCTTTGGTTGTGCAAACTGCAGATTTTAAATCAACAATGCGTATAGGAAAATTCCATGCAATTCGGGACCTGATTGAACGTTACAAGATCTTCCCTTTTTATCAGTTGCTTAAATTAAAGCGCAAACAAATGAAAAATGAAACCCTGAAAGTTGAGTTTATTGACTAAGGTCGAATTATGCACCATCAACTTGTTCGTTTTACTAAGCCAAAAGGAAATTGGTCGGTTGAGCTGGTGAAATTAAACTCCGATGGAACCTCAATTTTTATTTCGGCATTATGCAACACGTGATCAGCAAGTGATAATACTTCATCAACAGTAATTAAAGCCATACATTGATTATTCCCGCCACAGGGTGGTAATAAAAATTCATGTACACATGGACTACAATACAGTTTCTTATATACGCACCATGCATTTTCAAATTGACCATACTGCATTGGCGAACAAGGACCGAATAAACCAATGGTCTTGGTTTTCAAAGCAAATGCCACATGCATCGGACCTGTATCGTTGGTTATCATCAACGCTGCATTTTTGATTAAAGAAAAAAG
>JBGARN010000050.1:0-27664 GCA_044230205.1 Bacteroidia bacterium
TATTGTTTGTCACCATTGGATTTCACTAAATTGGCATAAAAACAAAAATCTGCATTTACTTTTATTCTCTTGCACCACTTTTTAATTTTTATTTCACAAAAAAAGGGTGCCCTGTTAGTAGTTATTTTCCCGTAGTCCTGGGAAATGCCCCCGCTGAGAATGCGGGGGCGGTGTGATTCTTAATCGTTTAAAACTTCCATAGCCTTATCAAGTTCTTCATTAACGACCTTTGCATAAATCTGTGTGGTAGTAATTGATGCATGGCCTAACAGCTTTGAAACGTATTCTATTCTTACTCCCTTCCTTAATATACGTGTTGCAAATGTGTGGCGTGCAGTATGGAAACTGACTTTCTTTTTAATTCCCAGAGCTTTTGCAATGTCTTTTAAATCATCATTGGTATATGATGTGCCTGATGATATTGCATTGAATAGAAATGTTTTGTCAGCATAATCATTATTGCTTTTGAAAAAAGGGAATATGAAATCTTCAGGCTTTATATTTTCGGTTTTGTATTTCTCTAAAATTTCAAGTGCTTTTGATGGCAATTTGATTGAAACTACACTGCCGGTCTTTTTGGTTTCTATCACAATTTTATCTGCAACGTAATGTTTCCACCTGAGCATTAAAATATCTGATATGCGCAAACCTCCTGCATAAGCTGAGAAAATATACATGTTACGGTGATGGTCTTTATTGCTGCCGGGCTCCAATGGTGCCTGTTCAATCAGTTGCAATTCATCTTCGGTTAAATATTCCATCTTGCCTTTTTCAGTGCTGAGCTTGAATTTTTTGAATGCGTTTTTGTCATCAGTAATTAAATCTTCATTGATAGCTGCATTGATGATCCGCCTGATAACACGAAAGTTTGAGTTAATGGTGTTAATCCTGTTTTTTTTATCAGTGCGCAAATATTGCTCATACCCTTTTAGCCATGTAACAGTAATATGATCAAAAAGCAAATCGGTGTTGTTGGTGTATTCTCTGACTTTTCCAATAATCGCTTTTGCTTTCCTGTAGGTGCCTATCTGTTTATTGCAATCGAGTTCTTTTAAATATCGCCCGGCATATTTGAAGAAACTTTCGGGAGCCTTTCCCATAATCTCTTCTTTTACCTTCTCGGGCAAATTGTATTTGCTGGTTGTTTCCATTTGTAGTGCAACGGCCTGGGCTTCTGAAACTTTCTTGGCAATGTAGTTTATAATATACTGCGCATTGGGAGCTTTGCTTTTGATCTTTTCGTTTTCTGCATCCCAATATTCAGGATGTAAGTAAACGCCTAATGAAATGTATTTGGGCTTCCTGTTTTTGATAATGCGCAGGTAAAACGGATGTTCATTTTTTTTATTTGTTTTGTCTGTTCGATATATGACTTTAACTGTTACCATAGTTGAAAATTATTTAAGATGAATGATAAGATTGGGTAAAACATCGGGTAAAACATTTACTTCATTTTGTCGCATCATAGAGAATTATGCAGCAAAGGTAAATGATACAACTAATTGACAATCAACATTTTGAGTGCAGGAGAACGCATAAAGGAGAAAAGGGATAAGTTCAAGTAGGCCCACGTAACAAACTGCAGGTAGTATTACCTGCAGTTTGTTTTATAATAGGCCATTGCATTGTTTATCCAGGCTTAGTTAATGCAGCCCTATTTTATTATCTTTGATAAAATCAAAACCAATAGTTCATCAATATGAAATTTAATTCTATACCATTCTTATGGCTTTTCCTGTTGTTCAATGTGCAACTGAAGGCACAGTATGGCTGCACCGATCCACAGGCAAACAATTACAATCCATCGGCAACCATAAATGATGGTTCGTGTACTTATTCCACAATCAATTTAAGCCTTACAACAAAAACCAATCTGAGCACTCCATTGCTTGACGAAAACTCAGGGATTGTTTTTTGCAACAACAAGTTATGGACCCATAATGACAGCGGAAACGATAATAAAATCTTCAGAATAGATTCTGTAACCAATACCGTGTTTCAAACCGTTACAATAACTAATGCCACAAATGTGGATTGGGAAGATATTACAGAAAGTGATGATTATTTATTTATTGGTGATTTTGGCAACAACAATGGAAACCGAACCAATTTAAGAATTTATAAAATCAACAAAAGTGATTTGAGTGATACTGCCACCGTAGTAACTGCGCAAATTATCAACTTCAGCTACAGCGACCAAACCGTATTTACCAGCTTGCCAAATAATAACAACTATGATTGCGAATCAATGATTTTTTACAACGACTCATTGCATTTATTCAGCAAAGACTGGGTTGATAAACAAAGCCGGCACTATGTATTGCCTGCCCAGGCCGGAACCTATGTTGCGCAAGTACTGGAAACACTCAATGCAGGCTGCCTGGTTACCGGTGCTGGCATACAGGACGGAGGTGTAATTGCATTATGCGGTTATGATAATACCGGGGTAGGCCCGATTTATTTATGGATGCTGTATGATTACAAAAATCCATTATTCTTTAATGGCAATAAAAGGAGATTTGATTTGTCTTCTGCTATTTCCAACGGACAGGTTGAAGGCATTGATTTTAAAGACAATGCTTACGGCTATATTTCGAATGAACGTTTTATACAATCCATATTTAATGTATCACCCAAATTAAAAGCATTCAATCTTGCGCCATATCTGCCATTGGTTTTTGTTACTCCAAAACCTGAGGCTGACTTTATTGCCGCAACTACAGCAATTTGCAGGGGCAAGGAAGTAAGCTTTACGGATAAGAGCAAAAAATCACCCACAGCCTGGCAGTGGATTTTTCCGGGAGGCAATCCTTCAACATCAACATTACAAAACCCTGTAATTAAGTATTCCACTGCAGGAACTTATAATGTTACCCTCATAGTTTCGAATGCAACAGGAAGCGACACCTTATTGTTCACCAATTATATTACTGTTAATCCTTTGCCTGCTGCAAACATTACTGCAGCAGGTTCAACATTCTTTTGTACAGGCGGCTCGGTTACGCTGAATGCAAATGCAGGAGCAGGATTAACTTACCAATGGAAGAAAAATAATGTGAATATAAGCGGGGCTGCTGCTGCTACCTATATAGCATATGTTAGTGGCGACTATAAAGCAGTAGTAACCAATACAAATGGATGCACACGGGTATCAAACACTATAACCGTTACAGGTCCACCGGCAGCAAAAATAACTGCATCAGGCCCGCTTACCTTTTGTAATGGCGATAGTGTAACACTTAATGCATCTCCTGCAGGCGCAGGTTTTTCTTATCAGTGGCTGAAAAATAATGTAGCAATTACGGGTGCAATTGCAGCTGATTATGTGGCTAAAGTTGCCGGCAATTATAAAGTTAGGGTTACCAATAGTTTTGGCTGCACGGTTACTTCGGCAGCTAAAAAAGTAACTGTAAACTGCAGGATGATTAATGGCAATGGCGCACCACTGGTTACTATTTATCCTAATCCCAGCAGCGATTCATTTACTATTGTCTTAAATGAACTCAATGATATTGCATCCATAATTCTTACTGATGTTACCGGAAGGCTTTTAGAAGAATTAACTGTACAACCTTCATCCAATATGGTTACTATGGGGCACCAGCTACAACCGGGAATTTATTTTATAACCATTGGTCAGAACAATAAAAAAGAAATAGTACGTGTGGAAAAACTATAGGAATAACTGCCTGATTTTGTTTTAATACAATTGCAATTCTCTTCTGAATAATCATTCGTGATTCAGCTTTACATGTATTGTTTAACCCGATTACCCGCGGTTAGATTTATTTCCGTTTAACTATTGTTTAATTGTTCCTGGATGGAATCTTAATAGCATGTAATAAACATAGCTGCAGGCAATAGTGAGGAAGTTTTTCATCACTCAACAGGCCCAATTATGTTAGCTTATAGGAGGTGCTGTTATAAAAGCTTTGGAAGATAACAACCTAAAGTCGATTACAACTTTTCAAATAAATTCTACTCAAGTCAAATACTTTTCTACATTCGCCAACATTAGATTTTTATTAAATAATCATTAAAAAAGCTTTAAGAAATGTCACTCAGTTTTCTGAAATTCCTGGTACCGCAGGATAAAAAGTTTTTTCCCTTGTTTGAAAAAGCAGCTTCAAATTTATCACTTGCCGGCAAGGCAATATATGACCTGCTGACCAATGAAAATGAACATGAACGTTTAAAGCTTATGCGTGAAATTGAAAAGCTTGAACATAATGGAGATGAAATTACTCATGAAATTTTCAGTGAGTTAAGTAAGAACTTCATTACACCATTTGACAGGGAGGATATTCATCGCCTGGTTACAGCGCTTGATGATATACTTGACTATATACACGGTTCAAGCAAACGAATGGAGATTTATAATGTTAAGGAGTATAACCAGGACATGATAAAACTTGCTGAATTACTTCAAACCCAAATTGAAGCATTGCGCAGGGCAATCTTTGAGTTGAAAAATATGAATAAAATGCGGGATATAACCGATTCGCTTGTTCACATTAACAGTCTTGAAAATCATGCAGATGATATTTTTGATAATGCCGTAGCCCGCTTGTTTACTGATGAAAGCAATGCTGTTCAGATTATAAAAATCAAGGAAATACTTCAGGCACTGGAAACTGCAACTGATAAATGTGAAGATGCAGCCAATGTTATTGAGTCTATTGTACTTAAAATGGCCTAACAACTAAACATAATACATCACTAATGTAATACCTGAAAACTGGATTATGCTTTCCACTTTACTGATCATCGTTATTATTCTGGCACTAGTTTTTGACTTTATCAATGGATTTCATGATGCTGCCAATTCCATTGCCACTGTGGTTTCAACAAAGGTACTTACCCCTTTTGTTGCTGTTATTTGGGCTGCTTTCTGGAATTTTGTGGCTTACTGGATCTTTGAATTAAAAGTAGCTGATACAGTGGCTAAAACGGTAAAGCCTGAAAACATTGACCTGGTTGTTGTTGTATCGGGTGTTATTGCCGCCATCATTTGGAATCTAATCACCTGGTGGAAAGGAATTCCATCATCCTCATCACATACACTCATGGGTGGTTTTGCCGGTGCAGGTATTGCTCATGCAGGAAGTTTGCATGCAATTAATGTTTCAGCAGTAATGCCTACATTATATTTTATCGTTTTGGCGCCTGTTCTTGGTATGATCATTTCCTACTTCATTAGCGTAATAACCTTGCATCTGTGTAAACGTTCAAATCCTTCAAAAGTTGACTCTACATTCCGAGTGCTGCAGTTGGCATCATCAGCGGCCTACAGTCTTGGGCATGGTGGAAATGATGCTCAAAAAGTAATGGGTATAATTGCAGCCGCCATGCTTTCACAAGGTTTAATAGGTAGCATCCATGATTTACCTGAATGGGTTCCATTTGCATGTTATGCATCCATAGCTGCAGGCACCATGATTGGCGGATGGCGTATTGTAAAAACAATGGGACAAAAAATTACCAAGCTCAGCCCGTTTGAAGGTTTCAGTGCTGAAACAGCAGGAGCAATTACGCTGTTCGGTACACAACATTTTAAAATTCCGGTTTCAACAACTCATACTATTACAGGTTCAATTATTGGAGTAGGATTAACCAAACGAATTTCAGCAGTTCGCTGGGGTGTAACCATTCAGCTTATCTGGGCCTGGATTCTTACCATTCCGGTTTCAGCAGCACTGGCAGCAATGACTTATTTTATTTTGAATACTTTTTTATAAGCCGGTTAATAATAGTCAAGGCTAATTACTCCGTCAGTTTGCTACTTTATTCTCAGCGTTCTTATGACTTTTAGCTGAATAACCTGTGGTAAACTTAAAGCCAAAATAAGCATCCATTCCATCAATATTTTTTGAACCCAAATAAGAACCTATTTCATCGGTGCCTATGAAAAAGAATTTGTAGCGTAATGCAAAACCTAACTTCTGTTTGTATTGCTGGTAAACAGAATAAGGAAGGGCTATTTCAAAATTCTTACTTTGATAGCGTGCTGAAATGCTAAAACTGCCCGGTCGCTTAACCTGGGGGTAATAAAAATCAACAGGCTTAATGCACGTAATATTTGCAAATAAATTGCGGTAAATATTCACATCAAGCTGCACGCTTGCAGCAGCTGGTAATCCCATACTCAATGTTTTATCAGTTGCTGCACCTTCAGGCGAGCCGGTAAATTTGGTGTTGAGGTATTCTTCAAAATCATTGATGCCATTAAATTTAATAGTATCCATTTCGGTAAATACAGCTTTGTCATTTTTAAATTCATATACCTGGTTATTGTTAAAAAAATTGATGTAGCCTACATCTATTAAGGAAGCACCAAACCTGAACAGGTAGTCGCGGTTATTGGAAAGAGGCTTGTCATCCCCCTGTTTTTGCTTGTGTAAAAAATAGTATTGCATACCCAGGTTGAATGAACCACCGGTACCTTTTATTCCGGTAAAATCATTCAAACTGCTATTATCAGTTTCAAATGTGTGTGCATAAACTCCTGTAA
This sequence comes from Bacteroidia bacterium, assembly GCA_044230205.1. Taxonomy (GTDB): domain Bacteria; phylum Bacteroidota; class Bacteroidia; order AKYH767-A; family OLB10; genus JAEUTH01. The sequence continues at coordinate 6,512 of JBGARN010000050.1, forward strand.
AGTTATTGATCTCAAGCTGGTCAGGCGGAAGAATATTGAAATTCATTGACTCGCTCTTAATATAAATTGCATTGGAACCGATATTAAAATTTGCTGTACCGCCTAAGGTAACCATGCTTCTTTTTACTTCAAGAAGCTTATGACCATAGGTAAAACCAATCTCATACCATTGCAGCATGTTGAATGAATAAGGACTTGAGCTTAATTCAAGATTGGGTTCTTTTTCGAAATTTAATCCGTCCCATAAAAATTTTGCAAGCGGGTTATTCAATTGATCAATATTGGAATTGATTCTGATAGCTGTATGTAATGCCCATCCACTGTTACGGCTGCTTCTTGCATAAGCGGGACCAAGAATAAATCCGCTGCCATACATTTCTTTAGCACCCGGGGAATTGTAAAACACAATATTGCTTTCATCAGCTGCAGCTTTTCCGCTCAAAATACTTCCAATACCGGTGCCTTTATTAAAGTACATCAAGTTGTTTTGAATTGATAGTGCCTCACTATGAATATTGAATTCGTTCCGGAAAGGCATGGCTACTACTGAAGCCGGGTTTAATGTCAGGCCAAGGTTACCGGAATAATTACTATTGATTATACCAAACATTTCCTGGCTGAAAGCTGCATGCATAACTAAAAAGTGCAGCATTAAAAAAAGTGCAATTCGTTTCATGATTAGGGGGGTTTAGAAACTTTGTAGTGTGAAGTTACTTAAAAAAGCCCTGGAATTTCAATTACAACTTAAATTTTAACACTTTTGCCTACAAAAAACACAATTACGCCAAATATAATTATTAACGGTTGAGCATGCAAGTGATGGTATTTCAATGCTTTAATTCCGTTTTGAGAGATGTATCTAGCTTAAGACTATGTTTTCAGGTTTATTTAAAGGAAAATAATGCTGCTAAAAAGTATCCGGATTGCAATACAACCACAACTAATTGATTAGAACAGGGATTACTTATTGTACAACGCAAATGCCTGAACATCTTTTTCGGTTATAGTTTTATCACAAAGAATAATAAGGCGCTCTATTACATTTCGCAGTTCACGAATGTTTCCTGTCCAGTTTATTTTTTGGAGTTCTTTGTAAGCATTGGCTGTAAAACTTTTTAAAGGCATTGCATAATCCTCACAAATCTCTTTTGCAAAATAATCAGCAAGAATGGGTATATCATCCCGCCTTTCATTTAGTGAAGGCACATGGATTAAAATTACGCTAAGGCGGTGATATAAATCCTCACGAAAATTTCCTTTTTCAATTTCTTTTTTCAAATCCTTATTGGTGGCAGCTATAACACGAACATTTACTGAAATGTCCTTCTCACCACCCACACGTGTAATTTTATTTTCCTGCAAAGCACGTAAAACCTTTGCCTGCGCACCTAAGCTCATGTCGCCAATTTCGTCCATAAACAATGTGCCACCATTGGCCTGTTCAAATTTGCCAAGCCTTTGCTTAATGGCTGATGTAAATGATCCTTTCTCATGACCAAACAATTCGCTTTCGATCAATTCCGCAGGAATAGCAGCACAATTAACTTCTACAAGCGGAAGCGATGAACGGTTACTTTTTTCATGCAGCCAGCGAGCAACCAATTCTTTACCCGTGCCGTTTTCACCGGTAACCAATACACGCGCATCTGTTGGTGCAACCTTATCTATTAGCTCTTTTATTTTTTTAATAGGTTCCGATTCACCTATAATCGGGGCTGATTTATAGATTTTCTTTTTAAGTGTTTTGGTTTCGGTAATTAATGTTGACTGATCCATTGCATTACGCAACGTAATGAGCAACCTGTTTAAATCAAGTGGCTTGCTGATATAATCAAAGGCGCCTTTTTTAATGGCTTCAACAGCTGTTTCGATATTGCCATGGCCGCTGATCATTACCACTGGTACATCAGACTGCTTTTGCTGAAGCTTTTCCAATACTTCAATGCCATCCATCTTTCCCATTTTAATGTCGCAGAAAATCAAATCGAATTTTTCCTTCTCTGCCAGCTTTAGCCCTTCAATGCCATCGGCTGCTTCAGCTACTTCATGCTTTTCATATTCCAGTATTTCGCGCATGGAGTTACGTATTGGACGTTCGTCATCTATAATCAGAATTTTAGACATACTTGATTTTTATTTTAGAAAGTTATGCCGGAACAAACAAATTTATCAGCCTAACAATTTATAAAGAATTCCTTCTTTAACGGCATAAGTGGAAGCCGTTAGTTTTTTAATTCCCAGTTTTCGAAGGACGAAAGTAAGAAGGATACTTGCAATTACAATCATATCGGCCCTGAATGCTGTCATTCCTTTCATGGCCAATCTTTCATCATGCGTGGATTTTAAAAGCTGATCGTGCACCTGCCGGTAATGCTCCATATCATATTCAAAAAAAGTGGTACCCGGTACTGTGGGCAATTCAAACTGTGCATGTATAAGATCGGTAAACGTATCAAAAGTACCTGAGCTGCCTATTAATTGCACCGGCATATTTAGCTGGCATGCCTGGTAAAGCGTAAGCAGTTCTTTATCGAAAAAAGTTTCAAGGGTTTTAATAGTATCTGATGTAACCGGATCGGAAGGCTGAAATTTTTCAAGCAGCAAGGCACCTCCAATATCAAAGCTTTGTTTCCAGAAAACTTTTTCAGCATTGGCAATAATAAACTCAACGCTGCCACCGCCAATGTCCATTAACAGCGACTTATCTTCTTTCAGATCTACCGATTGCTTAACACCGTTCCAGATCAGTTCGGCTTCAACATCACCCGAAATGATAATTATTTCAATACCGGTTTCGCTTTTAACCTTATCAATAAACGCAGTTGAGTTGGTGGCATTGCGCAATGCTGCTGTACCTATGGCAATAATTTTGGGGGACTGGTGCTGATCACACAAAGCTTTAAATTCTTTAAGAACATAAATACCGCGCTCGAACGCTGCATCAGAAATTATTTTTGCTGTTATGCCTGCCTCACCCAACTTAACAGGTTGTTTGGTACTAAATACTTCAGTAAAACTGCTTCCTTCTTTTTCAATAATCAGCAATTGAAAGGTATTGGTTCCGGTGTCGATAATAGCAACTCGCATTATGGGGGATGTTGTTTGTTAAATTTATGAAAGAAAAAGCGGATTTTCTTCAGCACAAGAATAATTAAAAAACCGTTTGAAGGATTGTTAAATTAAATTCGTTTTTCAGCACTTTTAAGCTGTGCTGTTTGCAAACTCATCGTAGCCATGGAGTTCCTAACTCAGAGTGGTCAAAAAAATTACACCCCTATGCACCAAATTTCCCCCCTCCCGGAAAGCTTCTCACTGTGTAGCTGACGCAAGGTCTCCTGACTTGCGCGCCTGTGTTGTGCTGAAATAGCAACGCATTAGTTGAATTACAATTGATCATCTTTAATCAGCTAAAACTAAACAAAAAAAGCACAAGGAAACCCTCATGCTTTTATGTTTTAAATCATAAGCCATTTTACTCCACCACCACCTTGCTCCATCTTGTAGTTTTGTTATCGGTTATGCGAATGGAGTAAACCCCTTTACCATAACCCGTTAAATCAAGCTTTACATCATCTGCATTGCGGTATTGCTTTACAAACAATTGCACTCCCTTGGTATCATATACAGTAACTGTTACCATATAGGCATTTGTACTTCCGGTTTTAATTTTAAATTGGCCTTGCGTGGGGTTGGGGTAGGAAAGAGATTTATCTAAGTACGAACCATGGTGCTGGTTAATGCTGTTTAACACACAGCCATCTGCAGTGGCAGGTAAAGGAAGCAGGGTATCACTAACACTTGAACTGCCTTGTGTAACAACACCGGTTATAATGCTTAGTATAACATTACTATCATTAGGTGTAATATTGTTAACTGCAAATGGTGTATTAAACTCCTCGCAGTGAGTGGCTGTCATACCAAGTGAATCTGTTTTGATAATATAGTATGCTCCATTACTAAATTGAAATGTTGAATTAGTATAACCCGCCACTATATAGCCGCTATCACTTGTTTCACTAATGTCATTACCAAACTCATCGGAGTAATTGCTGCCATGTGTGCGGGTCCATAGTGTGTCACCATTTGCATCGGTTTTAATAATGATTAAGTCATTATCAACAGTGGCTTTGTTTTGAATGGTTGCACAGATTAAATAGCCTCCGTCACTACTTGCTTTCATCTGTGTTATTGGCAGATTGGTAAATGAGTAATTGGTATCACCATAACTTTTGGACCATAATACATTACCCGAAGTATCAATATTCATTAGAAAAAGTGGTGCAGTGTGGTAATAACCACCATCTTGCCATGACGAAACTGTATCAGGCGTACCTAATAAAGTTATAGTTCCATCACTGTTTTGAACAGATGAATGAATGGCAGCCTTTGGACGGAAATATGATTTTGCCCAAAATATATTTCCAACGGTATCTAATTTGCATATCACGGCACCTATAGTATCAGTGTTTACATTTGCAATAAAAGAGTTATCACTTGTTTCTAATACGCAATTTGCATTTCCTTTAATGGAATCAAATTCAAAACTTTCTATAATATTACCCAAAGAATCAGCGTGAAAAAATTTGGGATGGAATGAAGGAAAAGGACTTCTTGAAGAAACTAGCATAGTATTGTTTTGCCCAGGGTATAGTTGAGTTGCATCTAAAAAAAATGAACTGTATGATTTTTGCCAATTTATTGTGTTGCTGGAAAAATTAAAACTGAAAATACATAAATTGTCATTCGCAAGTCCATCATAAATATTACCAATGAAGGTATAATTTCCAGAGTTCTGCTTTATGAAGTTTTTGCCTGATGCTCCAATATAATTTAAAACCCTAAAACTTGTCAAGAGGCCATTTTTAGTATATTTATAATACCCCCAATTATTATCTATAATTATATAATTTGAATCGTTTTCTAATGCAATCTTATTTAATGGATAGCTACCACTTAATGTACTTTTGAAAGTTGATTGCGCATTTGATTCTATTGTTGTAGTCAATAGCAGAATAAAAAACATTAGTATATTTATTGTCGATTGAGGTTTCATTGGATAATAATTTTTTTGAATTTTTTTAAATGGTTGTACTCTGCAATTAAAAAATAACAGCCCTTTGGAAATAGAGAAAGATTTGGGCCGCTGTTGGAATCCCTTCCAACAACAAGCAGTTCAACATGTTTTAGTTTCATAGATCATACTCCAAATTAATCATACCTATTTATAAATTGATTGAAAGTTAGATTCACCGCACCTTTGACATTAAATCACTCCATCAGGTTATTGGAAGTGACTTGCCAGACGTAAGCAGGTTCCAACAACGGCAAAATCCGAACGAAAAGCGGATTACAATAAGTTTGATAAAACAAATTATAGGATAATAATTTAGGTGTGCAAACTAAAAATTCAAAACGTGATGAAGGGCTATGAAAAAAGCAATTGATTTTCAAAATGCCGGTAAATCATATTGTGCCAATTAGCAGAGCATTAGTATAATGCATAATAACCTTAGGCTACTTTCAACCCTTGTAAGTAATCCACTTAGCAAGTTCTTTATACGTTACTTTTTTGCCATACATCAAAATACCAGTACGGTAGATTTTAGCAGCAAGCCAGGTAGTTGCAATAAAACCAACAACCAGTAAAGCCATTGATAAAACCACATCAAATACCGGTGGATCAAATGGCATGCGCACCATCATAACAATGGGAGAAGTAAATGGTATGATTGAAAACCAAAATCCCATTGAGCTTTCAGGATTTTGCATAACAACAGTGGAAGCTATATAGGCAAATATGAGTGGTACGGTAATAGGTACCATAAATTGCTGCACATCAGTTTCACTGTCTACAGCAGCTCCTATTGCGGCAAATAATGCTGCGTACATTAAATATCCGCCAATAAAATAAAATACAAACATCAATAGTATTTTGGTAACATTAAAGCTGCCAATCATTTTACTGATATCAATGTTTTCATTTTTAAAGTTATCCACTTGAGCTTTGGTCTGGCTATCCAGCATCATGCGGTCCTGCTGCACTTTTTCTATTTGGTTCCTGATATCAGGATTGGCACCGGCTATGTAGGTAGTTATTCCAATGGTAATAATTACGGTAAGCACTACCCACATCAGAAACTGTGTAAGCGCTACTAATGCAATTCCAATAATTTTTCCCATCATCAGCTGAAATGGTTTTACCGAAGACATTATAACTTCAACTATGCGGCTTTGCTTTTCTTCCATAACTCCGCGCATCACCTGGGCTCCATAAATAAATGTAAACATGTAAATGAGCAAACCGCCAACGAAACCAATAACTGCGGTAGCACCTGCATTGGATTCCTCTTCACCTTCAATAGATTGCTGGCGTATGGTAACATCTGTTTTTATTTGCGATAAAACAGCAGGATCAATGCCTGCACCACGCATTTTGTAATCTTCAAATAGTGCCTGAAGATCTTTTTCAATATTGGAAACTACCGTTATGCTTGCTTTTTTCTCCGTATAAAGCATAAATGTATTTGGTGAATTAATAACCGAAGCCGGAATGTATAAAATGCCATAAGTTTGTTCGGCATTAAATCGTTTACGTGCAGAATCAATGTTGATTTTTTCTATTTCATAAATAACACCACGATTACTTTTCAGCTTAGCAGCAAAAATTTGTTGCGGTGTTTCGTCAATAACTTTAACCACCGAAATGGTTTCACTGCCTGCAATAGCCATATAAATTACTGCAGCCATTAATGCTCCCATAAATAATGGGCCAAGGATAGTCATTACAATAAATGACTTTTTACGAACCCGGGTTAAGTATTCACGTTTAATTATCAGGAGTATTTTATTCATACTTATAATTTGTTTTTTGGGGAATGATTGTAATGATGTTCAACTAAAAATTTCTGCTCATGCCTGGCTTTAAATTTTTCCAAAGACCAATTTTAATCATTGCTTTCTCCTACCACTTCTATAAAGATATCATTCATGCTTGGTGCATATTCTTTAAATGAAATGATTTCTATGTTCTGTATTAACTGTGCGAGCAGATTATTCGGCCTTGAATCATTAAGCAATTTTATTCTTGCCATCATATGATCATCATAAGGCACATTACTTTCCAAATGATAATCGCCCCACAAGCTATTGGCAAGCGCCACATTATTGCCAGCATATTCCACTTCAAATAAATTTGATTTGTAAGCTTTACGAATATCTTTAACGCTGCCATCTAGAACTTTTTTTGATTTATTGATAAGTGCAATGTGTGTACAAAGTTCTTCAACCGATTCCATTCTGTGGGTTGATAAAATAGTTGTAACACCTTTTGATTTAAGTTCCAGCAATTCGTCTTTAATAATATTGGCATTGATTGGATCAAAACCGGTAAAAGGCTCATCGAGAATAAGCAACTTTGGTTTATGAACTATAGTGGTAATAAACTGAACTTTTTGCGCCATACCTTTACTTAGTTCTTCCACTTTTTTCTTCCACCATCCCAGCATTTCAAATTTTTCGAACCAGTACTTCAGCTCCTTTAATGCATCATGTCGTTGCATACCTTTTAGCTGTGCCAGGTACAATGCCTGCTCACCCACTTCCATTTTTTTGTACAGGCCGCGTTCCTCCGGCAGGTAACCAATTTCTGCAATGTGTGATTGATCGAGATGCTGCCCGTTAATTTTTACCTCACCTTTATCAGGGGCTGTAATCTGGTTGATAATACGAATGAGCGAAGTTTTACCGGCACCATTTGGCCCCAGTAATCCAAAAACAGAGCCCTGAGGTATTTCTATGCTTACATCATCCAGTGCAACCTGGTTAGCATAGGTTTTGGTAACATTCAATATTGATAATAAACTCATAGAAACTTAAAATGTGAAAAAGTAAACAACAGCACAATTAACTACTGATGTTGGCAAATGTAATTTGTTACAGTAGTTTAGAAAAGGTAATTGGACTTTTTGGAAATCTTCTTTAAGTATTGCCGGATTTCTTTTTATGTGGGATCAAGTAAAACTCACATCAATGAAAATACTCTTTCATTTTTTCAAAAAAGCCTTTATCGTGTTTGCCGGGGTTGGGCTTAAAGTTATGACTGTCGCGCAGTTTTTCTAAAATCCTTTTTTCTTCTGATGATAAATGCTGAGGTGTCCACACGTTAATGTTCACCAACAAGTCACCTTTATGATGCGAATTAACCTGAGGTAATCCTTTGCCTTTAAGGCGTAATACCTTTCCGGCTTGTGTTCCCGCATCAAGTTTTATTTTCGCTTTGCCATCAATGGTAGGAACTTCGGCACTTACTCCAAGTGCAGCATCAGCAAAGTTGATGTATAAATCGTAATGCAGATTATTGCCGTCACGTTTCAATTCAGCATGCTCGTGCTCTTCAATCACTATCAGCAAATCTCCAGGGTATCCGCCTCGTTCACCGGCATTACCTTTGCCGCTCATGTTTAACTGCATACCTTCTGCCACTCCGGGTGGAATATTTATAGTTATAACTTCTTCGCCATGCATTACACCTGAACCATGACAGGTCTTACATTTATTTACAATCACCTGTCCCTCGCCATTACATGTTGGGCAGGTAGATGTTGTTTGCATCTGTCCTAAAATGGTATTGGTAACCCTGCGCACCTGGCCTGCTCCTTTACAGGTATTGCAGGTTGAAAAACCCGATGATCCCTGTGCGCCTGAACCACTGCAGGTTGTACATGAAACGAGTTTGTTAACTTTTATTTTTTTCTCAACACCATTGGCAACTTCAGCTAGGTTAAGTTTAACCTTTATGCGAATGTTGCTCCCCCTATGCACACGCCTGTTGCCTTGACCATTTCCGCGACCGCCAAAGAAACTGCCAAAAGGACTTTCATCACCAAAAATATCTCCAAAGTGGCTGAAAATATCTTCCATGTTCATATTCTGGCCTCCAAATCCTCCTGCAGCACCACCCATACCAGCATGGCCAAACTGATCATAGCGCGATTTCTTTTCAGGTGTGCTCAGCACTTCATAAGCTTCGGCTGCTTCTTTAAATTTTTCTTCTGCTTGTTTATCACCCGGGTTTTTATCAGGATGATATTTTAGCGCCAATTGCCTGTAGGCCTTTTTCACTTCAGCTTCAGAAGCATTTCTTGAAACTCCAAGTACCTCGTAATAATCTCTTTTTGACATATTCAATGAAAAATAATCTTATAAAAAAGTAACCGTGTTTATACGGTATCAGCTTAAATGTTTAATTGTATACCACCACTTTTGCATGACGGATTACCTTATCATTCAAAAAGTAACCACACTCTACCTCGTCCATCACTGTGTTCTTTAGTTTTTCATCCGGAGCCGGAACCTGGGTAATTGCCTCATGCAATTCAACATCAAAAGGTTTACCAATGCTTACCATAGCTTTTAAGCCTTTATGCTCAAGTATGCTTTTTAATTTATTATGAATTAGTGCTACCCCTTCAAGAGCAGCATTATTCCCATCCTTACCAAGAGATTTGATAGCACGGTCAAAATCATCAAGCACAGGTAAAAGTCCAATTATTACATCACTGTTTGCCGTTTTTATAAGTTCTGCTCGCTCTTTTGTTGTCCGTCTTTTATAATTATCGAATTCGGCATTTACACGAAGGAACCTATCCTTCATGGTTTCGAGTTCTTCCTCTACCTTTTTAACAAGGTCAATAACCCCGCTGGTTTCGGCAATAATTTCATCAGCTGTCTTATTTTCACGATCCAGTTCCGATTCGTTGTCTTTATTCACCAATTCACCCGGATTTATTTTTTCCTCATTAGTTATTTCCGGCTCAACTCCTTTGTTTGTCATTGTCTTAGCTTTAGATTTTCTGAAATTTAACATTTGGTTTTCAAATATATTGCCATGCACCGTTGCAGGGTCAAATTGACAGTGCGAAAGTAACTTTACTAATCAAATAGTTCCAGCAGGCTTTGCTGGCTTTTAAAAATTTCGCTGCCGCACATCATCTATTCAATGAAAAAATTAAAAAGGCGGTTCTTAAAAGCCGTTGCAACAACTTGAATAAGAAATATCCGCAGGATGCTAATCATTTCATTTTGAGCGATTCAATTTTATTTGAATATACTTTTATCAAAGCTGAATTTAAATTCAGCACCCTCAATTTTATTTGAAGCATTGATGAAGTTAGCTTTATCAAACAAAATAATGAACAATAATGCGCGTTAAATCTCTGACGTTGTACAATAGCTCTTCACAAACGTTTGTTGAAAACTAAAAAACAGCACTTTAACGGATTTTGCCGTTATTTGCACTCTTCAAAATATAAATAACACTAGTTATAATGAAAAAAATCACTGCAATAGCGTTAGTAGCCCTTACAATCGGATTATTAGGATCATGCAAACCCAAAGAGAAATGCCCTGCTTACGGTAAAGCACAATATAACTCTCTGAAAAAGAATTCATAAGTTTAGGCTTATAACTTGTTAGCGCTGATATTTAATTATCAGCGTTTTTTTTATGTCTTTACATTTTTCAATAGCAGATTTTAAAGGCAGTGATTGTACAAACCGAAGTTTCATTAAAGCCCTATAATACTTTTGGCATAAATGTTTTAGCCCGTTATATGGCCAATGCCGCCACTATAGACGACTTAAAGGAACTATTATCAGATTCGAAGTTTGTTTCATCCAATAAAATGGTGCTTGGCGGAGGTAGTAATGTACTTTTCACAGGCGATTACCAGGGTTTGGTAATCCGTAACAACCTTAAAGGAATTGAAAAGGTTAAAGAAGACGAAAACTATGTCTGGATAAAAGCTGCGGCTGGCGAGGTCTGGCATCAACTGGTTTTATATTGCATTGAACATAACTTTGGCGGCATTGAAAATCTGTCGCTCATACCGGGCAGTGTGGGTGCAGGACCCATGCAAAATATAGGAGCCTATGGTGTTGAGCTAAAAGATACTTTTTTTGAACTGGAAGCACTGCACATCAGCTCTCTTCAACTACAAACTTTTAGTAATCCGGATTGCAGGTTTGGTTATCGCCAAAGCATTTTTAAATCATCTCATAAAAACCAGTATATCATTACTTCAGTAACATTACAACTCACCAAAAAGCACAAATACAATATCAGCTATGGGGCAATTGAAACAGAGCTTGCGCGAATGGGAGTTACTGAACTTAACCTGCGAAACATAAGCAATGCGGTTATTAACATCCGCAGCAGCAAATTACCCGATCCGGCTGTAATTGGTAATGCGGGTAGTTTTTTTAAAAATCCGGAAATAAGCAGGCAGTTGTATAATCAGCTGAAGGAACAATTTAATAACATTCCGGGTTATGAACTTGACAATGGTAATATTAAACTTGCTGCAGGCTGGCTCATTGAGCAGTGTGGCTGGAAAGGAAAAGTGATCGGACAAACAGGCTCGCATAAAAACCAGGCGCTGGTACTTGTAAATTATGGCGGTGCAACCGGTGCTGAAGTTTTAAAACTTGCCCGGGATATTCAGAAATCCGTTAAAGAAAAGTTTAATGTTGAATTAGAGATGGAAGTGAATATTGTTTAAGCATTGCACCTGATTTAGTCTCTTCATTTGTTTTCAGTTTAGTTAGCTACAAGTTATTCGAAACAACTTTTTATTATTTGTTCGTCTGATTAAAAAAACAAAACCCATCTGAGTTTTCTTTGCAATTTATTTGTGTTTTTTGCATTGAAAATAAGTGAGAATAACAACCCTTATAAATTACAACAGTTTATGAAAGTAAACAGACAACTAAACACTATCATTTTTACAATACTTGTATTGATTTTACAAACTCAGGTAGGTAAGGGAATCACATTGGCTGCTGATGGTAAAACGAATTATCAAATAATTATTCCGCTCAAACCAACATCCTATGAAAAGCAGGCTGCACAGGTGCTATCAAAATACCTGGAGCAAATTACAGGTGCACGTTTTGCAATTAATGCTGATAATGCCCGGAAAACTGATTACGAAATATTGATTGGCATAAACAGTCACCTGAATGCACCTCTGCCAACTATCGTTAATCATGCTGATGGTTACAGCATTGAAACGCGAAGAAACAACCTGTTAATTAACGGAGGAGGTGGCAAAGGAGTGCTTTATGCGGTTTATACATTTCTCGAAAAATTCTGCAAATGCAGAAAATATGATGCCGGCCCTGCCATTGTTCCAAGGCAAAACGAATTGAATATACCTGATGAAATAAATATAAGCGAAGTTCCTGATTTTGATTTCCGCGAGTACTATTACACAGCAACCATTGATGAGGAGTATTTGGATTGGCATAAACTGATGCAACACTTTAAAGATACAGCCCACACACAGTGGGGAATGTGGGTACACACCTTCGATAAGCTTGTTCCCGCTTCCAAATATTTTGATACGCATCCTGAGTATTTTTCATACTATGGTGGCAAGCGGCAGCCGGCTCAATTGTGCCTCAGTAACCCTGACGTTTACACCACGTTAGTGAACAGTCTGCGTGCTGAAATGAAATTAAAACCGGGAGCCAAATACTGGTCAGTGAGCCAGAATGATAATTATGGTTATTGCCAGTGCAGCCAATGCTCCCTGATTGATTCTGCTGAAGGCAGTGCTTCAGGATCGGTTATGCGATTTGTAAACAAGGTTGCAAACGAATTTCCCGATAAGGTAATTTCTACCCTTGCCTATCAGTATACGCGTAGCGCACCAAAAATTACAAAGCCTGCGAAAAATGTAAACATCATGTTTTGCAGTATTGAATGTAACCGTAGTATGCCCATCGCAATGGATTCAACATCGGCAGCTTTCCGCAAAGACCTGGAAGCATGGGGAAAGCTTACGCATAATATTTTGGTATGGGATTATGTAGTTCAGTTTTCCAATTATATTTCTCCATTTCCTAACCTGCATGTGTTGCAACCTAACCTGCAGTATTTCAAAAGCCAGGGTGTTAATGATATGTTTGAACAAGGAAGCTCTTCAAACTGGAGTGACTTTGGCGAACTAAAAGCATACCTGCTTGCTGCATTTATGTGGAATGTAAATACTAATGCAGATTCAGTAATTGCTGATTTTGTAAATGGGTACTATGGAGCTGCCGGCCCTGAAATTTTAAATTACTTCTATACCATAACATCTGATATGCAGCAAGCTAACCAATGGCTTGATATCTATGGAAACCCTATTACTCCTCATGATACTTGGCTTACAACCGATAACCTGGCAAATTATAATGAACTGATGCAGGGAGCCATGTCACTGGTTGAAGGCAATTCAATATTAACGGCTCGATTGCGAAAATTGTGGTTACCACTAACCTATGCAAAATTAGAGCAGGCTAAATTTTATGGCTCAGGCGAGCATGGAATTTTTGAAAAAACCGATAACGGGCTATGGAACGTAAAGCCAGAAATCAGGATGGAAGTTGAACTGTTTGTGCAGCAATTGAAGGAGTCCGATATTGTTACTTTAAATGAAAACCATTTGTCGCCCGATGAATATTTAGCCGGTTGGCATCATATTTTTGACCACGGCATGATGGTGCATTTGGCAATGGACAAGCAGGTAACATTTCAGATTCCTTTCAGCCCCAAGTATCCTGCTAAAGGCGCAAACACATTGACTGATGGAGTTGGTGGCTATGACGACTATCATTATAACTGGCTGGGTTGGGAAGGAGAAGACATGACTGCATTTGTAGACCTTGGTGAAGTAAAAGATATAAGTATAATGAGTTGCAATTTTCTTGAAGATCAGAAAAGCTGGATTTTCTTTCCTTCTTCTGTTGAATTTTATTTTTCAACCGATGGTAAAAATTACAAGGAGTTCGGAACAGTAACTAACGAAGCACCTGTTGCTGAAAAAAATGCACATGTTAAAACTTATTCCGTTGCAAAAAAATCATTTACATCTGCACGATACCTAAAAGTTGTTGCTCATAATTTAAAAATGTGCCCGCCATGGCATATTGGAACCGGCTACCGTTGCTGGATTTTTTGTGATGAAATTGTTGCCAAATAAATTTTTTAACCTGCTTTTTGGTTTATTAAAAACAGCTTATCATTTAACTACTTCATTATTAACTGCTACCAACGCCCATTTATATTGGTTTATTTCTTATTGCCTTTTCCAAGTGAAAGCTAGATGCAGCCTGCATCTCCAGGCTCTTTGCAATATGTTTAATTTAACGCTACTTTCGCGCGAAATATGAGTTATGGTCTTTCAACTTTTAAACTCATAAAATTCAAACTTTCAAACTATTAAGAAAATATGGCATTCGATTTTGAAATGATTAAAAAGGTGTACGCTTCAATACCTTCAAAAATTGAAGCAACCCGCAAAGTTGTGGGACGCCCTATGACCCTGACGGAAAAAATTCTTTATGCACATTTAACTAATGGAGCAGAAGTAAGGTCATTCACACGTGGTAAGGATTATGTTGATTTTAACCCTGACAGGGTTGCCATGCAGGATGCAACGGCACAAATGGCATTGCTGCAATTTATGCAGGCGGGCCGTGCAAAGGTGGCTGTGCCTTCAACCGTACACTGCGACCATTTGATACAGGCAAAAGATGGCGCAGCCAAAGACCTTGCTACCGCTAATGATAAGAATAAAGAGGTTTATGATTTTCTTTCTTCTGTTTCTGATAAATATGGAATAGGTTTCTGGAAACCCGGTGCAGGAATTATTCACCAGGTGGTATTGGAACAATATGCGTTTCCGGGTGGAATGATGATAGGAACAGATTCGCATACTGTAAATGCCGGTGGATTGGGAATGATTGCAATAGGTGTTGGCGGTGCTGATGCATGCGATGTGATGGCAGGTTTACCATGGGAATTAAAATTTCCTAAACTGATTGGAGTAAAACTTACCGGAAAACTCAGCGGCTGGACTTCATCCAAAGATGTGATATTAAAAGTAGCAGGCATACTTACCGTTAAAGGCGGAACCGATGCCATACTGGAATATTTTGGTGAAGGAGCTGATTCACTTTCCTGCACAGGCAAAGGAACCATTTGTAACATGGGTGCAGAGATTGGCGCAACCACTTCTATTTTCTGTTACGATCAGAAGATGGCTGATTACCTTAAAGGCACAGGCCGTGCAGCTATTGCAGCATTGGCTGACGGAGTAGCTGAGCATTTGCGTGGTGATAAAGAAGTATATGATGCTCCTGAAAAATATTTCGACCAGGTTATTGAAATAAATCTGTCAGAATTAGAGCCGCATGTAAACGGCCCTTTCACTCCTGATTTAGCGTGGCCGCTTTCGAAATTTGCTGCAGCAGTTAAAGAAAATAGCTGGCCTGCAAAATTAGAAGTGGGTTTGATTGGTTCATGCACCAACTCTTCTTACGAAGATATCACTCGGGCTGCTTCATTGGCAAAACAAGCTGTTGATAAAGGTTTAAAAGCAAAGAGTGAATTTACGATTACACCAGGCTCTGAGCAGGTCCGCTATACGGTTGAACGCGATGGCTACCTGAAAATATTTGAAGATATGGGAGGAGTTGTTCTTGCAAATGCATGCGGTCCTTGCATCGGACAGTGGGCACGACATACTGATGACCCGAGCAAGAAAAATTCAATCATTACATCATTCAACAGGAATTTTGCAAAGCGTAATGATGGTAATCCTAACACACATGCATTTGTTGCTTCACCTGAAGTTGTAACCGCATTTGCATTGGCAGGTGATTTAACCTTCAATCCTGTTACAGATTTTCTTACCAATGAGAAAGGCGAAAAAATAAAATTAGCAGAACCACAGGGAATAGAACTTCCTATAAAAGGATTTGCTGTTGAAGATGCAGGCTACCAGGCACCGGCTGAAGACGGTAGCAATGTTCAGGTAAAAGTTTCGCCAACCAGCGACCGTTTGCAATTGCTCGAACCGTTTGCAGCATGGGAAGGTGTTGATTTGAAAGGGTTGAAACTGCTCATCAAAGCAAAAGGAAAATGCACTACCGATCATATTTCAATGGCTGGTCCGTGGCTGAAGTATCGCGGTCATTTAGATAACATTAGCAACAACATGCTGATTGGTGCATTAAATGCATTTAACGAAAAAACAGATTCCGTAAAAAATCAACTCACCGGTGAATATGGCTCAGTGCCTGCTGTTCAGCGTGCCTACAAAGCAGCAGGAATCGGAAGCATTGTGGTTGGTGATGAAAATTATGGTGAAGGAAGTTCACGCGAGCATGCAGCAATGGAACCACGCTTTCTTGGTGTACGTGCTGTGTTAGTGAAATCATTTGCGCGCATCCACGAAACCAATTTGAAAAAACAAGGCATGCTTGCTTTGACTTTTGCTGATAAAGCGGATTACGATAAAATAAAAGAGAACGATACTATTGATATCATCGGCTTAACCAGTTTCACTGCCGGAGTTCCGTTAGCTGTTGTTATAAATCACGAAGAAGGAATTAAAGAAGAGATTAAAGTTAATCACTCTTATAATGAACAACAAATAGAATGGTTTAAAGCAGGTGGTGCGTTGAATATTATCAGAAGGGAATTGGCGTAAAACCCGGTTTAGTTAAAAGAATAAAGGGATAGCAAAAAAATGGTTTGTGATTAATTGCAAACCATTTTTTATTTCTGCTCAGTCTAGCAATTTCACAATAAGTCTGGCCACCAGGAAATTATATATGAAATAAATAAGGCCCAGCTGCACTAATATTTTAACGAAAATTATTTTCTCTTTTCGTGCTTCATAAAATTGAACCCTTGTGTAGAATAAAAAAGCTATTACCAGAATTTTAAAGGGAAATCTTAATTCAAAATGCACTTGCGTTTTGTGAGCAATAAATTCCTGGAGCAGGAATAGAGGAATAATTATCAATGTGAAAACCATTACCTGTCCAACCTGGAAAGTATTGACAACAATTAATTCAGGTATACTATACTTCTTTTTATAATAAAAAAAGTAGTCAGTTATAGTTAGCAGTGTAATAAATAGCAATCCGACAAAAGCAAAATATTTGTAAGCAATCGTGTTGCTGAAAGCTTCAATTTTTGAAAGATTAATTTCCAGGTTAGGAGGTTGAATATGAAACGAAACATAAAACAGCGAAGTGAATCCTCCGATTAAAAACAGGTATACGAAGGGATTGAAATGATATTCACGCTTACCATTCAGATATTCACGAAGTGTATTTCCGGGTCTTAATGCTAATTCTTTCGCTGTATAAAACAATCCACGGTCGATGTGAAATAATGCATGAGGAATATGATGTAAAAGGTAATGCCAGGTAATTCTCTCAGTGTTGGCCGCCTGCCGGCAATTGCTACAATATTTTCCTTCAAATGAGTGTCCGCAATTTTTACACGTTATCATTTTCAAATACTGGCATTAATGATTATCACCCGTACTAAAACTTTTCCGGTAAATGGAATCGTAATGTCCGTTATGATCATACACTTCATTTTGTTTGGCATATTCATTCCAAAGGTTAATTAACTCTGTTCTAATTTCAGGATGTTCTTTAGAAAGGTCTGTTATTTCACCCGGGTCTTTTTCTATATCATACAATTGCCAGTCGCCACTTCCCATAGGAATTGGATGTCTAAGAATTTTCCAGTTACCTTTGATATAGGCTTTCATTTCAAACAATTCCCAACCCATTCCAACATTCGAATAAACTGATGATGTGTCTCCATTCAAAACCGGCATTAATGATTTCCCAATCAAAGCATGGAGATTATTGCCATTATACGTGGCCGGATAACTAACACCTGCTAACTGTAAAATTGTAGGCATCAAATCGGTTACATGGCAAAAAGATTTATTCCATTGCCCCGCATTTTTTGAAGTGCCCGGCATTTTAATAATTAAAGGCGCTTTAATTCCACCTTCGCTGGCAAACGCTTTGAAATAACGGAATGGAGCTGTGGATGCCTGTGCCCAGCCAGGACCGGTTTCCACATAAGAATTTTTCAGCCCGCGGTTTTCAGTTTTGTTATCGAATGTATTCAGGTATTTATGGTCTTCATTGCCCGGATAAAAAGTTGCCATTGCACCATTACCGCCATTGTCACTCATAAAAACAATCATGGTGTTATCGTACATGTTTTCTTTTTTCAGATAATCCAACACACGACCAATATTCATGTCCATATAATCAAGCATTGCAGCATACACTTCCATATCACGTGCAAAATCCTTTTTCATTTGCGGTGGTAATTTTTCCCATTGTGGAATCTGAGGATTCTTAAAAAATTTTGCCAGATCATTCGGTACAATTCCAAGCGCCTTCAGATTATTCAAACGTATCATGTACAACGAATCCCAGCCCATATCAAATTTGCCTTTGTATTTTTCGATGTATTCTTTGGGCGCATGTAACGGATCATGTACGGCTGTGTAGGAGAGATAAGCAAAGAAGGGTTTTTTATCCGCTTTATTACTCTCAATAAACTGAATCATGGAATCGGTATAATTCCTGGTGGAGTAAAAATCCTCAGGTAATTCAACAGGTTTACCATTGTAAGTGTAATCCATATGCTGCAAAGGTGATAACGCTTTCTTATCATTAAAATGACTGCCCCCACCGGTGCCAAGAATAAAGGTATGCTCAAATCCACGATCATATGGATCCATACCTGGGCCTTCGCCCAAATGCCACTTGCCTGTCATGTAGGTATGATAACCGCTGTCGCGCAATAGCTCAGGAATAGTTACAACCTGCTTACTGAGATGACCAGCATATCCCGGAAGATTTTTGCTTTTCAAAACAGGATAGTCTGCTTCACTCATTATACCAAGACCCGCAACGTGATTATCATTTCCCGTAAGCAAAGAAGAGCGGGTAGGAGAACACGTTGGCTGAACATGGTAATTAGAAAACGCAATACCTTCTTTTGCAATATTATCAATGACTGGGGTCTGAATATTTCCTCCGAAACAACCAATGTCGCTGAAGCCTAAATCATCGGCAACGATAAGGAGAATGTTAGGTTTTGGTTTTGATACTTCTTGCGAATTATCTTTTTTAACAGAAGGATTGTTACAGGCAAAAAACAGAATAACAGCAGAAAGAATTGCAGGAATAAATTTTTTCATAATGGAAATGATAAGTTGAATTGGCTAATTAATAAAATATATTTTCAGTGTAAACAGATAACGAATATTTATATCAAACTTAATATGAAACATGAGTTCAACTCTTTTCTTCCCATATCATGCAAAGGTGTACTATTGTTGTCACTGCCTTTTCCATATCCTGAATGCTCACCCATTCATGCTTACCATGT
Organism: Bacteroidia bacterium; assembly: GCA_044230205.1. GTDB lineage: Bacteria > Bacteroidota > Bacteroidia > AKYH767-A > OLB10 > JAEUTH01. The sequence continues at coordinate 25,778 of JBGARN010000050.1, forward strand.
ATACCATGTTCACCGGCAAAAATATTCGGGCATGGCAAACCCATAAATGATAACCGAGAGCCATCTGTCCCGCCACGAATCAATGTTTCAACCGGTGTCATCCCTGCACGTTTAATTGCTTCTAATGCATATTCTTTAACCCTGGTATTTTGATCTATTACTTCTTTCATATTACGGTATTGCTCGGTAATAGTGAATTTATAAGTTGACTTAGGATATTTTTTCATTACCTCTTTTACAATGCTTTCCAACAAGTCTTCATGCTGTTTTAATTTGGGAGTATCAAAATCACGAATGATAAATCTTAAAACAGTCTGGTCAATATTTCCGCTAATAGATACCGGGTGTATAAAGCCCTCACGCTTTTCAGTGGTTTCGGGTGATAAAGCTTCTTTAGGTAAACGGTCAACAATAGACGATGCAATCTTAACTGCACTTTCCATTTTATTTTTTGCGTAGCCGGGATGAATGCTGAATCCTGTTATTTCAATGGTAACACCATCAGCCGAAAAATTTTCATACTCAAACTGACCTGCAGTTTCTCCATCCATGGTATATCCAAAGTCGGCACCCAGCTTTTTCATGTCTACTTTATCAACACCTCTTCCAATCTCTTCATCGGGAGTAAAAAGAATTTTTATTTCTCCATGCTTGATTTCAGGATGGTTCATCAGAAAATTTGCAGCATCCATAATTTCAGCAACACCGGCTTTATCATCAGCACCAAGCAATGTGGTTCCATCAGCAGTTATGATATCGTTTCCAATTTGATTTTTTAATTCCGATTGTTCTTCCGGTTTAATCACCACAGACGTATCGCCCGGCAAAATAAGAGCGCTTCCGTCATAATTTTTATGAATAACAGGTTTAACATTAGCTCCTGAACAATCAGGAGATGTGTCAACATGCGAGCAAAAGCAAATTACAGGTACTTTTTTTTCACTATTGGATGGCAGGGTTGCATACACATAGCCATGTTCATCAAGATGTGCATCCTTAATTCCCATTTGCAATAATTCATCTACCAGGATTTTCGAAAGATTTTTTTGCTTTTCAGTTGAAGGGGTTGAAGCCGATGAGGGATCAGATTGGGTGTCAATTTTTACATAGTTAAGAAATCGTTCGGCAACTGTGTGTTTTATTTTAAGCATAAGAGTTATTTTTTGTCAAATGTTTTAAAAAAAATGATTTTGCAAAACATTAACAAAACTGTTTACTATTGTTGGTGTTTACAGGTTAGAAGAATCCGTTATTTCACCAACGGTTCTATTAATAACTAAAATCATTTTTTTAAAATAACATTAAAACGAAAAACTATGCACATTAAAAAAATCTTATTGCTGGCATGTCTTGCACCTGCCCTTATGCTGATGTCATTTGCAGGCAGAGTTATACATACTGATGTTTACCTTGTTGATGGCAAACAAAGCTCACTTGAATGGACCGGTGAGAAATTAACCGGAAAACACACCGGAACGATTGCTATCAGTAAAGGCCAGGTAATGAATAATCACGGGAAAATTGGCGGCAACTTTGAGTTTGACATGACTACAATTACAAGCACCGACCTTAGCGGAAATGGCAAGGAAAAAATGGAGCGACACCTTAAGTCAGAAGATTTTTTTGATGTAGCTAAATATCCAAAGGCAACATTCATAATTACATCTGTTACTTCAATAGCAAATGCAAAAGCCGGTGAAGCAACACACCAGGTAAAAGGAAGTCTTACTTTGAAAAACAAAACCAACGATATCTCATTTCCTGCTACAATAAAAATGGATGGCAATAAATTCACCTGTGCAGGCACTGCAATAGTTGATCGTTCAAAATTTGATGTGCGTTATGCCTCAAAATCATTCTTCGCAGATATTGGCGATAAAGCTATTT
>JBGARN010000051.1:0-27421 GCA_044230205.1 Bacteroidia bacterium
CATTGCTAAACTTGATGATGCCAAGCGTAAATCAGCCTACCTTAAAAATGTAACACTGTCTGATACAGCAATAACATCTTCGAACAATAAAATTATTGAAGCCTATTATAACGTTGGAATTATTTACCGTGAACAATTAAAAGAATATCGTTTATCCAACGAAACTTTCGAAACGTTGATCCGAAGGTTTCCTGATAATAAGTATAAATTACCAACCTATTATAATTTATACCGCTCCTACCTTACCCTTAAAGACCAGGAAAAATCAGATTATTATAAAAACATTTTGTTGAAGGATTACCCTGAATCGGAGTTTGCCAAAATGATACTTAATCCGAATTACTGGCGTGAAACACAAAAGAAAACAGAGATACTTGAGGTGTTTTATGAAAACACTTATAAAGCATACCTCAATCAGCAATATGCAACTGTGATTGAACGTAAATCAACAGCGGATGAGTTATATCCAAAAAACAAGCTAACACCCAAATTCGATTATCTTAAAACCCTGGCAATCGGCAAGACCAAACCGGTTTCAGAATTTGAAGTTTCATTGCGCAACATTGTAAACTCATATCCGAATGATTCGGTTGCTGTAGCTGCTCAAAATATATTGAATTACCTAAGCAGAACAACTGCTCCACCACCTGCACCAGAGAAGCCTGCACCGCCTCCGGTTGACAGCTCATTTATTTTCAATGCCGACACACTGCATTTTTTTATGATAGTTTTTGATAACAAATCGGTTAGTTCTGAGCAATTGAAAATTAAATTTTCAGGCTACAACAACAAGTATTACAGCTTGAAAGGCTATACTATAAGTAATGCATTTTTCACTCCTGAGAAGCAATATATCATGGTTAAGAATTTTGTGAATGCAGAAGAAGCCATGAGTTATTTTGAAGGAGTAAACGATAGTGAAGAGATTATGACGGGGCTTGAAGAAGCAAACCCGCAGCTGTTTGTTATAACTCCGGTAAACTTTACCAAACTCTATCAGAAAAAGGACCTGCTGGGTTATTTAAACTTCTTTGAAGAAAAATACCAGCAATAAAAGAAGGCGTTAAACGTATACCTATCAGGTTAGCTTACTCCTTAACCATCCTGCATCTGCAATGGGATGGTTACTTAAAACTTCAGCTTTTATTTCACTAAGCTTCTTTACGTTTGAACTGTATCTCATCAGGCGCAAGGTGTACTTTACAAGGTTCAGATAAATTACCTTATGAGTTTTTGAAACCAACTTATTTCGCTTTAAAAATGTTTTAAATGCAGTTGCATGATACTGCATAGCCTCCTCGTCATCAGTTTCAAAGTAAATTTTTAACAACATGGCGCGTGTGTCCAGCTGATATACCAAATCAGTAAACACTACATCACGTAAAAGTTTTAATGCTTTACTGAATTCTCCTTTTTGAAAATACAGGTTGGCAGTATTATAAATTACAGCATTGTGTTGTTCATGTTTGTTGATGTAATATTGATACTCATCAATAAATTTTTTTGTCCAGACAAACTCCTTTAAGCGCAAAGCTATTGTGGTAATGTTTTTAAAATCCCATTGGCTTAATACATCATTTTGCATGATGACTTTATTGGCAAGCACCGTTTTATAAATCTGAAAAAGCTTTTGAAGATACTCCTGGTAGCCGGTATTTATTTTGCGTATGCAATAATTCATAAGGTACTGGTATAGTTCAAAGAGCTCCTGCGGGGAAACATTTTCTTCATACATCTTCAGTTGTGAAGACAGTTTTTCGAAATACAATTCACTTTCATTTTCGGTAAGTGATTTATAAACGGTGAGATAAATCTGTATCACCGGAACCTGGCTGTATGCATGATGTTGCAATGCATCAATCAGTTCGTTTTGCATAAACACTTTGTAATCTTTGGCAAGAAGTGTTTTTACATTTACAGTTTCGCATAGTAGTTGCAGTTTGCGATGCAGGTAAAACAGGTCAAGGTGTTTTAAGACCTGTTCCATATTACTTTGCTGCTTTCGGTTTTGGCGCGTAAATGCAAAGTTGATGTAATGAAATTCATTCAAAAAATGATGCAGAAAAAAATCTCCGTCCTTAATCTTTGCATGGCGCTCATTTAATTTAAGCACATTAAACTGGCGATTAAACTCTTCGAAATTTTCACGCCTTGCATTTTCTTTCAGCAGGTGATTTGATGAGGCAAAATCATCGTGTTGCAAATTTTCTATAGAAAGATATTTTTCTACCAAACGGGTAAGATCAGTAGTGAGATAGCGTATTTTTTTATCATCAAATTTTTGCCGTGGAAAAAATATTTTAAAAAGCTGCTGCTTACTTAAAGTGTCATGTTCATAGTGTGGATGATGTTTTTTAAGATAATGAAAAAATCTAATCAATACTTCTTGCTTATTGAAATAGGGCGATAACAAAAAGTCATTAAACAAACGAAAATCGCGGGCAGTGAAAGTGCGGAGCAGGTTGAATAATTTGTTATCGGGTTTCATTTATTAGCGTTATATACGATGTGCCTTTTTTAGGGTCATACTGAGCGAAGTCGAAGGAGTGTGATAGCCACCACACACGGTTCGACTCCGCTCACCGTGACCTTTAATATAAAATTATATCCGACAAATATTAAAATAACTAATCAATAAAATTACTTAAATATATTGATATTGCTGAATAATACTTCAAAATGTAAACCCAAAACCCGAATCAATTATACCGACAAATGAAAAAATCTGTATTTTATTTTGAACAATAATCATTACTCTTTTGTACCGTGAATAAAAGTCAGCAATCCATAATTGATAATAAACGCTAATCTTTACTGCTATGAAAAAAAATCTCCTTAACCTCATTTTATTATTGTTAGTCACATTTCCTGCAGCACTAAACGCACAACAAATTAAAGTTGGAAATATGCTGCAGCCTTATGCTGTGGCCCAACCGGCAACTAACTATGATTTCGTTGTTGAGTTTCAAAATACTTCAGCGATTAATGTTACCTCTGTTGATTTTAGCCTTGATTTTAATGGCTTCAATATTGGAAACACTCAATGGAGTGGAAATGTATCGCCCGGTGGCAATAGCAACCTTAGCCTGGGACAGGTGCTTGTTATTACCGGGCAGAATAATGCAACTGTTTACGTCAGCAGTGTTAATGGAAGCCCATATTTTGATACCATTAATTATAAAATAATTGGTAATGCAGCATTTCCACCGCTTCCCTATTCTGATGATTTTGAAGGCAATGTTAAATGGGCATCATCTCTTGGCAATCAGAATACCGGACGTAACAATGATGCATGGCAACTTACAACTCCAAACAATGGTAACATTAATACAGCTTATAATGGAATAAACTCATGGGTTCTTGGCGTTGACTCAGATTATCATAATAATGTTACAAGCTACCTTTACTCACCAATTTTTTCCTTTTCATCGGTGCCTGATCCTAAATTATGGTATAATATTAACACAGACATGGGTATAGGTGACTATGTTGAATTGCAATACACAACTGATTTCCTGTCATGGTCAACCAAATCAGGCTCAACCGCAGCTGGTTCTACAGGTGGTTGGAATGTCAGTTTCAATTCTATCATTCCGATTTCTTGTGCTGGCAGTTGTGATGGTTTAATAGATGCATTTGCTATTAATGGTCAAACTTATTTTTGGTCAAATGGCACCACTACAGGCATTAACAGTAATCTTTGCGCAGGCACCTATACGGTAACAGTTGACGATGGCTCGGGTTGTACTTCAAGCTCTTCATACACCCTGGTAGATCCTTCTGCACTCACAGTAAATCTTGGTCCTGACGTCAGCTTTTGCTCAGGCGATTCAGCTGTTTTGTGCCCAATTGTTTCTGGCGGTGTTCCGCCATATACTTATATATGGAATACAGGTGCAATTACATCATGTATTACTGTTACAACATCAGGCAGTTATTCTGTTACAATGGTTGATGTAAATGGTTGTTCTGTTACTGATGTAATTGTAATTACCGTGAATCCGAATCCGGTGATAAATCTAGGCCCTGATGTGTTTATATGTGATGGTGCAAGTGCCTTGCTTGATGCAGGTCCGGGATTTGCATCCTATCTATGGTCAACAGGAGAAGTTACACAAACCATACTGGTAACGTCCGGTGGAACCTATACGGTAACAGTGACTAATATTAACGGATGCACCGGTAGCGATGACATTACTGTTACACAATCATCACCCATAATTGTTACCCCACATGAGGCTTTTAATTGCCTTACCTTAACAACCGACTCTATATATGTTGATGTTACCGGAGGCACATTCCCCAATTATTTTTATATCTGGTCGAATGGCAATTCAACAAATGTAATATACAACCCTTTGCCGGCTGTTTATTCGGTTACTGTTTCAGATTTGAATGGTTGCACCGGATCAGCGTCATTAACAGTTTACGGAAGCTTAAATTTATCTTTGACAAAAACCGATCCTGAATGTTTCGGTTATCCCGGAACAATTTCAGCAGTATTGAATGGTACACCTCCTTTCAGTTATCAATGGAGTAATGGCGCTACCATACAGCAACCATTAAATACATTTGCAGGAACCTATACAGTAACCGTTACTGATGGAAACGGATGTACGCTTTCAGCGACAGATTCATTAGTTGATCCTGATCCTGTTGTTCTGACAATTGATTCAGTTATTGCTTCAGGATGTGGTGCAAGCAATGGTGCGTTTTATTATTCGTTTACACCAGCCGGTTTTTCAATACCCTGGATTAACGGAGTTCAGTTTGCAACATCAACCAATCTTCCAAAAGGCATTTACAATATTTATATCGTTCAAAATGTTTGCGCATCAAATACGGTTACGGTTGTTGTTCCCGATTCATGCGCTGATGTATGGCCCGGTGATGCCAATTATGATTTGGTAGCAGATAATAAAGACCTTTTACAAATAGGTTTGGCTTATGGAAATACAGGTCCGGTGCGACCCGGGGCAAGTAACACATGGGTTGCACAAGCATGCCCCGACTGGGGCAGCTGGTTCAGCATTGGTGTGAATCAAAAACATGCCGACTGCGATGGCAATGGATTAATTGAAGTAATTGATACCATCCCGATTCTGGCTAATTATGGGCTAACACACTTGCTAAAGCCGGTTATAATACCCCAGGTAAATACCACTTCACCCGATTTATATTTAACTATTACCCAGGATACTACAGGGTTGAGCGATACGGTTTTCATCAATGTAATGTGCGGTACTGCTGCCAATCCTGTTGACTCCATTTACGGACTTGCCTTCACGCTTTATTATGATTCTGCTTTGGTTGATACCAATTCAGTTTTTTTTAACTACAGCAATTCATTCCTGGGCACTGCGGGATTAAATCTTATTTCAATTAGTAAAAATTTCGGAGTGGGATATGCTGATTTTGCAATTACACGCACTAATCACTCGAATGCAACTGGCTTTGGACCTGTAGCTGTAATGGGAATTGTTACCACAGATAATGTTGCCGGTAAATTACTGAACGCTGTAAATACCACTTTGCAATTTTCATTGAGTGATGTGTATGCTGTTACTGCAAATGAGTTTCCCATAACTTTAGATGTATTTGGTGATTCAATCTATCTTGATTCAAATCTTACAAGTATTAATTATTTGAATTGGGATAAGGAAGTGAAAGTGTATCCTAATCCCGCAAGCAATTATTTTGTTGTAGCATCATCGCTCACTAATATTTCAAAAATTTCAATTATGAATCAGTTGGGAGAAATTGTTTACAACAATAACAAATCCCTTATGCCACAAAACATAAATGTTGCAACCATTCCAAACGGTGTTTATGTTTTACGAGTTGAAACTAAAGATGGTATAATGCACAGGAAGATTCAGATTATCAGGTAATACAAATAAAACGGGAAGCATGAAATCTGTTTTAGTGACAGTGCAAACTTATATTGCGCTGTCACTTTTTTATTACTTTTATCATGAAAACCCCAACAGCATGAAAACCGTTTTACAAAAATTTATCATCCTTCTTATTTGCTTTTTTTCTTTTAGTGCAAATGCACAATCATCAGGTATTAGTATAAATGTATTGACTCCACAGGGCGGACTTTATCCCGGTAACTATTATCATCTCACGATTAGATTTCAAAACGATACCACTATTAATATTGATTCAGTTTCATTTAGCTACTCGTTGAATGGCACTTTAATAGGTACTTCAAGTTACAAAAACACATTGATGCCTTATGTTTCTATTCAAATTACTTTTCCCGATTCATTTATGATAATAGCTGGCAATAATGATTTGTGCATAATGGTCGATTCTGTAAATGGTTTAGCAACTTTCGATACAACCTGCGTTAACCTTTATGGAATTACATCTGCAATAACACCTCCCTACTTTGATAATTTTGATGGGGTTAACAATGGTTGGTTTCAAACACCTTCCCTAATAAATAATTCACAATGGGAGTTAGGCGCGCCTAATTTCGGAGCAACCAATTCAACCCATTCGGGTACTAACTGTTGGGATTTGAATTTGAATTCAGCTTATGATAGTTCAGCAGTAACTTATTTGTATTCGCCTGCATTCGATTTTATTAATGCAACAAATTGGAAGCTTTCCTTCTGGCTCAATTATAATACTGAGTACAGTTGGGATGGAACAATTATGGAATACTCAACTGATGGAGGCATCAATTGGACTAGGTTAGGAACACAAGGTGACATCAATGCTGTTAATTGGTACACACAAGACCTTATTGGAAGTCTTAACGGATGGTTTGGAAATTCAAATGGGTGGAAGCAATCTTATTACACATTATCGCAACTGAATAATGCGGGTTGGGTTCAATTCAGATATAAATTTGTTTCTGATTTCAGTGTTAATGTTGATGGCATTTCTATTGATGATTTTTCAATTGATACTTGTACCCTTGGTGCAACTGCAAGTGTTACATCTAACATCTCCTGTTACGGAAGTTGTGATGGTTCACTTACTTCAACTGTATCCGGTGGAGTGCCTCCTTATAATTATGCATGGGGAAATGGAGCAACAACACAAACCATTTCATCACTTTGTGCCGGAACCTATACGCTGTCTGTTACTGATGCAAACGGATGTACAACCCAAACAGGAACATATCTTACAGACCCATATTCCATTGACATTATTCCGCGTGAATTGTTTAATTGTGTAACACTTTATGATTCGGCATATTTTCAGGTTACAGGTGGAGTGCCGCCATATATTTTTTTATGGTCAAATGGTAATACCACCAACAATGCATTGGGTCTTCCTTTTGGAACTTACACTATAACAGTAACAGATGCAACCGGTTGTTCCGCTACTTCTTCAATTGCAATTACGGGCACTCCCAATGTGAGTTACGTTTCTGCAACACAACCTTATTGCAATGGTGGATCGGGTTTTATCATTCCGTATTCAAATGGAATACCTCCATTGACCTATCAATGGAGCGATGGAAGTACCACACAATATCTCTCAGGTTATGCAGGGATTTACACTGTTACAATAACAGATGCTTTGAGCTGCATTTATACCATGACAGATTCTATTGTTGACCCACCGCCAATAAATATTATTATTGATTCTGTTATTGCATCAGGTTGTGGTTCAGGCAACGGTTCATTTTATTTTTCATCCAATTCACCGAGCTTTACTCAATATATTAACGGTGTGCCATTCGGTTCCAATACGAATCTTCCGAAAGGTGTTTACAGTTTATTTTTATATGATGGCAACTGTGTATCAGACACTATTCAAATTTTTGTTCCTGATTCCTGCATTGATGTTTATCCCGGTGATGCGAACTATGATTTAGTTGCTGATAACAAGGACCTTTTGCAAATTGGTTTGGCCTATGGAAACACTGGCCCTGTGCGGCCTGCAGCAAGCAATTCATGGGTGGCACAATCTTGCCCAGATTGGAGCAATTGGTTTAACATTGGCATCAATCAAAAACATGCTGATTGCGATGGCAACGGTTTGATAGATGCTAATGATACCATCCCTGTTTTATTAAATTATGGCCTAACGCATCCGCTCAAACCAGTCATTATTCCACAAGTTAATACTTCAGCACCCGATTTGTATTTGGTTATTTCACAAGACACGGCAGGGTTGTCAAACCTAATTAATGTTGATGTTTACTGCGGAACGGGATTGAACCCAATTGACAGCATTTACGGTTTAGCATTTTCATTGCATTATGATTCCGTATTAACCGATGCATTAACAGCAAGCTATGATATTACAAATACATTTTTCGGAACCCCTGGTGTTGATGTTATATCTATAGATAAAAATTTCACAAGCGGCTATACAGATTTTGGAATAGTTCGAACTGATCATCAGAACATTTCGGGCAACGGATTGGTTTGTCGTTTTTCGATTTATACAACTGGAAGCATTGCTGGCAATTCTGATGTCCTGATTTTTTCATTACATAATGTTTTTGCATTAACCGCCAACGAAAATCCAATAATGCTGGATGCATTTGGAGATTCAGTTTTTATTGACTCAACTTTAAACGGCATCAATTATCTGAACTGGGATGCAGCAGTGAAAGTGTATCCTAATCCCGCAAATAATTATTTTACAGTTGCATCATCGCTTACCAACATCTCAAAAATTTTAATCATCAATCAATTAGGTGAAATTGTTTACAACCATCAGAAACCATGCATGTCTCAAACTATCAATGTTGCAACCATTCCAAACGGTGTTTATGTCTTACGAATTGAAACTAAGGATGGTGTAATGCACAGGAAGATTCAGATTATCAGGTAATACAAATATAACGGGAAGCATGAAAACTCCTTTCCGATGTGAGTGTGTTTGGGTAAAAGTATTTTGACATGTCATAATATTTTTGATCTTTACTTTGTGAAATCATTATAATTTTCATTGCACAAATGAAAATCCTTACAACCGCATTCCTTTTTATTATTTATTCGATAGTACAGGCACAATCGGTCCAATGGGTGCAAAATGGCGGAGGAGCATCTTTTGACGGAAGCTATAGTGTATGTGTTGATGCACAGGGTTTCAGTTACGTAACCGGTCGTTTTACGGGAACGGCCAACTTTTCGGGTAACACCATTAATAGCTATGGATTGCAGGATGGTTACCTGGCAAAATATGATCCTCAGGGGAACCTGGAATGGATAACACATATTGGCGGTTTGTCAATGGATTTGTCCAGCTCTATTTGTTTAGACAACAGCGGTCACGTAATTATTGCCGGTCAGTTTGCGGGTGTGGCCACTTTTGGCTCAAATATTCTTACGAGTGTTAACAGCAGTTATGATTGTTTTATTGCACAATACGATACTTCAGGCAATTGCATTTGGGCATTACAGGGCGGAAGCTCGCAAAGCTATGATAACATAAGCGGAATTGCTGTTGATGCCGCTGATGATATTTATGTAATAGGATGGTTAAGTACAGGAGCAGTGTTTGATTGGTATACAGCACCGGTTACCGGTGTTGCAAGCACCTTTATTGCAAAAGTAAGAAGTACGGGCAGCGTGATGTGGGCTACAGCTTCCTGTATACATACCTCTGGCTCAATGCCTTTGTATGCGCTTAAAGTAACCCCTGATGCTTTTGGCAATACCTATATAACAGCAAATTTTTCGGGTAATTGTACCATTAATGGCGGCCCTATAACGGCTCAGGGTTTGCAGGATCTGTATGTTCAGAAGCTTGATTTTTCAGGTAACATATTATGGACAAATGTAATTAGTGGGTTGTATGATGATGCTGCATATGGAATAGCAACTGATAATTCAGGCAATGTTATCGTATCGGGTTATTATAAAGGAACAGTTAATTTCGGGGGCATTTCTAAATCGAGTGTAGCCAATTCGCAAGATATTTTTCTGGTGAAGTATAATAGTATTGGCGGGTTGATGTGGGTTCAATCGTATGGAGGACCGAACGGGGATTATGCAGGATCAATTACCGTAACACCAGGCAACAATATAATATTTGCAGCATCATTTTCGCTGTCAACGCAAATTGGGCCATTTTCTTTTACCAGTTATGGCGGCATAGATGCACTTGTTATTTACACCAATTCAACAGGCATGCCATTATGGGTAATTAATATGGGTGGTACTGGCACCGACCAGGCTTTTGGAATTGTAGAACGTTCAGGTGAAATTTTTTGTTCGGGCATATTTAACGGCACTGCAGACTTTTATGGAATAATAGTAACCAGCAACGGTAATGGAGATGCATTTCTTCTTAAAATAAGTTCCGGTACCCCGCTTCCGGTTCAGCTTATCTCTTTTGATGCATTAATAGATTCAAAAAACAATTCGGTAAATTGTACATGGACAACAGCATCGGAAAATAACAATGATTTTTTTACACTCGAAAAAAGCATTGATGGAAAAACATTTCATGCACTGGCTTATATTGATGCTTCAAATTCTAACCAGGCGTATCACAACTATAAGTTTATTGATGAACATCCTTACAGTGGAACTTCCTATTACAGGCTATCACAAACAGATTTGAACGGATCAGCGGAAATTTTAAAAACTGTAACCATCAATTATAAAACTAAAAGTAAGCTGGTTGTTAATTATTATCCTACAGTTGGTAATGGTTTGATTAATGTTGATGCCAATAAACCTTTAAATGAAATAAGGGTATTTGACAGCAATGGAAATCTTATTCGGAGCATTTTACAAACCTCTGCTCATAGTTTCAATTTAACTGATTTGCAGAAGGGCTTGTATATTATCGGATGCATTGCCGGTGATGAAATGGAAACAGGAAAAATAATTATCCAATAATTCTGTTGGCAATTTCACTAAAAGCGACACTTAAGCCATCGTGTGAAATACATTCTGAACATCTTCATCGTCCTCAATTTTATCTAAAAGCTGCTGCACTTCATTTTCCTGTTCTGGTGTTAGTTCAACAGTATTAAGCGCTTCACGCATCAGCTCAGCACTTATTACTTCAACGCCTTTATCTTCCAGGGCTTTTGCCATTTTGCCAAAATCTTCAAACCCGGTGTAGATATAAACAAACTCATCATCTTCCAGCACTTCATTAGCGCCATAATCAATAAGTTCCAGCTCCAATTCCTCCACATTATGATTGCCCTTGGCAAATTTAAAAAGGCCTTTACGTTCAAACATAAATGCAACAGAACCCTGTGTTCCTAATGCTCCACCGGCACGGTTAAAATACATTCTGATGTTAGCCACAGTGCGGGTTGGATTATCAGTAGCAGTTTCAATTAAAACAGCAACTCCGTGTGGCGCATATCCTTCGTAAACAATTTCTTCAAAATCCTTCATGTCCTTGCTTACAGCACGCTTAATTGCATTTTCAACACGCTCTTTAGGCATGTTTACTCCTTTTGCATTTTGCATGGCTTGTCGCAGTCGCGGATTATTTTCAGGCAGCGGCCCGCTTTGTTTTACAGCAATAGCAATTTCTTTTCCTATCCGGGTAAACATCTTTGCCATCTTTGCATAGCGGGCAAACATTTTATGTTTACGTTTTTCAAAAATTCTTCCCATAGGTATATATCAGTTTTTCAATACATGCTTAACCGCTTCTTAATTTTACATTGATTTGAATGCAGTGCAGCAGGTTTTAGTTACAAAGGCGCAAAAGTATTTATTTGACATTAACTTAAAAGCATTGGTTTTGCTAAGGTGAAAGCAATCAAGACTTATATTGCTGCAAATCATTCGGTCAATTTATTTTCTTTGCACTAATGCCCAAACTTTCTGTCACCATAATTACATTAAATGAAGAGCGCAATATAGGACGCTGTATTGAAAGTGTTAAAGCAGTTGCTGATGATATTGTGGTGCTCGATTCAGGGTCAACTGATGCTACAGTTGCTATTTGCGAAAAATTAGGTGTTCGCACTGTTTATGCACCTTGGGAAAACTATTCAAAAGCACGAAATAATGCAGCCGGGTATGCAAAGTATGACTGGATTCTTGCTCTGGATGCTGATGAAGCATTGAGTGCTGAATTAACCAATTCAATCCTGAAAATAAAGGAAAGCGAAACGATACCTTTTTGCAGCTTCAAACGCCTTACCAATTATTGCGGTAAGTGGATACATCATTGCGGCTGGTATCCCGATGTAAAAATCAGGCTCTATGATCGTACACGAGCAACCTATGAAGGCATCATACATGAATATTTAAACTGGCTGCCTGAAAAAATTATTAAGCTGGAAGGCGATTTGCTCCATTACAGTTACTACACCATTTATGAGCATGTACAGCAGGCTAATCGTTTTACTGATTTAACATCGAAAGCAGCATTCGACCGAGGTGAAAAAAGCAACTTGCTTTACATTGCCTTTGCACCACTGATTAAATTCATTAAAGGGTTTTTTATTCAAGGTGGTTTTTTAGATGGCTACTATGGTTTTGTGGTTTGCACCATCTCAGCCCATGCAACTTTTTATAAGTATGTCAAACTTAATTTTTTGTGGAATCACCAGCTTAAAAAGTAAGAAGGAATCAAAAAAAATAAGTTTATTCGCTTATAATTTAGCTCGACTTAAATCAGAATTACAACAATTCAAACTTACAACCCTGCTTAACCACTTTATTCAAACTATTAAAGTGTTCATTTTAAATAGTAGTACAAAAATGAACGAGCCCAAAAGGATAATTATCAGTCGTACCGATGGAATAGGCGATGTTATTTTAACATTACCTATGTGCGGAATGTTAAAGGAAAAATATCCCGGGGCTGAAATTCTATTCCTTGCCCGAAATTATACACATGCCATTTTAAGCTGCTGCAGTAATGTTGATAGAATAATTTCATGGGAAGAATTTGAGAATGCTGCCTCAAAAGCAGATTTTTTAAAAAATTACAATGCCGATGTTCTTATTCATGTATTTCCTCGCAAATCTATTGCATATGCTGCAATGGATGCACAAATTCCTTTACGCATAGGCACCTCGCACCGGGTATATCATTGGATTACATGTAATGAAAAGCCTAACCTTGGACGAAAAAATTCAAAACTCCATGAAGCACAGCTTAATATTTCTCTGCTTGAACCACTCGGAGTAAATTCTGAACCTGAAGCCGGTTCACTTCACAGTTATTATGGCTTTTCCAAAATCAAACCATTAAACGATGAATTAAAAGCATTGATTGATGATAGTAAGTTTAACCTTATTCTTCATCCAAAGAGTCATGGCAGCGCCCGCGAGTGGAGTGTATATAATTTCAAAAAGCTGATAGAGTTATTACCTCCTGAAAATTTCAAAATCTTTATAACAGGATCACCTGATGAAGCACAGGTTTTAAAGGAATGGATTGAAACATTGCCGCAGCATGTTGTTGATTTAACAGGCAAATTAACCCTTGATCAATTGATTTCATTTATCAGTAACAGTGATGGATTAGTGGCTGCAAGCACCGGGCCGCTGCACATTGCTGCAGCATGTGGTATTTACACATGTGGCTTGTTTGCCCCTATTCGGCCGGTACACCCGGGCAGGTGGGCACCATTAGGCGAAAAAGCTGAATACCTAGTTATAAAAAAGAACTGTAATGATTGCGAAAATCAACCGCAAACCTGCAAGTGTATTCGTTCGATTAACCCGGCCGAGGTAAGCGGAAAAATCTTAAAATGGCATGAAATAAAATTTGCTGTTCAACACCCTGCCGCTGGTTAGCGGGTAATTTATTGAACGGGTTCGGGTGCTAATACTCAAATTCGCCTGCGGAAGATTTAATGGTTAATTTTTTCCCGCTGAATTTTTCGCAACGGCCAATAACCTGGGCATTAATATTGAACGATTTTGAAATTTCAATTAATGCACCTGCTATGCTTTCATCAACATACAGTTCCATGCGATGTCCCATATTAAACACCTTATACATTTCTTTCCATCCGGTTATGGGGTCTGTTTTTGATTGCTGCTGAATGATTTTGAAAAGCGGAGGAATTGGCAACATATTATCTTTAATCACATGCAGGTTGTCAATAAAATGAAGCACTTTGGTTTGAGCGCCACCACTGCAATGTACCAGGCCATGAATTTGACTTCTGTAGTTATTTAAAATCTCTTTAATAACCGGTGCGTAGGTGCGGGTGGGTGATAAAACCAGTTTGCCAGCTGTAGTTTTTTCGGTAATAATATTCGGGTTGTTAGTGCTGGAAGATTGAGGATGATAGTTATCTGATCTGTAAATTTCATTGCCATTAGCGTTGGTTATCCGATATTCATTATCTGCAATTTCAACCGTATCTGTAAGGTTTAATTGGCCTGAATAAATCAATTCATCGGGTAATGCATTATCAAAAGTTTCAGGATATTTTTTGGCTATGCTTTTCGAAAACACATCATGTCGGGAAGAGGTTAAACCATTACTGCCCATACCTCCGTTATATTCAGTTTCATAGTTGGCCTTACCATAAGAAGCCAAACCTACAATAACATCACCTGCTTTTATATTGGCGTTATTAATTACATGGTCTTTGCGCATACGGCAGGTTACCGTTGAGTCAACAATTAAAGTCCTGACCAAATCACCAACATCTGCAGTTTCACCCCCGGTAGTAAAAATGTTCACGCCATATTTTCTTAAATCTTCTACAAGTTCCTCTGTCCCGTTAATAATTGCGCTGATAACTTCACCGGGAACAAGGTTTTTATTCCTTCCAATAGTTGATGACAACAAAATGTTATCAGTAGCCCCAATACATAATAAATCATCAATATTCATTATTAGCGCATCCTGTGCAATGCCTTTCCAGACAGACAAATCACCGGTATCTTTCCAATATGCATAAGCCAGTGATGATTTGGTGCCAGCACCATCAGCATGCATTATGTTACACCATGCATCATCTCCGGCAATATAATCAGGTACGATTTTGCAAAATGCCTTTGGAAACAACCCTTTATCTACATTCTTTATGGCACGATGTACGTCTTCTTTATCGGCACTTACACCCCTTTGGCTATATCTTGAAGTTGCTGCAGTCACGTTACTTATAATTTGATGCAAATTTATCTCTAATAGTTAAAGATGGTTCACCGGGCTGGAATAAATTCAGTGCCTGTAAAAAAAAAGAGCATCCTGATTTTCGGGATGCTCTTTAAGTTTTTAATAACCGTTTCAATTAATGAGGAACATAATCTGTTCTTAACACCTTGAATTCTGTTCTACGGTTATATTGATTTGCTTTTTCGAAATCGTCCTTATTTAATTTCTTGATAAAGTCTTCAGTTAACACATCACCTTCTTTAAACGGAGGATAGTTTGCGAAATCTTTACCAATTGTTTTAGGCTCAGTTTCACCTTTACCTTCTGCTTTCAGGCGGTCTTTAGGAACACCTTTTTTAATCAGGTAATCATAACAGGCTTTAGCACGTCTGTCTGACAGGCGCATGTTATAAGCATTGTCAGCACGGAAGTCGGTATTGGCTGTTAACAGGATTGTTATAGTAGGATTTTCATCAAGTGTTTTTACTAAACCATCAAGTGCAGCTGCTGATTCAGGACGAAGTGTTGCTTTGTCAAGATCATAGAATACTTCAGGCAACTCGATTGCATGAGCAGTACTCTTTAATGGGAAATCAAAGTCTTTATTAAATGCCCTGTCATCTTCAAGTCCAATGGTAGATACTTCGTGGTATTTAGTAAGGTAACCGGTATAGGATGCTGATAATTTATAAGAAGTGTTTTCTTTCAATGGATAAGTGTACATTCCATCAGCACCGGTTTTAACGCTTAATGAAGTTCCATCGCTGCCAAACAATTCAACGGTTGCTCCATTGATACTTTCTTTTGTATCGGTATCATAAACACGTCCTGATACATTAAATACCAGTGGAGGCTTTACAAACATATAGATGTCATCACTTCCCTGGCCACCTTCGCGGCTTGAAGAAATAAAACCGCTGTCAGTAGATAAAAATGTGATAGCAAAATCATCACCTCCTGAATTCATTGGAGACATTAAATTCTTAGGCGCTGACCAGCTTCCACCTTCCATGCTGGTTGAAAATAAATCCAAACCGCCCATACCTGGGTGCCCGTTTGAAGCGAAATATAATTTTCCTCCATCAGTAATTGTCGGAAACATTTCATCTCCTGCAGTATTCACGGCTGTGCCTAAATTAACAGGTGAACCCCATGTGCCACCTTCATTCCTGCTCATCCAGATATCCTTGCCACCTTGTCCGCCCGGCATATCAGAAGTAAAATAAAGGGTAGTACCATCTAATGAAAGAGTAGGCTGACCAATAGTATAATCATCACTGTTCCATGGCATAGCAACTAAATCGCTCCATTTTCCATTAGCATATGTTGATGTATACATTTTGCCCTGTGAATTTTTGCCTTTAACTTTTTCAACACGGGTAATAAACATAGTGTTGCCTGTGGCATCAACAGTTACTGAACCATCGCTAGCCTCACCATTTAATGGTGCACTTAATGCAATTGGAGTACTCCAACGGCCATTGTTATCTTTGGTTGATTTGAAAATATCAAAGAACTTTTCACCATAACCAGCATCATTATCTTTTCCTGAAGCCTCCACACGTGATGAGGTAAAATAAAGGGTATTCATATCAGCTTTGGACATAGATGTTCCGTAGTCATGGTAAACTGTATTTAAGGCGCTCATGTTTTCAATACGATGACGCGTTGGCTTATCTTTATAACCCTGTGAAGCCTTACACGATTGAACACCCATTTCTCCCATAGGATCAGATGGTGCCAGTTCTTTGTAAGCATTATACTGGGCAGTAGCTTCATCATATTTTCCATTAGAACGCAAAGCATCGGCATAACGTAATGTTGCTAACGGGTTTTTTGACTTGGCCTGAACCGCTTTGCCATACCATTCTTCAGCATTTTTCCAGTCGCTCATCTGGCGATAACTTTCACCAGCCTGGTAAGCGGCAACAGCCTGCATAGGAGCTTTTTTATTTTTGGTATATGCCTTTTTGTAGAGGGTAATGGCATCATAATAACGGCCTTCATTATAGGCTTTGTCTCCTTTAGGGGAGGGCGACTTCTCTTTTTTGGTTGCACCGATAAGTGGCTGAATGGTTGCTAATGCAAACACCATCAAGAGAATGGATAATTTTTTCATAAAGAGATAAGGTTATGTGCTATTATTTTTAGACAAGTGGCAAAGGAAAAAAAATATTCAATACAAACAAAGGTGACAGATATTAGTAGCATTCTTAAACAATATGGGCTTCAGACCCTTATTAACTGCAAATTAAACCCTGACTATTATTTTTAAAATATCTTCGCGCCCTAGATTATAATCATGTCAAATATTGTTGCAATTGTTGGGCGTCCGAATGTAGGCAAATCAACCCTGTTTAACAGGTTAACTGCCTCACGTAAGGCCATTGTGGGAGAGCAGTCGGGTGTAACCCGCGACAGGCATTATGGTAAAGGAGAGTGGAATGGCATAGAATACAGTGTGATTGATACCGGTGGATATGTTCACGGCAGTGAAGATATTTTTGAAGGAGAAATTAGGAAACAGGTTATAACAGCCATTGACGAAGCATTTGTAATTCTTTTTGTTGTTGATGTTGAAACGGGGGTAACCGATTTGGATGAAGAGGTTGCCAGGCTCCTTCGAAAATCAAAAAAGAAGGTGTTTCTGGTGGTGAATAAAGTAGATAATAACAAACGCCTTCTCGAAACCGGTGAATTTTACAAGTTTGGGCTGGGCGAATTGTATCCTCTTTCTGCTGTTAATGGTTCAGGAACTGGTGAATTGCTGGACGAACTTGTAAAGGAATTTAAAACGGAACAACCTCTTGAAGAGGACATTCCGAAAATAGCCATAATCGGACAGCCTAATGTTGGAAAATCTTCATTGCTGAATGCACTAATAGGTGAGGAACGAACTATTGTTACTCCATTGGCAGGCACCACACGTGATACGGTTTATACCCGCTATAAAAGTTACGGATTTGATTTTTACCTTATTGATACTGCCGGTTTACGCAAAAAAAAGAATGTGCATGAGGATATCGAATATTATTCTGTAATGCGAACTATTCGAGCTATTGAAGAATGCGATGTTTGCATATTTATGATTGATGCCACACAGGGTTTGTCAGCTCAGGATCTGAACATTTTTCATTTGGTACAGAGCAATCGAAAGGGCGTTGTTTTTTTAGTTAACAAATGGGATTTAGCTGAGAAAGATACCAACGCAACCAAACGATATACGGAAGAAATAAAGACAAAACTGGCCCCATTTACTGACGTGCCGGTGATTTTTACCTCGGTGGTAAACAAACAACGGATACATAAGGCGTTAGAAACTGCAATTGAAGTTTACAAAAACAGGAATCAACATATCCCTACTTCGCAACTGAACAAGCAAATTTTACCTTATGTTGAAAGCAGCCCTCCGCCTGCTACCAAAGGAAAACTCATAACTATTAAATACATCACACAATTACCGGGCAAAACGCCAAAGTTTGCCTGTTTCAGCAATCATCCTAACTACATTAAAGACACCTACAAGCGGTTTGTCGAAAATAAAATTCGCGAACACTTTAATTTAACTGGCGTGCCAATTGAGATTTATTTCAGGGAGTCGAAGTAAAAGGGCTGGACAGATGATTTGTAACTGAGTCAATTTTTTAAAAAGCAAATTCAGCATCACATGCAGGGTTCAGCAGTTTCACGCTTTTTCGGTTGCCATTAACTGTTATATGCACCAGGTTGCTTTGTTCTTTAATATGTTCATATAAAATGGCATCGTACACTTTAATAGTTTTTATGGCTGGAATACTTTCGCCTTCATAGTAAGTCCACACGGCATCTTCAATAATTTCATATCCGAGATACTTTAGTGGAACGGCTTTTCCATCAATGGTTATTTTCAGTTTTTCCTGTATATAATCATTCACGAGTTGTTCTGCTGAAGCTTTGTCTGCAGGCTGTGTAAGGTCAATAGCATTTTTATTTCTTAACCTCAACGCCTTTTCCAAATCATCTGTAAAAATATGACAACTTACCTCTATGCTGTTATTTTTTGCATTGTGATCAATCTCAGTAACACTTAAATAGTAAGGATGAAAAACCAGGCTGATGAAACTATATATGCTGATAAACAGATTAATCATTTTTCGTTTTTGTAAAATTTCCCATTGAATGTTTTGTAGGGAGTAATTAACCGGTAAAGATAAACACCCTGAGGTAGTTCCTGTACATCTGTTTTTTCTGTTTCCGGCTTGACTAAAGTTGTTTGCATTAATGCTCCAGTGATAGAATATATTTCAAGAATGCACGAAGGATATCCATCAGCCAAATGTGTAACAATATAGCTTTGGTTGGCATAATACACAAAGCAGCCTTGTTGAGCGTTATCTTGTACAGTTAGAAGAACAGGGTCAATTACCACTTTCACATCATTAGCAATAAAATTCAAGAATGTTTCTGAAGCGGTTAAACCCCTGATTAACCAGGTGCTAAACGTAAGCGTTGAAACGCTTGATATGCTTGCTTTGGTTTTAAGTGAAAGTGTTGCCAGTACTCCGTTAACTGAGGTAGTATCTGTTTTATCTGTACGGCATAATGCTACATCAACATACCCCTGCGGAAAATAATTTTTCTGCAATGACTCCATGTTACTGTGTAAAACGCCTAATGCAGAATTACTGTAATCGGCACTGATATAATTGGTATCAGTATAAAGCGGATCGAAATAATAATTCCACGAGATGCCAAAAAGTGAGTCGACCGGAACAGTATTACCTACATATAGGGTAAATGTTACAGTATCACCCGGTGCAACAGTATCTTTATTGGAAGTAACATAAACGTCAAGAGCATTGGTATTGGAAGGCAATGGATTTTTAAAGAGATGCACCTGTCCAAAATTGAATAGAATGGCATTGCTGTCAATTAATTCAACTATGCCATTTCCGTCACAGTCAGCATGTTTGTGATTGATGCCCGAGGCATAATTGTTTTGCCAGTTGCCTGCAGGCTGAGCAAACCAGTTTATACTTGCTCCTGCACGTGCCGGCCCGGTATCATTGAGTGCAAGATTAAGATACAGAAAATCAAAATTGTCAACGGTTAAATCATAATTACAATCACCCGGCCATACATCGGGGGCTGCCTGCTGCCATAATATTGTAAATTCAGAAGTGTTACCACTGCTGTCAGTTTGAGTTGCGGTAATTTTTAAAGGATTTGGTAATGGCACAATGGTATGATATTCCCAATTACCCGAAGTATCGGCAGTAACAGTTACTATATAGTCTTTTCCCTGAGCAGTATTATTTAATGATTCACTATGAAACAATTCCACTTTTGCTCCGGGCAAGGCGCTTCCGGCAACACTATCGGCAGTTGTATAAAAAAATTGTGGAGCAGCTATATTGCTGTTGCCGCCTGCCTGGTTGACAATTCCAAAGTTATTATTGGCAATACTATTCTGCGAAAACACATTGTAATTGCCATTATTCCTGATAGCGTTGAGCGAATTATTACTTATATCATTATTTAAAATACTATCGTGATTACTTCCTCCTGATATATCAATTCCTATTTGGTTATTTTTTATCACATTTGATAATATAATGTTGTTATCGCTAAACAGGTCAATTCCGGCATAAGTATTACCCCAGTTAAGGGTTCCGCCCGCATCAGTTCCGATAATATTGTTTTGAATCAATGAACTTCCGCCAAGTGTATAAATACCCCGGCTACTTGCAGCAATTAAATTTCCTTCGGCATTAGATGAACCACCAACCTGTGCATCACCAAAAATATAAACTGAAGTGCCATAGGCGTTGCGAATGGTATCAGTACCGGCAAGATTGGTTCCGAATTTATTGCCAATAACTTTACAATATTTTCCTATTGCCAACGCTGCTTTTCCAATAACCGGAGAGTTAATGCAATTACCTGAAAATAAATTAGCATCACCGGGATTAATTCCACCTATTAAAGCATAATTGTCTCCGGCCTCTATACCATAATTCAAGTTTGGAATTGCATAGGAGCCGGTTTTATCAGTACCCACCAGGTTTCCCTTAATTTGTATATCGGAAATGGGAACATTACCACCTGCATTGGTGTAAATCACCAGGCCCGATTCATTCCCTGAAATTACATTGTTCAGAAAATAACGATAGCCAACAGAGTCGCCAACTAATGATATACCAAAATGGAGATTGCCATCGGCTGAATCGCCATCTGCACTAGTACCCACATAATTGTTTTCAAATGTAAGTGTGCTGTCGTATGTAAAATTAGCACCATAATTATTGGCACTGATCACATTTCTTTTTGTAGCCGAACCACATGTAAAATTACGCGAATGCCTGCTATTTATTCCATAATCAAAATTGCGAATGTGTAAACCATATGCAGCTGCATCATAAAGGTGATTGAAATAGTAGTAATCAAAATGTAAACCGGTAAAAGTCTTGTTTGTGCCATCTAAAATAATTTTAGGTGCGGTTCCGGCATAGCCATTGGCAGGTTGTGTAGTTCCATCGATGGTTAAAGGCATGTCAATCAGAGGCAACTCAGTTAACGGGCTGATAGTATGTGGCGCCATACCAGGGATATTGAAGGAGATAATATCACCCGATTCAGAAAAATTAGATTTTGAAATGGCTTCGCGTAGTGAACCTGAACCTGCATCCGATGTTGTTGTAACACTATAATAAGCGGGAGCAACATTGATAAATTTCACATAAGCACCCCAGCAGGAATTTGACGCAGTAATCTGCGGGCCCGGATCTGTAAACGTGAAACCTGCATCTATAATAACAGTAACGTTTGGAAAAATACCAAGATAATCAGTAGTGATATCAGGAAGCGGTGCCTGTAAGTAAAGTGTATCTGCAGAAACGGGAACAATAATGCCTCCGGTGTTATCTATATTTGCCTGGTTAATAGCATCACGCAAACTGCCTGCAACAAAATCGGAGTCGGTTGTTACAAGGTACATCACCGCATTGTTGTAATTGCACTGTGCCTTAAGGTGATTTGTGCACAGTAAACTAATAACTATAACAATAAAGAATTGTGATTTCATGTAAAGGGTTTTTTTCGGTATTGAGAATTAAAGGTATTATAATAATTTAATATCCATTTCAGCTTAGCATTCTTCAAAAGGCTTTGCCGTCAACCCTTGTCATTTATAAGTTTCTTGCTGCAATAACTTGTTCTCAGGTAGTTGTTTTTTAAGTTACTTTGTGTATCACCTTTTAAACAAGTAAGCTGATATAAAACCAAAATGTTTTATCTATCCGGAGTAGTAATTACAATATTTCTTTTGCTATTACTGGTTGCCAAAAAAGGCAAATCATCAGCCGATTTTATTCTTGCCTGCTGGCTGGCGCTTATTGGTTTTCACTTGTTCTTATTCTATCTTTTTACCACCGGTAAAATATTTTCTTATCCCCATTTGCTTGCCATTCAATTTCCGTTTCCGCTTATGCACGGGCCTTTTTTATATTTATATGCCAAAGCGCTTACAGGCAACCTTAATGTTTCCAATAAAAAATATCTTTTACATTTTATACCTGCATTAGTAAGCTACTTATACTTAATGCCATTTTTTCTTTTATCCGCTGAGCAGAAAATTGCAGTTGTTAAGCAAGGTGGAACTGATTATAAAAAATTCATCAGTGTGCTTGTTGCTGCATTAATAGTTTCAGGAATTGTATATGTTATTTTAACGATGCTGCTCCACAGAAAACACAAACGAAATATTTTAAACCTGTTTTCCAACACCGAAAAAATTAACCTCGACTGGATTCAATACCTGATGTTTGGAATAGGTATCATATGGCTATTTGTAATTTTCACCAATGACCAATATATTTTTGCTGCAGTGGTTTTTTTTATTCTTTTCATCGGATTTTTCGGCATAAGGCAAACGCCAATTTTTACCGTAAACAATCCTGCCGGCAATCAACCAACTAAGAATTTTGTGGAACAATCACCGCGATTTAATAAGGTTGAAAGTATAAACACCGAACCTGCTTCACAACCCTCAACTTCAAATTCAGAAAATATGAATATACAGCCTGCTGCAGCTCCGGAAAAAACAGAAGATGAAAAAGTAAAGTATCAAAAGTCGGGTTTGGATGAGGCAGAATTACTTCGCATTTATGAACAGCTTACACAACTAATGGGGCAGGATAAATTATACACCAACCCCGAACTAACCCTTGGTGAAACAGCTCAACAGCTGAATGTTCATCCCAACTATTTGTCGCAGGTGATCAACTCAGTGGCCAAAAAAAATTTTTATGATTACATCAATGAACAACGGGTTGAAGAGTTTTACCGGTTGGCACAGAATGGGAAAAATCAAAAATTTACCCTGCTTTCTATTGCTTTTGAATGCGGATTTAATTCCAAAACATCGTTCAACAGAAACTTCAGAAAGGTTACCGGATTGTCTCCAACTGAATACCTGAAGCAGCTTAATGTAAAAGTGGAAGACATTAATTAGGGTTCATGCTTCAGGGAATGGTTTCAACTTTTTCAAAACCCTAATATTCAACCAGTTATTTATTAAATCATGGTGGTGCCACCTTACAAGGTGGGGCGATGCTCCTTTGGTAATGATGTTTTTTTGCCTCATAAATTATTATCAAAAAACATTTAAAAAATCAAAAGAAATGAAACAGATTAAATTAATTCTTACTGCAATTGCTGTAAGTACAATGGTAAACTTTACAATGGCTCAGGAACCTCATCTGCATCTTAGTTCAAAATGGAAAGAGTGCTCCATACAGCTTGATCCATCACTAACCCAGGAGGCATGGCACCAGTTTACCCAGGAAGCCGGCCTCGTTACGTACTTCCGACCGTTAACCGATGCCAAACCGATGGGTGCAGGCCGGTTTGAGGTGGCTGTGCTGCAATGGAACACAGGCATTGACGAAACACAGGATGCATGGAATAACACCTTTGTTCATCCTAATGAAGAGCATTGGCTGGTGGGAGGTAGTGATCTTCCATTTCCGGGCTTAATGCTCAGAGCAGGGATATCACGTAAAATAGATGGCGCATTGTATTGGAGCTATAGGCCGGGTGCCAATTATGGTGTTGCCGGGGCGCAGTTTCAGTATAGCCTGGTTAATGACACTACTAAAAACTGGGCAGTTTCTACACGCGCTAATCTCGGTTCATTGTACGGCCCTGAAGATGTAAACCTTGCAGTATGCGGATTTGATGTACTCGCAAGCAAAAAGATTGCTATTTATTCCAACTGGATTTCAATTTCACCTTATGCTGGTGTTTCAGTTTATGGTTCATATGGGCATGAAAAAAGCGAGGTTGTTGACCTGCAGGATGAATGGGTATCGGGTGCACAGGGCATGGTGGGTACCGTTGCACAAATTTCGGTGGTGCGTCTTGGCGCTGAATACAATTTTGCAAAAGTCAATACCTATTCCTTCAAGTTAGGCGTAAGTTTTAAACTCTGACATCTTAAATCCGGGAAAAACTATTGATGAGGTAAAAATAAACCTTTCATGACGGCTATAGGAGCCAAGAAAATAAACAACAGCATACAATAGTTTTATTTCCGATTGATTTTCTTATTTGATGAATGCCGCTCGCTATCGCGGGCGGTTTTCTTTTTAATATTATGCTGTAAAGCCTCTTCAAGATTAACACCGGTTTGATTAGCCAAACAAATCAATACAAACAAAACATCAGCCATTTCATCAGCCAGGTTTTTTGCTTCATCGCTTTTCTTAAACGATTGCTCACCATAAGTGCGGGCTATGATGCGCGCTAACTCTCCCACTTCTTCGGTAAGCAAGGCCATATTGGTAAGCTCGTTGAAATATCTAACTCCAATTGTGTTAATCCAGTTGTCAACTGTTTGCTGTGCTTCGTTTATGGTCATGTTATAAATGATTTCTTATAGGAAACTAATCATTGCAATAATAGAGCAATGTTGATATTGATAAATATTTAAGAAGGATTTTGAAAACACTTTTAAGATACTCCGTTTTACTGTTTGATGATTTTCTGCATCACGCTTCCTTTATCAGTTTTCACTTCAACAAAATAAACTCCGGATGAAAAGTTTTGCGTTTCAAGCTTTGTGTGTAAAGTTGTGATGGGCATGGTAAAAACTATTCTTCCAAACACATCATAAATTTTTAATTCTGCTTTGTCTTTCAGCTGATTACTGAATATTGTAAGCTCGCTGTTGAATGGATTAGGCGAAACAAAAATGGCGCTTGAAAAAATTTGCTCTGCTAAACCTACATTGATAATTATATAGCAGGAGGAGGTATCGGTACAACCGTTTTGTGTAACTATTACTGCATATGCTCCATTGGCTGTGGCTGTAAAGTTTTGGTTAGTTGCGCCCGGTAACTCAATGGAATCGCAATAAATCCATTGGTAAACAGCACCGGCAGCATTGGCTATAAGCAATGGAGCATTGTTGGTAACAGTAGTATCAACTGCTATAACAGACAGCAGTATCATCATCATTGAATCACAACCTGCTGCATTAGGTATGGTATCATAGTAAACTCCGCTGTTAGTCCACACGAAATTGCCGCTTGGTGAAGTATAACTGCCGGTACAGGAATTTACATTGATTGTGGATGATGAATTATTTATAGTAAGGTTAATTACAATAACCGAATCACACCCTGATGTATTTGGAATTGTGTCAAGATAAAGGCCTGTAGCAGTCCATGTATAATTACCACTTGGAGATGTGTAACTACTGCAAGTATTGACATTGATTAGTGATAATGAATTATTAATCGAAAGATTAATGGTAATAATTGAATCGCAGCCTGTGGCATTAGGTAAAGTATCATTGTAGGTGCCGCTTGCTGTCCATATGTAATTTCCACTTGGTGATGTGTAGCTGTAGCAACTGTTCGCATTGATAACAGATATTGATGAATTAATTATTGAGAGGTTTATTGTAATAATAGAATCACAGCCTGTGGCATTAGGTAAAGTATCATTATAGGTGCCGCTTGTTGTCCAGGAATAATTACCACTTGGGGAAATATAACTATCGCAGGCATTAACATTAATGGTTGAATTCGTATTATTTTCAATTGAAAGATTAATGGTAATAATTGAATCGCAACCCGAAGTGTTTGGTATGGTATCATGATAAATGCCACTTGTTGTCCATAGATAATTACCACTTGGTGAAGTGTAAATGTAACAGGCGCTTGAATTGATAACCGATGTAGTGTTGTTGATCATTAGATTTACGGTTACGATACTGTCTCCGCCATATATATTAACAAGAGTATCGGTATAAGTTCCTGTTGTTGTCCACGTGTAATTACCGCCTGGCGATAAATAACTACTACATGCCGATGCTGAAACAGTAGCATAAGTTGTCGGCAATACGATTATGGTTGATGCTGTATTGGTAATTACAGGATTATTGTAATCAAAATAAATAGCTGCAGCATTATTTATTTTTTTCCCTGCATGCAAATACGTTTTGGGCTTTATCCGGTAACGAACATAACCATGACTAAGCGGTTCGTTAGTATTACTGTCAGCAAGCAGGATTTTATTAAATTTAAACTCCATGTTACGTTCCCACGGTATCCATTTAAGATTAACAGGATGTGATGAAGCGACTAATTCAAACGTTTTTATTTTTAGTCGAGTAGTATCAATAGGATTTAGAATTTTTGCATTAAAACAGGTATCATTCCCGGTATTCTGAAAACGGATGATGTATTCAAGATACGGCTGCCCTGCAAGCTGCACTGTAGTTAAAGTGTCTTCATCAACAAGTATATCATTAGGATCAACAGCGCCTGTAGTAAATACTTTCCATGAACCCCAGTTATCTCCTTGTGTGGCATCACCAGCCAAAGGACTGATTAAACACAGTGCATTTAGCTGTTTGCCTATTGGCAAGCCCAGGTTTACATATACGGTAACCGTTATATCTCCTGATTGAAAAGGTGCTAATGAAATGTTATTCCATACTACAGAGTCTGCAGTAACCAGGAAAGGATTGACTGATGATGAAACATAGTTATAATTTGTGTCATTTAAATAAAATACTACAGACGCATTTAATGTTGTTGTGCCTACATTTTCATAATGCATGGTGTAGGTTGCATTAAAGCCTGAACGGAATGCAGTTAAAGGAGTGATGTTAATTCGCAAATCATTTATTACACCTGAAGGTTGAAATGCAAAATCGTTTAATGAATCCGTTTGATTTATGCCGTTAAAGGAAACATAGTGCGAAGCAGGTATTACATTGTAATGATTGATAATTTGTGGAGAAACAAAAAAACTACCTGAATCTAAAACACTCACTGAATATCTGCCATTTTGCTCACTAAATGAAAATCTTCGTGTATTGTTCTCAGTAATTTTTTTATTAACTAAA
>JBGARN010000052.1:0-27315 GCA_044230205.1 Bacteroidia bacterium
CTGATGATTGATGAATCATGCGCGGCATGTCATCCCTGCGGAGGCTTGCATGCGAATAGTAAGTACGACCACCGCTAAAAGGATCATCGCGCTTAGCGAGCAATTGCAACATCAGGTCATACGGCTTATTCCCGATTGCAAGCAGTAAACTGTCATCACGGTAATAAGGGCTTAAAAAATCCTGGGGCAATAATTGCATCCCAAGTGCTATTTGTATGGCTTCATGGCCGCGTGATGTGGCATGAACGTATTTTGAAACAACAGCAAAGTTTTCTTCGTAAAGTTCGGTGAGAGCCTTTGCGGTGCACAATAATTCAAAAGCAGCTATTAATGTTTCGGGTGAAACCGTGTTTTTGGGGTTAGGCGTCTTGGCAATCGTAATCATATTTAGAAAGTAATTGATTGTGATTATGTCTTAAATATAGCAATTTGATTTCAAATAGTAAAATAACCTGCAAAAATTACCATCTTTGAATGGTAAAATTTCAATAATTGTAACTTAAAATAATAGAAAAAATTATGAGTCATAACCCACCTTTGTCAATTTTCATTTTAGATGACGATCTTGATTTTGGTAATAAGTTATTATATCATTTAAAATCAAATGCGGGGTACAATGTTAAGTTATTTACCGATAGTGATGAATGTTTGCAACAATTAAGCCAATCGCCTGATGTTATTATTGTTGATTATCACCTGGATGGTAACATGAAAAATGATTCGAACGGATTGGTTGTTCTTGACAAAATTAAAGACTCTGATCCGGATATACATGTAATAATGCTTACCCAACTTAAACATTACGGCATTGCTGCCCAAACTATAGCCAAAGGGGCTGAGCAATGTGTAATTAAGGATGATGATTCATTAAAAAATATAGAAGCAATAGTAGAGGCTATTAATAACGAGCGCAAGTAGCTTGTTATTTATTTTAAATGAATAAGCCCTCTTCAATAAAATGAAGAGGGCTTATTTTTTGGTATTAATTATTGTACTAGTACTTCACAACTTTTTCTGTAATGGTTTTTCCATTAGCAGTTACATTGCAGAAATAAATTCCTTTTGAAAACTCAGAAGCATTCCAGTTGAACTTATGTTTTCCCTGAGTAAGATTCTGATCGTTTAATACGGCAACTTCATTTCCTAAAACATCTGTAATGGCAACTTTAACGTTGCTTGATTGTTTAAGTGAAATAGCAATTGTAGCGGCATTTGTAACCGGATTAGGATTTACACTGAAAGTATTAAGTATATCATTGTTTTCTACGATAGCAGATGGAATCTGATAAGCACCAAGGTTAAGCCATTCGTTAACAGCCAGGGCATTAGCTCCATCATAACCTCCAATTGCAGCTAAATAAAGACTGTCGTTATGCACTACAGGTGCCATGTTACAAATATTATTAGCAGCAGTAATTTTTGCAGGTCCTATTTTCCATGAATTTGAATTAACATCATATCCGAAAGTTTCACCGCGAGCATTAGCACCAGTTCCTGCAGGATCACCACCTGTAAATACAACAAGGCCTGAAGCTGTAATTAATGAACCAGCACCGCCATGACGGCTGATTGGTCCTGAAGGATAATCAGCTACCTGTGCCCATGTAATGTTAGATGGGTTTGAAGTATTGATTGTTCCTACATAAGTTGTAGCTGCTGGAGCACCAGCTGATTGTGCATAACCACCTGAAACAACAATTTTATTTCCAACAATACCACCTCTTAAACCTGCTGATGCATATGGATAAGCAGTACCGGTTGTCCATGTATCAGTAGTGGTGTTATAAATCTGAACAGCATCCTGATCTGAAGTTCCATCAAAACCAGCGATACAATAAATTAAGTCGCCATAAATTCCTATTGCAAAATCTCCAACAGGTATTGGCATTGCAGCTGCTGAACCCCAGTTGCCAGTAGTCATATCGTAAACCTGGTTATCAGCCAATGGAGTAAAGTTTGGATTGTATCCACCGATAAAATATACTTTGCCATTAACACCTGCACCGCCTGCAACATATGCTCCTGTTGTAAGTGAATTAATAGGAGTCCATGTATTATTATAAGGGGCATACCTATCAGCTTCAGCAACAATTGCAGCAGCAGCGCCACCTAAATGAAATAAGTAAGAAGTATCATTGGTATTTAATGAAGCTGCAGCAGGATCAAAATAGGCAGTACTCATATCAGCACCTGAAATCCATCCATAGTTGGTAAATCCATCCATAATATTTACTGATGTTGACAACGTATCATCAGCAGGATTTGCATCACCTGATAACAATGTTTGCGTGGTAATAATATAGTTTCCTGCAGTGGCCGGAGTCCATGGATCAAATGTAACCTGCTGAGTACCACCACCGGCAAGGTTGGTAATGGTCTTTGTTGAACTGTAACCACCGGTTATAGTCATCGTTACATCAAAAGTCTGTGTAGAACTTCCGTTATTCAGGAAAGTAGCAGTTGGTGATGTTGTTGCACCTACTGCACCATAAGGAGCAGCGTCTATACTATAGCTTGTTGCATCAATACCTGGTTTAGTTCCAATTGACACTTTGTCAATAAATATACCATCACCATAGTCATTGATGTTTACAATTGCAACGTAAATATCCTGGCCGGCATAAGCAGAAAGTGAATATGCATAATATCCATAGGTAGTAGTAGTTGGGTAATTCAAGCCTTCAGCTAATGTAGCAAGTACAGTTGTAAAACTTGAAGGAGCACTATCTGTTGTAGAAATAAGGATTAATGTTGAGTCAGGAGGATAAGGCAAGAATTCTGGTCTTAAAAAAAATGAAAACGAATCAGTGCTTGCCACAGTAAATTGCGGTAAAATCATCCAATCCTCGCCTAATATACCAATAGTGGAGGTGTACGAGATATAAGCAGATGCAGCACCTTCGTAAGGATTTGTAGTAGATTGTTCCCATATGTAAGTAGGGTCCTGCGCATCAATTATCTGCCAACCTGCAGGTGGAAATGTGCCTTCAAATCCTTCAGAATACCAGCCGGATAAAGCATTTACGGTAGCGTTGCCATTACCATACTTTTTTGCGGTGTGTGGTGTAACTGCACTTTGAACTCGTAAAGATGCAGGATTAGATTTGTCGCGTTTTGGATTCGCTTTGTTAACCTGTGCAATTATGCTTCCGCATAAAAACACGAAACACGATGTAAGAAGTAGTAATTTTTTCATAAGATTTTATTTTTAATAATTCAATTTTGAGGCGGTAAATGTATATTAATTACCATATTGTCAAACAGAACCTAAAATTTTTACACCACTGCTGTTTATTTAGATATTTGCCGTTAATCATAATTTAGTTTGTCAAAATAGTGGCACAAAACAAATTCATAAAATACTTAATAAGCCGTAGCCGTACCAAGCTTAGGCTGGTAATTATGAAGGAAGAGACTTTTGAAGAAAAGTTTGCATTACGGCTTACCCCACTTAAAACATTTATTATAACAGGACTGATAGTTATTTTATTAATAACCATTACCACATATATTATTGCATTTACACCTTTGCGCGAGTATATACCCGGCTATGCCGATGTAGGTATGAAACGTAACCTAATTTATCTGTCACTTAAAACAGATTCATTAATAAACAAGGTTAACACTCAGGCAACCTATATAGAAAATCTTAACAAGGTAATTTCGGGTAAAGCAGGAAGCGAACAAGTAAAAGACACAGCATCCATTACCAAACCCGAACCAATAACAACGCTGGTAAAATCAGAAGAAGATTCTATTTTAAGAAGCATAATAGAATCACAAAATCAGTACGATCTAGCCATGGATGATGAAGGAGATATTTCGAATAGCATTGCCGGATTCTATTTTTTCACACCATTAAATGGTACAATTACTGAAGAGTTTAATGCCAAACAAAAACATTATGGAATTGATATAGTTGGCAAGCCCAATGAAGCAATTAAAGCCACCCTTGACGGAACAGTTGTTTTTGCCGGTTTTACCTCTGAAACAGGTTATGTAATAGCAGTTCAGCATAGCAATAACTTATTCAGTATTTACAAGCATAATTCAGCCCTGCTTAAGAGCATTGGCGATTATGTTAAAGCCGGTGATGCAATTGCGATTATTGGTAATACAGGTGAATTAAGTACAGGGCCACATCTTCATTTCGAATTGTGGTATAATGGCAATCCGGTTAACCCCAAAGAATACATGAGTATTTGATTTCATAAGTGCATTATGTCATTATTGTCGACCATAGCAAGCTATTATGCAAAATATAAAGCAGCATTGATTTATAAGGATGCGGCAAATGCAGCAACCTGCCAGGATAAAATATTTCGTCAGCTCATTAGCAGCGCAGCTCATACTGATTTTGGCAAGGATCATCGGTTTGGTTTTATAAAAACCTTCGATGATTTTGTAAAGCATGTTCCGGTGCGCGACTATGAAGAGTTTAAGCCATACATTGAAAAAATTAAAAAAGGCGAAAGCAATATTTTATGGCCGGGCAAACCATTATACCTTTCTAAAACATCTGGAACCACATCGGGTATTAAGTACATACCCATATCAAAGGAATCCATAAGCAACCATATAAGCGGAGCAAAAAATGCATTGCTTATGTACATTGCACAAACCGGTAAAAGTGATTTTGTATCGCGGAAGCTTATTTTTCTTTCAGGAAGTCCTGAACTTGATACAATCTCCGGAATACCGGTTGGGCGATTAAGCGGAATTGTTAATCATCATGTTCCGTCTTACCTGCGCAAAAATCAATTGCCTTCTTATGCCACTAACTGTATTAGTGATTGGGAAAAAAAAGTTGATGCTATAGTTAATGAAACAATAAATGAGGACATGAGCCTCATAAGCGGAATACCTCCATGGGTGCAGATGTATTTCGACAGGATTACTGAACGTACCGTCAAAAAAATAAAGGATGTGTTTCCAAACTTTTCATTGTTTGTTTATGGTGGCGTAAACTATGAACCCTATCGGAATAAAATAGAAGCTTCAATTGGCAAGCGCATAGACAGCATTGAACTTTATCCTGCCTCAGAAGGTTTTATTGCTTACCAGGATAAACAAGATGAACCCGGTATGCTACTCAATATAAATTCCGGAATTTTTTATGAGTTCATTCAGGCCAATGATTTTTTTAATCCCGATGCCAAAAGAATTACTTTAAAAGAAACCGAGTTAAATGTTAACTATGCTGTTATTCTTAGTACGAATGCAGGATTGTGGGCATATTCGATAGGAGATACGATAAAATTTGTTTCTAAAAATCCTTACCGTATAGTTGTAACTGGGCGCATCAAGCATTTTATTTCTGCATTTGGTGAACATGTTATTGGCGAAGAGGTTGAGCATGCCTTAAGTGAATCGGTAGCAAAGTTTCCATGTGAAGTGATAGAGTTTACAGTTGCTCCACAGGTAAATCCTCCAGGCGGTTTGCCCTATCATGAATGGTTTATTGAATTTGCGAATGCACCTGCCAGCCTCAATGAATTTGCCATCGACCTTGATAACAACCTGCGTAAACGCAACATATATTATAATGACTTGCTTACGGGAAGCATTTTGCAGCCACTTAAAATTACCATACTTCGCAAAAACGCTTTTATTGATTTTATGAAATCGGAAGGAAAGTTAGGCGGACAGAATAAGGTGCCCAGGTTAGGCAACGACCGCAAAATTGCCGATGCATTAATTGCATATCAAAGTTAGCGGAGTTATACTTTATCGAATACTTTTTTGCGTACCCAGCGGGGAAGTATAATTGCTCCAGCAATAATATACG
Organism: Bacteroidia bacterium; assembly: GCA_044230205.1. Taxonomy (GTDB): domain Bacteria; phylum Bacteroidota; class Bacteroidia; order AKYH767-A; family OLB10; genus JAEUTH01. Next base: position 5,789 of record JBGARN010000052.1, read on the forward strand.
GATAGTAACTTAACAAGCGCCACAAAAATGCAAGGGTAGGCGCAAGTCCTTGTTGTATAAATCCACCCAGGAAATCATTAAAAATTACTTCGGCCAGGCCGCTTCCACCCGGAGTGGGGCTTACAAGAATGATAATACCCATTACTACCTGTTTGCCATAAATGACAAAATCAGGTAATGCTTCTGTGCCCTGAAATGCATGAATAATGCAATTTACAATTGAGTAACGGGCTGTCCACGATGCGAATGTTGCAAAGATTGACAGCGCCCAATACCTGAAATTTTTTGTTTTCAGATCCTCAGACGCAATGATGAGCTGATTGCCTGTTTCTATCACACTTCGCCTGAAACGTCTAAGCAATGGAACAGAAAAAATAGCCACCAATGCATTTTTAATAAAGTATGGATTTACAAAAAGCGCATAGGCAACAAAAAGCTTATAGGCAAGAATGATAAAATAAACAGTCCAAAAGGAATAAAAGAAACCTGCACCAAGAGCGCCACTTAAATGAATGCCCGAAAACAGTTGCGATTTACCGGCAATCCAATAAACCAATGGCGCCATTACTGCCAGAAAAATACCATCAAGAAAAGATGAAAAGGTTATAACCGAAATACTCCGCCCCATATTAACACCTTCGCGGCTAAGTATAAATATGGCAAAGAAAAATCCGCCACCAATTATTCCGGGAGCCAAAGCCGATGAGCATTCCCAAAGCATAATAACAATAAAGCTTCGTTCCCAGTTCAGTTCATTATTGGTAAGAACGCGAATACGCATCATATACGCTAAATCGCGTATTACCACCGAAAAAAAAGCCATCACAATCCATAATGTTGATTGCCATGTCCAGTTAATATTTTCGAAATTACGGCTGTCGAAATTCCTGTAGATTAAAAAACCTGCTACTGCCAATCCAATGGCAACAGGCAATAAAAATTTGCTGCTGCTGAATTGTTTAAGAACTGCGTGTTCATCAGTTTGCATAAAAATTATTTTCGGGGCTGCTTATCCAGAAATTATTAAACCCTTCACCAATCACAACAACCACAAATCCGGCTTGAATCATTTCCAGTAAAGCAAGGAAGTTGTAAATGGCATGGAGTTTATTTTCGCAATGTGAAAAAATTTCATGGAAATCGCACCGTTTTTGCGAACGAACCAGGTTGGTAATAAAATCTTTTTGCTGTTCGATGGTATATGGAGCAATGTTTACCACATGGTGGTTGTTTTGTGAACTGTTGCGGTAACGCTCCATCACTTTTTCAAACGTGGTTAACAGTTTGTAAAGTGTAAGTGTTTCCAGTTCGCTCTGATAGTTGCTTTCATTGGCTTCTAAAGCTATGCGGGCTAATTCCTGCTGAATGTTGCCGCGCTCCACTTTCATTAAACGAACTTCTTCCTTCATTTTAAATTCTTCCGATGCTTCTTTAAAGCGTTTGTATTCCAACAGTTGCTGAACCAAATCCTGCCGCGGATCAATTTCATTGCCGGCATCATCTTTTTTATAACGGGGCAACAAAAGTTTTGCTTTAATGCGCATAAGGGTAGCCGCTACAAGAATAAACTCGCTTGCCAGCTCAATATTCAGCGACTCCATGTGATGCATATAGTCTAAAAAATCATTAGTGATTTTTGCTATTGGGATGTTATGAATATCCAGTTCATCACGTTCGATAAAAAATAAAAGTAGATCAAACGGTCCTTCAAAAACCGGGAGTTTTATTTCAAAATTAGTGTCCTGCATTTTTGTTTATTTTTTAGAAATCCTTTACTGACGTAAGAAAGCAACAATTGCCATTTATTTTAACAGAATCCAAAGAAACAACTTTTTTTCCGGCAGGTGTTGAACTTTGTTGGTAAGTGATTTGTTTTGTGGAAAATAAAAAAAATGCAAAAAATCTATCATCTGGCCAGTTGTACTACATGCCAGCGCATACTTAAAGAATTAAAGCCAAAAAAAAATGTACTGCTTCAGGATATTAAAACAGAACCGATTACCCCTGAACAAATAGATGAAATGAAAAAGCTTGCAGGCAGTTATGAAGCATTGTTCAGCAGGGTGGCATTAAAATTTCGTGGTTGGGGTTTGAATGAAATGCAGCTTACCGAAAAAGATTATCGTAAATACATTCTGCAGGAATACACTTTTCTGAAACGCCCGGTTATAATTGTTGATGACAAAATTTTTATTGGCAATTCACCAAAGAATGTGGAGGCTGCCAGGCAAGCCTTGAAGTAAACCCTATTTCATAGTCAAATGGTGGGCTTGTAAAAAATGTTAGTTTGTTTTAAGTCTATTGAAAATATTTTTCTGATTTACGAATCAATAATCATAAGTCGAATTTTGTTATCACTTTGATGGTTCATCCAACAGTCCACCAAAAATAATCATCCTATATTGCGAGCCTGTTTTGACATTTTAAAATAAATGCAGCACATCCGTTTATTCTTTTTCATCTTTCTTATACTCCTTGCCTTAACAGGAGCATTTTTTATTGGAAAATCAACCGGCAAAAAAACGGTACAGCAATCCTATACCATGAATTATGATTTTATAAAAGAGATAGCTGAACTGGCATCATTAGAAGTACATGGCCGGAGTGAATTAAAAATTGAAAAGCAATTCGATCCATCTGTTACCGGCTCCATTCAAAAGTATTTTTTTGAAAATACTGCTTTCCTGCGTATTCCCTATGTAGCCAAGTATGGCATTGATATGAATAATGCCGATATCATTGTAACACCTTCTGACACGCTGCTTACTATTCATCTGTTACCGGTAACACTTTTAAGTTTAGAACTTAAATTAAACGAAGTGCAAACCATGAGTCAAACAGGTGTATTTGTGAGTGATGATAAGACCTCTTATCAGCGCATGGAAAAACAGCTTTACAACTCAAGCCGCAATCAACTGGAAAATAATAAAATGTACATTACACAGGCTCAAAACCGTATTGAACGAATTATTGCGAATTACTATCAGCCGACTGGCTATAAAGTAAAAGTGGTATTTGATTTAGATAAAGGGAAGAAAATTATAAATAGTATTAAGGATTAATTATTGCTTTTTGATTTTTTTGGATTCAGTAGCTGAATACTTTTTTCTGCAGCTACTTTGAAATTATAGTATGAATAAAGTTTTTCGGGCTCATATTGCGGTTCTTTCAGCCAATATAATTTACGGCATCAACTTTTCAGTTGCCAAGGAAATTATGCCGCAGTACATCGGGCCCTTTGGATTTATTGTAATCAGGGTTTTTACTGCTGCATTTCTGTTTTTTGTATTGCATACTTTTTTTATCCTCGAAAAAATTGACAATAAAGATTTAAAAAAACTGGCATTAGGAGCAGTGTTTGGTGTGGCCATTAACCAACTGTTGTTTTTTAAAGGCTTGTCGTTAACAGTTCCTATAAATGCCGCATTAATGATGTGCACCAACCCCATTCAGGTAATGATAATTGCTGCCATTGTGCTTCATGAAAAAATATCGGTACGAAAAATTACAGGCATTGTATTGGGATTAACAGGAGCAATATCAATCATCCTTTTTGGAAAAAAATTTTCGATGAGCGATGATACGTTTGCAGGTGATATGATGGTGTTCATCAATTCACTGTCGTATGCTTATTTTATTGTAATGGCAAAACCGTTATTGCACAAATACCATCCGGCAACGGTAATGAAATATACCTTTTTGTTTGGCAGCATATTAGTGTTGCCGTTTGGTTACACCCAGTTTGCTGCAATTGATTGGCATAGCATGCCTGCTGATTTGTATCCAAAAATTGTATTCGTTGTTATTGGTACTACGTTTATCGCATACTTGTTCAATTCATTTGGCTTGCGTTACCTCAGCCCGGCATCAGTAAGTGTTTACATTTACTCGCAACCGGTGTTTGCCACATTAATGAGTGTTTTAAACGGGCAGGGCAATCCCGGGTGGCTGCATTTAGTAGCTGCAGTTTTGATTTTTACCGGAGTGTATATTGCGTCACACAGCAACGAAACAAAAAAGCAACCAGAAGATGAGAAAGAGCTTACCTGACAAATACAAGGTTAAAAATTTACTTTTGTAAACTAATTTAATTCAGATGATAAAATCAATGACCGGCTTTGGTCGCGCTTCAGGCGAAGTTTATGGTAATGTGGTTACAGTTGAAATAAGGTCGCTGAACAGTAAATTTTTAGAGCTGGGATTGAGACTTTCATCAGCTTTTCGCGAAAAGGAAATGGACTTACGCATGTGGCTTATTAAAGAGTTAGAACGCGGCAAGGTGGATGTAAATATTTCGGTGGAAAGTAATGGAGACGATCAGCGTGCTACATTAAACCGTGAAGTAATAAAGGCATATATCAAAGAATTACGCGCTATTGGTAAGGAAAATAAAATTGCAGAATCGGATTACCTAAAAACAATTTTATCATTGCCTAATGTATTAAATGCTGACAGAACTTCTGTCGACAACGAAACCTGGAAGCGTGTAGAAAAGTTGATCAAAGCTGCTTTACAGGCTTTCAATTCATTCAGGTTGCAGGAGGGTGGAATGCTTGAAAAAGAATTCAGCAACAGGTTAAAGAATATTGAGAAACACCTTAAATCTATTGAAAAACTGGAGCCGGAACGTATGAAAGCATTGCGCGCACGCATGCATCAGAGCCTGAGCGAAATCAATGAAAACATACAGGTAGATGAAAACAGGTTTGAGCAGGAGATGATTTACTTTATTGAAAAATTAGATGTAAGTGAAGAAAAATTCCGGTTACGCAGCCACTGTAATTATTTTATCGAGAACCTGAAGTCGAAAGATGCCAATGGCAAAAAACTGGGATTTATTATCCAGGAAATAGGCCGCGAAATAAATACGCTTGGCGCTAAGGCTAATCATGCGGGCATTCAGCAGCATGTGGTAGAAATGAAAGATGAGCTGGAAAAAATGAAAGAACAAATTGCTAATGTATTATAACCGGTTTGTGGTTTCAAGTTTGAGGTTTGAAGTTATTGAAAAGAGAAACCTTACACGAAGAACCTTAAACCTTAAACCTCAAACTTGAAACTGATTTTATTTTGTGGCCCGAGCGGCAGCGGTAAAACCACCATTGTTCATCATTTACTGAACAACAATGCGCAGTTGCGTTTTTCTGTAAGTGCAACTACACGAAAAATGCGCTCCAATGAAATTGATGGTGTAGATTATCATTTTATTACTGTTGATGAATTTAAAAGTAAAATTGCCGCCAATGAATTTGTTGAATGGGAGGAAGTATATGAAGGAGGTTTTTACGGCACTTTAAAACCTGAAGTGGATAAGCTGCTCAATGAAGGCAAGGCGGTGGTTTTTGATGTGGATGTTGAAGGTGGATTGAACATAAAAAAAATATATGGTGAAAAATTGCTGGCTGTATTTGTGCAACCACCATCCATTGAAGCATTGCATAAAAGACTGAAGGCGCGCTCCTCAGAAACGGAGGAATCCTTAAAGCGCAGAGTTGCCAAAGCCGAACATGAACTTACCTATGCCAATAAGTTTGACAAAATAATAGTAAACGATAACCTGGAAACTGCGCTGTGGCAGGCGCAAAAATTACTGGATGATTTTATGGCAGGTCGTATTATTCCCGCTAGGCCGGTTACAGCTCAATTCAATGGCAAGCAATAAATCAACCAGCTGCAAAAAACGCATTGCATGAAAATAGGATTGTTTTTCGGTTCATTTAATCCTGTGCATAACGGTCACATGGTTATTGCCAATTATATGGCTGAGTTTACTGACTTGAAGGAAGTGTGGCTCGTAGTGAGTCCGCATAATCCCCTGAAACCAATCGGCAGTTTGTTGCAGGACTATCACCGGCTTACGTTGGTAAAAGAAGCAATTGGTGATTTTCGAAAAATCAAAGCAAGCAATATTGAATTCGGTTTGCCAAAGCCTTCTTATACCATCCATACCCTGGCACATCTTTCAGAAAAATTTTCGGAGCATAAGTTTTGCCTGATTATGGGTACTGACAGTCTTGCAACATTGCATAAATGGAAAAACTTTGAGATGATTTTAAGTGATTATGAAATTTATGTTTATCCACGCCCGGGCAATGACGGTGGACAATTTAAAAATCATCCTCATGTAAAACATGTTGATGCACCACTGATGGAAATTTCAGCATCATTTATCAGGCAGGCTATTAAAGATAAAAAGGATGTGAGGTTCTATTTACCGTTGCCGGTTTTCAACTACATTGATGAAATGCATTTTTACGAGAAATAGGTAATGTGAGTAATGCTGAGAATTGTTTTTTACATTTGGAGTAATTCATTCAAAAATGGAAATCAGAAGCATTATAAAAAACTCACCGCCTGTTGACCAGGTAGGCGTAGAAGAACGTATAGCACGGCTTGGTAAGCGCAGTATAAAAACAGAATCAAAAGTGGCTGCTTTAAAACTGGCTATAAGCATGTGCGACCTTACCACCTTGGAAGCGCGCGACACAGAAGGCAAAGTGATACAGTTATGTAACAAAGCCATTCGCCCGCACGAAAGCCTTGATGTGCCGAGTGTTGCTGCAGTATGTGTTTATCCCAATATGGTGCGCACTGCAAAAAAATGCCTCGAAGGAAGCAAAGTAAAAGTGGCTTCTGTAGCAACTGCATTTCCCAGTGGCATGAGTAATTTGAAATTCAAATTAGATGAAACAAAATATGCAGTAAATGAAGGCGCTGATGAAATTGATATGGTCATCAGCCGCGGGCATTTTTTAGCAGGAGAATATAATTATGTGTTTGATGAAATAGCTGCAGTAAAAAATGCCAGTGGTGCAGCACACCTAAAAGTAATTCTCGAAACCGGTGAACTCAGCACATTAGATAATGTGCGCAAGGCAAGCGATTTGGCCATGTATGCAGGAGCAGATTTTATTAAAACATCTACAGGCAAGGTGCAGCCTGCCGCCACACTTCCAGTTACCTGTGTAATGTTAGAAGCGATCAGAGATTTTTATTTCAGAGAAAATAAAATGATAGGAATGAAACCTGCAGGAGGAATTGCTACAGCAAAATTGGCCATTCAATATTTGGTACTGTTGCGCGAAACTTTAGGTAATGCATGGCTTACGCCTGACTGGTTTCGTTTTGGTGCCAGCAGCCTTGTAAACGATTTACTCATGCAAATCAAAAAACAGGAAACAGGTATTTATCAAAACGCTGATTATTTTTCGAAGGATTGAAATTTATTTCACCTCATACCTGACCATAGGCCTGCTTTTTGATTGATGACTTACAATTTTAAATCCTGCTTTTTTAAATGTTGAATAAATTCCAATCCATGCAAATGATGCAGGCATCTTATCAGCATATGGAATTGCGGGATAAGCTTCAAGAATTTTGATCTTGTGTTGCCTGGCATATTTTTTCGCTGCTTCAATCAATGCGCCCGATAAGCCACAATGGCGAAACTCTTTTTTGATAAAAAAGCAGGTCATGCTCCACACCGGTTGGTCATCTATACGTTTGTGCACACGCGAGTTTTCTATTCTTGCAAATTCTTCGCGGGGTGCCAGTGAACACCAGGCAATTGCTTCACCATCGTAAAAGGCAAGCAGGCCTGTTGGCTTTCCGGCCCAAACAATTTCTTTCATGCGCTGCTTGTTGCCATCATATTTGCCTTCTTCAAAATCCGCTTTTCTCAATCGCTCGTTCATGCACCAGCATCCGCCACATGCACCACGCTCGCCAAATAATGCTTCAAAGGCTTGCCAGGTTTTTGGTGTCAGCGGTTCAAATTTTAATTGCGATAAAAATTCACGGTATTTCATTGGCTCAGACTTGTTCGATCACTTTTTTTAATCTGTTTAAATCATCATCCAACCTTTTTTGAAAAGCCTTCTTCATTAAAAACCCGAACAGCTTTAATGAGAACATGATAAATTTCGTATCAGTGGTGCAGGTCATTTCAGTGGTGTCATTACCGGTTTCTTTAAAAACATTCTCAATAGTAGTTTCCATCATTTTGGGCATTGAAAGAATACCGCTCAGTTTTTGATAAGGAATTTTTTCCGTTATGGTTTCATACATAACTATGGTACGTCCTTTCTCCTCATAGATATGTTTGGCTTTGGTACCGGCTTCGCCCGGGTTTCCGCTTATCAGTTCAAAACTTTTAAAATTGGTTAGCCATAATTTTAAGTTATCGGGGTTGTCGTAAAAATCCCAAACTTCTTTTAACGGTTTATTTATGGTTATGGTTGTGGTAACAATCATGATGCTAAATTTCTGACAACGTATTTATTTTATGAATAATAAGTACCTTCCATTAAATGATAAACAAATTTAATATTTCTGATAAGCAAAAACGCCCTTCAATTTTGAAGAGCGTTTTGTAAAAATTGTTTAGCGAAAATTAATTGGCTGCAATTTTATTGCGCTCAAATGTTTTATCGTTTATGGATTTAACAGCCTCTTTATAAGTGTTATTGATATCATTCACTATCTGGTAGTAAGCACTAACATTCCAAAGATCCTGTGCAATTAATCCTTTAAGCACAGTGGTTATTAATACTTCTGAATTTTTAAAGCCAGCCGTATCTAATTTTACTTCCTGTTTTTCTGCATAGGCAATAAACTGATCCATCAGGTTTTTATCTATCACAAAATCTCTTTTAAAGGTTTCTATGGTGGGGTATTTTGCAAACAATTCTTTACGGTTGTTGTCCACATAAGTTAAAGCCCATTGATTGGGTGCGCCTTTTCTGCGCAAATCCTGCCAATACTTGCTGTTCATTTGTGTATCAAGCGGAACAAACACATCGGGCATTATTCCACCGCCACCATACACTGTGCGCTTGCCGTTAGTAAACACTTTTAGTGAATCAATAAATTTTATCGAATCGCGCGAGAACAATTCGCCTTTTTTAAACCTGTTCGATATATCCTCATCATAATCTTCATCCCCTTTATCATAAGGTTTCTGAATGCAGCGTCCGCTTGGTGTATAATAGTGGGCTATGGTTAATCGCACAGCACTTCCATCAGGCAATGGATAAGGTTTCTGCACTAATCCTTTGCCAAATGAGCGTCTGCCAATAATTAAGCCACGGTCCCAGTCCTGTATGGCACCCGAAACAATTTCGCTTGCCGAGGCTGAAGTTTCATCAACCAATACAGCTAGTTTTCCTTTTTCGAATCCACCGGTTGAAGAGGAATAACTATCCTGCCTGGATTGCGAACGACCTTGCGTATATACTATCAGTTTCTTGTCTGACAGAAATTCATCGGCAAGTTCAATAGCCCTGTTCAGGTAACCACCACCATTTCCCTGCAAATCAAGAATAAGTGATTTCATGCCTTTTTCTTTCAGCTCTTTCAGCTTTTCCTTGAATTCTTCAACAGTTGAATCGGCAAAACGTGAAATTTTTATGTAACCTATTTCAGGTGTAGCCATGTAAGCGGCATCAACACTAAAAATCGGAATTTTGTCGCGTGTAATTACATACTCCAGCAAATTAGGTTCGCTTCGCCTGTAAATCATCACTTTTACTTTTGTGCCTTTATCGCCACGAAGTTTTTTAAGCACATCATTATTTTTAATTTTTATACCTGCAACATTGGCTGTATCTATTTTCACAATACGGTCGCCAGCCATAATTCCAAGTTTTTCTGATGGTCCACCAGGAATGGTATTGGTTACCATAATGGTATCTTCCAGAATATTAAACTGTATGCCGATTCCTTCAAACTTACCTACCAGCGGTTCATTCATTTCCTTAAGTTCATCAGCAGGAATGTAAACTGAGTGCGGGTCGAGATCTTTAAGCATGGCCCTTATACCATCATCCACCACCCTTTGTTCATTTACCGTATCTACATAAAACATATCAATCATCTGAAACAGTGCTGCAACCTTATTTGATGAAGCGGCCAGGTTATTTTGTACCGGCTGCGAAAGGGGTTGCGCAGATCCATTAATGACTGTTGTAAGCGTTAATAATGCAATCAGAATTTTCTTCATATCCTCTCTAATTTATTTTGCGTAATGCTAATTGTTTTTTTGTAAAAATATTGAATTTGTAAAATCAGAAAAACGGTTAACGTATGTTTAACGGCCTTTCTGCTTTAAATCTGTAAGTATGGCTAACAATTTTACTACTGATTTTGACATACAGGGTGCAAACCGGTTTTTAGTTGATGTTTAATTTTACAAATTGCAAACCATAAATACCTGTGTTAATATGATAGCCACCATTCAGCATCAGTCAAAATCATTTAAGGTAAACTTAATGGAACCAATTGATTTGTCAATACCCTTAAGACCCGGCACAGAAAACGTAAATGCATGGTGGGCGCAACCTGTGCGTATTGAACCGGTTAGAATGGGCGATTTTATAGGTGATGTAAACCAGGGAGGTTCAGTAAATTTCAAAAATGTTTTTTTAAATCCGCATGGCAATGGAACGCACACGGAGTGTGTTGGTCATATTTCAAAGGAACCTTATACCATTAATCAATCATTAAAAACATTTTTCTTTTTGGCACAACTGGTTACTGTAACGCCAAGAAAAATTACCAATAACGATGCTGTAATTTTTAAAGATCAGCTTGAGCATATTGATTACGATGGCTGCGAAGCACTGATAGTTAGAACATTGCCAAATGATAGCAGTAAACTTACCAGGCAATATTCAGGAACCAACTTTCCATACCTGCATCATGAAGTGATGGATTTTTTGGTTGAAAAGAACATCAGCCATTTTTTGATTGACCTGCCAAGTGTTGATCGCGAAAGTGATGAGGGGAAATTGTTGTCGCACCATGCATTTTGGAAATACCCGGGTGAAGTACGAACGGGTGCAACTATTACAGAAATGATTTTTGTACCCGATGCTGTTGCTGATGGCATGTACCTGCTCAATATTCAGATAACAGCGCTGGAGAATGATGCATCACCCAGCAAGCCTGTATTGTACAGGTTAGTTAACAATTAATTATGCATTTTAAATTTTAAAAAATGCATGAAAGAATAAGGCATATTATAATTATAGATCATCTTATTTTACCAGGCAATAACATAGAAATTATCTTTACATAAAATAAAAACAACTTACTTTGAAGTTGTAACCAGAGCACTTATTATGAATAATTTTTCCCGTAGAAAATTTATAAAGCAATCAGCTGCTGCTTCGGCTCTTGCTTTTATAACGCCTGAAGTATGGGCCACAAACAAGGCAGGACTTTTAACCAGGAAAGTGCAAAACGAAGGCGGACCTGTAATTGTGTCCACCTGGGATTTTGGTAAACCTCCGCATGAGGCTGCCTGGAAATCGATTTCTGGAAAAGGCACTGCATTGGATGCCTGCATTGAAGGTGTATCAGTAGTGGAAGCTGATGAAAGCAATCACAGTGTAGGCATTGGCGGCTACCCCGATCGTGACGGGCATGTTACACTTGATGCCTGTGTAATGGATGATAAGGGTAATGCAGGCGGAGTGTTTTTTGTTGAAGGAATAATGCATGTGGCAAGTCTTGCACGCCTGGTGATGGATAAAACCCCTCACGTATATTTAGCAGGTGATGGAGCGGTTCAGTTTGCTTTGGATAATGGATATAAAAAAGAAAACCTGCTTACAGAAGCAGCAAAAGCAGAATGGGAAAAATGGCTGAAGCAAAACAACTATACGCCCCGTAAAATGGATAAAGAAAATCACGATACGGTAGGGATGCTTGCTATTGACAGAAAAGGTAATTTATCCGGAGCATGCAGCACCAGCGGATGGGCATATAAAATGCGCGGCCGGGTTGGCGATTCGCCCAACATTGGCTCGGGATTGTTTGTAGATAATGAAGTGGGCGCAGCAACTGCAACTGGTATTGGTGAGTATATTATTAAAGTATGCGGAGCAAGTATTATAGTTGAAGCAATGCGCAATGGCAAAACACCACAGGAAGCCTGTGAAATGGCCATTAACCGTATTGCATCAAAATATAAAAACTATAAAGATATACAGGCATGTTTTATAGCATTGGGCAAAGACGGAACCATTGGCGCTTACAGCTTGCACAAAGATTTTCAATACACTGTAACCATTAACGGTGAAACTTTGGTGTACGATTCGGAGTTTTTGGATTGATGAGTTGCTAAACAGAATAAAAGAACAAATCTTAGACAACAATCATTAAATGGAATACAGGTACCTCGGTAAATCAGGATTGCAGTTAAGCGCATTTTCATTGGGCAGTTGGCTCACCATTGGCAAAAGCGTGGATGAAAAGCTTTCAGAAAAATTAATGATTCATGCCTATGATAACGGTGTAAATTTTTTTGACGGTGCCGAAGTGTATGCCAACGGGCAGGCTGAACTAGTAATGGGCAAGGTGCTTAAAAAAACAAAGTGGGACAGGACCAGCTATGTAGTTTCGAGCAAGGTTTATTTTGGATTGATGGGTGAGAAGAGCAAGCCCAACCAGCGTGGCCTTTCGCGTAAGCATATTATGGAAGCATGCGATGCTGCGTTGAAACGCATGCAGTTGAGCTACCTTGATTTATATTTCTGTCACCGTGCCGATAAAAACACACCGATGGAAGAAGTGGTGTTTGCAATGAATCACTTAATACAACAAGGTAAAATTTTTTACTGGGGAACAAGTGAATGGAGTGCAGCCGAAATTATGGAAGCGCACATGATTGCAAAACAAAATCATTTGATTGGCCCAACCATGGAGCAACCGCATTATAACATGTTCATGCGTCATCGGATTGAAGTTGATTTTGTTTCCATATTTAAAAACATCGGAATGGGGATTACTGTATTCAGTCCGCTGAGTTCAGGATTACTTACCGGTAAATACAATAAAGGTGTTCCTAAAAATTCACGCTTTGCAGTTAAAGGATTGGAATGGCTGCGCGACAGGGAATTACAAGCCGAAAAACTTAAAAAGGTGGAGCAACTAATGGTGATTTCAGAAAAACTTGGATGTAAAGTTTCGCAAATGGCCTTGGCCTGGTGTTTAAAAAATCCAAATGTTACCACAGTAATTCTTGGCGCAACACAGCTATCGCAGTTAAAAGAAAATTTGCAGGCATTAAATGTTATTTCCCAACTCACACCAGAGGTTATGCATCTTATAGAAAATGTACTTCAGAATAAACCATTGCGATAAGCCAGCCTTTGCATCAGAAGTTTTTTAAAAATTAAAAAGGCAAAGTACCCGTCTATTATTTTTTCTATTTTAGCCAATGTTAATTTTTAACATTGATTGCTTCAATTATCACTCCATTAGCATACATACAATTGAAGTTTTGCTGTTCCTTTAAACAATGAACGGAAACCTGTTAGCGTGCATGACAATCCCAAAAACTCATCTATGAAATTAATTAAAGTTGTTTTCAGTCTGCTTATTGCAATACCATTCTTATCAAAGGCAGGCGGCTTTCAGGTTAATACACAAAGCATAAAAGGGCTTGGCATGGGAGGAGCCTGGGCCGGGATTTGCAAGGATGCCTCGGGTGTATATTTTAACCCGGGCTCCATGGGGTTTATGGAAAAAAACAGTGTAGCTGCCGGTGTTGCATTTGTTATGCCTTATACCAGTTATCTTAATCCATATGGTGGTAATGTTGATATGGAGAGCCAAATATTTTATCCTCCACATTTGTATGCCAATTATAAATTGAATCAACGTATATCATTGGGGTTAAGCGTAAATACACCTTATGGCTTAGGAACCAAATGGGAAGACACCTGGACCGGGAGGTATATCAGCCAGGAAGTAAATCTTCAGGCATTTTATATTCAGCCCACAATAAGCTATACCTACAATGACAAGATTGGAATCGGAGCTGGCTTTGTTTTTTCAACCGGTAATGCTGATGTGCGCAAAGCACAGCAGGGCGGTAATGCTGATGTTCAGGCTGAACTGGAAGGAAATGGTAATGGCATGGGCTATAATGTTGGTATATTTACAAAGTTAGGCAACAAATTACGATTGGGAGTTGACTATCACTCCAAAATAAAAATTGACCTTGAAAATGGTGATGCAACATTTAATAATGTTCCTGCTTCGTTAATTGCAGCAGGCCAGGTTCCTCAAACCACATCATTCAACTCATCCATAACCTTACCGGGTTCACTCAATATCGGTTTATCATACCAGGTTACTTCTAAATTACTGGCCACTATTGAATTTGATTATACAGGCTGGGATGTATATGATTCACTTAATTTCGAATTTCCTGACTATCCCGGGCTTAACTCAGCCAATGGAAGAAATTATTCAAATACCTCTACATACCGAATCGGTTTTGAATACAGGTTAAAAGAGAAAATTGCATTACGGTTAGGTGGGGCACTTGATCAGACACCTGTTCAGGATGAATATGTAAGTCCTGATTTACCTGATGCCGACAGGCAGATACTAACGGTTGGTGCCTCTTATAATGTTAGCAATTCATTTACAATTGATGTTTGCTACAATTATGAAAACCTGAATGAGCGCAATGGTGAATACCTGCAGGAGAATTTTGCAGGACAATACAAAACCCGAGTTCATATAGTAGGCATAGGAGTAAATTATAACTGGTAAAAAAGAAAGTTATCCATGAAGCATAGCCCATATAAGTTTGTATTTACAATTTCATTCCTTGCTGTTCTGCTATTTTGTTCATGCGAAACTGCATTTGATGAACCAGAGCAATCAGCCGGAACTGCTGATTTTAGCCGGTATGTGGCACTGGGCAACTCGTTAACAGCCGGATATGCTGATGGTGCATTGTATTATGAAGGCCAGAAAAATGCTTACCCTGCTATTCTTGCAAAGCAATTTAATAAGCTAGGCGGAGCATCTGTTTTCAACACCCCATTTCTTACGGGAACAAATGCTGACAATGGTGTTTCTCCAGCTCCATGGCTAGGATTGTTTGCAACAACATCTAAATATGTACTTGCTAATGTAGCTGGCTGTGATGGTGTAGCTTCACTTGCACCTGTTCAGGTTGCGCCACCGGTAACCACCAATTCTGAATTTTACACTCCTATTTTTAATGGCACCTATTATCAGAATATGGGTATTCCCGGGGCTAAATCGTTTGATCTGTTACGTCATGATTTAGGTGTTTTCGGCAACACGGTTAATCCATATTACCTGCGTATAGCCAGTGATATTAACCCGGGGGGAACAAGTACTGTAGTTAGTGATGCGCTCCATAGCAACCCTACATTTTTTACATTATGGATAGGAAACAATGATGTACTTGGATATGCATTAAGCGGTGGAAGTGGTGTTGTAGGAGGCTATAATGCTAATGACATTACTGCCGAAGCCGTATTTGATACAGCTTTAATTAACATTGTAAAGGCCATGACAGCTAATGGCGCTAAAGGCATAATTGGAAACATACCTGACATTGTTAGCATACCTCATTTTACAACCATAGGTTTCAACAGCCTTTATCTTACCGATGCAAACCAGGTTGCAGCCCTTAATTCAAATTATGCAATTTATAATCATAATGCCGATTCGCTTGGGTTGCCCCGAATTGAATTCCAATTAGGGTATAATACCTATGTTATTGAAGATCCTTCTCTGGCTGTTATTGGAGGCATCAGGAAAATAAAACAAGGTGAATACATGTTACTGGTTACTCCGCAGGACTCCATTAAGTGCTATGATGCGGTTTCCAATACGGGAGGCTGGGGATATGTAAAACCCATACCTAAGAATTATATACTTGATGCAACTGAAGTAAATAATATCCGGACTTATACAACCAAGTATAATGCATGGATAAAAAAAATGGCCGATGATTATAATCTTGGACTTGCTGACTTTAATACCTTTTTTAAATCCTTTGCGACCGGATTGAAATTTAATGGGGTAACCTATACACCAGAATTTGTTAAGGGAGGAGCATTTAGTTTAGATGGCGTGCATCCTAACCAGCGTGGTTATGCTTTAATTGCAAATTACTATATTGAAGTTATCAATAAGAAATACAGCAGCAGTATCAGTAAGGTGGATGTTAATAGTTATAATGGAATTACATTTCCATAGTTATTAACCTACAGTTTATAGGTTAATTTTCCGCTTGCTACTTCTTTAAACATTTTGGCATACATATCGGCTATATTATCCCAATTGTAGAAAGTATCAATTTTATCAAGGTTGTTTTTTACAAGCTTTTCGCGTTGCTGATTTAATGTTTCGTAATTGTCAATAATTGCTGCCACTTCATCAGCATTCATAAAATAAAAAGCATTTTCTCCCAGTACATGCCTGTTAAACTTATTTCCATGTGCAGCAATTAAAGCTCCCCCGGCCATTGCTTCAAGAAGGCTCGGATTAGTACCACCAACAGAGTGCCCGTGAAAATATAAGGCAGATAAATTGCGCAGATTATTTAGCAATCCCTGGCCAGAAACCCATCCCATGAATATAATTTTCGGATAAGGCCTGTATTTTTCAATAAGGTATTTGGCATATTTATGATCTGTACCTGCAGCTATATACATAGGTGTAGGTGATTTTGATTTTGCTACACCATCCAGGATAATTTCAATATTATTTTCAGGCTCAAGCCTGCAAACCATTATGTTATAACTTTGCTTAGTTAGGTTGAACTTAGCCAGTACGCTTTCATCTATCACTTCATTTTTATCGGCTCCGTAGGGAATAAAATAGCTGTCAAGCCCAAATGCTTCACGAACATATTCTTCTATACCAAGGTTGTCTGATATCAACGCATATGATTTTTTTATTGCAATTTTTTCAAACCACTTGGTTAGTTTTTGCACTGAAGGACTGAATTTGCTTCTCCACCATTCCATCCCATCAATATTGGTAACCAGCCTGGTTTTTTTAATTGGGGATACCAGGTAGCTTATAGACATGGTAGTGTAGCCGCAGGCTAAAACAATATCACATCTTTTTTTAATAGCATCGTTAAGGCACAAATAGTCATAGATAAAATTTCCTGCAGTTCCGATTTGTTTTTCAGGACTCCATTTGTGTACAACGTGTACGTCCTGGAATTCATTTTTCTGATAGGGGTGGAAATGTGGATTATAAGCATATACCTCAAATCCTCTTTTAACCAATAGTACTGAAACCCTTTCGGCAAATTGTTCTAAGCCACCATAGTTGTTAGGTATTCCGCGTGTGCCTATTATGCCTATTTTCATATAAAAAATGATTCTGCAAAAGAATCACAGTCGAGATTATAATGTTGTTTATAAAAGAGATTGCTTACTTGAATGTCCAAACCCAAATAGATCATCCAAATATTGTTCCCTATTTTTGTTTTTCCAAAAAAATAATCACCAAAAGCACAACCAAATCAACAATAAGCTAACCGGTTTGATAAATTTTGAAATGAAATATTTTTTAAAACAATCTTTCTGACCAGGTTTTAGGCGTCAGTTCATTTATTATTTCTACTTCAAGATGATATTCAAACGGCCTTACTCCGCGGTTCTTAATATATTGGATCATATCTTTAAGGCCATCTTCAAGGGTAACTTTTGTTTTGTAGTTTAACAGTTTTCTTGCTTTATCGGCTGAGCAGCTTGCATGCTTCACTTCCATTGGCCTGTCGGCTACATACATTGGTTTCAAATCAAAATTCAGTAACCGGGCCAGTACTTTTGCAAGTTCGTTGATGGTAACAAATTCTTCATCAGGGCCAATATTGATAATTTCTCCAACTACATTATCCTGGAATGCCATACGCTCAAGGCAATCAATACAATCGTCAACAAATGAAAAATTGCGCATTTGCTGGCCATCGCCATAAATGATAGGTTGACGCCCCTGAAGCATCAGGTTGATCATGATGGAGGCAACATTACGGAACGGGTCATCATATTTCTGGCGCGAACCAATAATATTATGAGGTACAGCTATGGCATATTCAAACTTATGCACACGGGCCATGTTTTCTATGGTTATTTCAGCTGCTCTTTTTGCAATACCATATGGGTCAATGGGCTTTGGCTCCATATCTTCAGTAAACGGGTATACCGGCTGATAGCCATAACGGGCCATTGAAGAGCAGAAAACAAAACGCTTTACACGGTTCTGTATAGCTGCACTCATCATACTTATAGTAATCTGGTACGTATTGGTACAAACAAGATGAGGCGAAAATACTGACAGGCCTTCATAAGCAGTACTTGCACAATGGAAGATAATTTCACAACCTTTTGTGAGTTTCATCATGGTTTTTAAATCCATGCAATCTACCTCATGAAATTCAACTTTGGGATTCACATTATCCCTATAGCCTCCAAGCAGGTTGTCATTTCCAATCACTTCGTGGCCTAAAGCAAGCATTCGATCTGCAAGGTGGCTTCCTAAAAAACCGGCAACTCCGGTAATAAAAATTCTCATAATTATTTTCTTTAAGGGGATTTTAAAAAGCTAAGGTTAAAATTCCGGATTGCAAAAGTAAAATTATTATCAGGATAATGAAACCGTAAGCTGCTTTTTCATTGGTTTTTTTATGTTTAGAATCGATGATTAAAAGGCTAACCAAAACTTAAACGAAATTCAGGCTTTGCAAATAGATTGCTTAGTTTCGTATGTTTTTTTGTACATTCGCAATCCTTTTAAATTTTACTTCACTATTTTTCAAGTTTCTTTAATCGAATTTTCACTCCACCGCAAGAAAATCCCCCGGAATAATTTTAATATGAGTTTGAGTACCAATATTGTAAAGCATAATTATCGTGTGACGAAGGAGGAAAGAATGGCTCTGCTCAATCAAAAACCTTTGGTAATCTGGTTTACAGGATTAAGTGGTTCCGGAAAATCGACACTTGCAGATGCTTTGGAGCACCGGCTAATGAAAGAAGGTTTTAAAACCTATTTGCTTGACGGGGATAATATCCGCTTTGGATTAAACAAAAACCTGGATTTTAGTGATGAAGGCCGAAAGGAAAATATAAGGCGCATAGGTGAAGTAAGCAAATTGTTTGCCGATGCGGGCTTAATTGTGCTTACCGCATTTGTTTCGCCTTTTAAAAGCGACCGTCAATTGGTACGTGAATTACTTCCGCAGGGTGAATTTGTGGAAGTGTATGTGGATACCCCAATTGAGGTTTGCGAACAGCGGGATGTAAAAGGCCTTTATAAGAAGGCACGTGCAGGTGAAATAAAGGACTTTACAGGAATTAGTTCGCCTTATGAAAAACCAGAGAATCCTGAAGTAATCGTCAAAACTGCCGGTCGCAGTGTTGAAGATTGTACCAGCGAAGTTTATAATACAGTAAAATCAAAAATCACAGTAAGATGATCAACTATAATTTAGACCATTTAAAAGAGTTAGAAAGCGAAACCATTTACATCATTCGCGAAGCAGCAGCACAATTTGAAAATCCATGCCTGCTGTTTAGCGGAGGTAAAGATTCAATAGTAATGAGCTGGATGGCCCGCAAGGCATTTTGGCCTGCACGAAT
The DNA here is from genome assembly GCA_044230205.1 of Bacteroidia bacterium. Classification (GTDB taxonomy): domain Bacteria; phylum Bacteroidota; class Bacteroidia; order AKYH767-A; family OLB10; genus JAEUTH01. The sequence goes on from JBGARN010000052.1 coordinate 25,225, forward strand.
TCCTTTTCCATTAGTACATGTTGACACCGGGCACAATTTTCCGGAAACAATTGAGTACCGTGATATGTATATGAAAATGATTGGTGCCAACCTGATTGTTGGTTCCGTGCAGGAGTCAATTGACACCGGAAGGGTGAAAGAAGAAAAAGGGCCTAATGCTTCACGCAATGCCCTGCAAACGGTTACATTATTGGATACCCTTGAAAAATATAAGTTTGATGCAGCTATGGGCGGTGCCAGGCGTGATGAAGAAAAAGCCCGTGCTAAAGAGCGTATGTTCAGCCACCGCGATGAATTCGGACAATGGGACCCCAAAAACCAGCGCCCTGAGTTGTGGTTATTGCTGAATGGTAAAAAAGCAGTGGGCGAACATTTCCGTGTATTCCCTATTAGTAACTGGACAGAAATGGATGTGTGGATGTATATTAAATCAGAAAAAATTCCAATTCCATCTATTTACTTTTCGCATGAACGCGAAGTGTTTGAACGTGACGGAATGATTTTGTCAACGTCTGATTTTATACCCATGCGTGAAGGCGAAAAAGCTGAACGTAAAATTGTGCGTTACCGTACGGTAGGTGATATGAGTTGTACAGGAGCTGTATATTCAAATGCTGCAACCATTGATGATATTATTGCTGAAGTTTCTGTTAGCCGCACCACTGAAAGAGGGACAAGAGCTGATGATAAACGTACCGAAGCTGCAATGGAAGACAGAAAGAAAGCAGGATATTTTTAATAGCAGGATGCCAATCAGAAATTCGAAACCTGTTTTGCTTTAATTATAAATTACCCATAATTCTTAAAACAATATTTAAAATATAAAATTCATAAAATGGAATTACTAAGATTTTCTACCGCAGGTAGTGTTGATGACGGTAAGAGTACATTAATAGGAAGATTATTATACGATTCGAAATCAATTTTTGAAGACCAGATGGAAGCCATTCAGGCTTACAGCGAAAAAAAAGGTTATGAGCATGTTGACCTTGCTTTACTTACTGACGGGTTGCGCGCTGAACGTGAGCAGGGTATTACCATTGATGTAGCCTACCGGTATTTTGCAACGCCTAAGCGCAAGTTTATAATTGCCGATACACCAGGGCATATACAATATACCCGTAATATGGTTACCGGTTCAAGCAATTCAAGCCTTTCAATTATTCTTATTGATGCACGAAACGGCATCATTGAGCAAACCAACCGCCACTCGTTTATAGCTTCATTGTTGCACATCCCACACCTGGTAGTGTGCGTAAATAAAATGGACCTGGTGGATTACAGTGAAAAACGGTTTGAAGAAATTGTAGCAGGATATAAAGTACTTGCTTCCAAGCTGGATATTAAAGATGTTCACTTTATTCCAATCAGTGCATTGAAAGGTGATAATGTGGTTGACCGTTCAGAAAAAATGAAATGGTATAACGGCCCTACATTGATGTACTTATTGGAAAATGTGCATATATCATCCGATCAGAATCATATCGATTGCCGTTTCCCGGTGCAGTATGTAATTCGTCCACAGGCTAAGGAGTATCATGATTATCGCGGTTTTGCAGGCCGCATTTCATCAGGAATTTTCAAACCCGGTGATAAGGTATTATGTCTTCCTTCAGGTTTTACCACCACCATAAAATCAATTGATACTTATGATGGCGCTGTTGAAGAAGGATTTGCACCTATGAGTTGCACCATTACACTTTCAGATGAAATTGATATCAGTCGTGGCGATATGATTGTGCGCGAAGCCAATGTGCCGAATATTGGACAGGATATTGAGATGATGATGTGCTGGATGGGTGATGCACCTATGCAACCCGGAGGTAAATACATCATCAGGCATACTACACGCGAAGCACGCTGCTTGATAAAAGATATCCGTTATAAAGTAGATGTAAACAGCTATCACCGCAATGAGGATGATAAGAAAATTAACATGAATGATATTTGCCGTGTGCATGTGCGCACTACAGTTCCTCTGTTCTATGATAGTTACCGCAAAAACAGAATAACGGGTAGTGTGGTTCTGATTGATGAAGCCACAAACAATACTGTTGGTGCCGGCATGATAATTTAAGCTCACAATAAAAT
>JBGARN010000189.1:0-3447 GCA_044230205.1 Bacteroidia bacterium
CAATGGCAATGGATATCTCGACAGCATGAGCGGAATTGTTTTTTTTATGCTGATTGGTCGCTTATTCCAGGATAGAACTTATGCCTCACTTTCTTTTGAGCGCAATTACAAATCGTATTTCCCTATATCAGTAACTATAAAAGATTATGATGTTGAAAAACAGGTTCCATTATCAAACCTAAAAGTGGGAGACCGGATTGTAGTTCGTAATAATGAACTAATATGTGCAGATGCAATTTTATTCAGAGGTAAAGCCAATATTGATTACAGCTTTGTTAGTGGCGAGGCGATGCCTGTACAAAAAAGTATTGGAGAAATAGTGTATGCAGGTGGCAAACAAATTGGCGGTGCATTGGAACTTGAAGTGATTAAAGAAGTTTCACATTCTTACCTAACACAGTTATGGAATGATAAGGTATTTAAAATAAAGGAAGAAAAACAAGTGTCATTTATCCATATGCTAAGCCGTTACTTTTCATACATACTTTTCATAATTGCATTTTGCACAGCTGCATATTGGTTTGTTATTGATAGTTCAATTGCACTTAATGCATTTACAGCAACATTAATTGTAGCATGTCCATGTGCACTTTTATTGTCAGCTACCTTTACTAATGGAAATATCTTAAGACTGCTTGGCCGAAGAGGATTTTATCTTAAAAATGCCTCTGCCCTGGAAGCATTAGCTGATGCCAACACAATAGTATTTGATAAAACAGGTACCATTACTAAAAATGATTCGCTGATTGCAATTTATAATGGCAACCCTTTAAATTCTTATGAACGGGATTTATTGTGGCATCTTGTTTCACAATCATCACACCCTTACAGCCGCTCCATTGCTTTGCAATTATCACCTCAGCAAAAATACAAGGTTGAAAATTTCAAAGAACTTGCCGGAAAAGGAGTAGAAGCATTTGTTGATGGAATTTATATTCGATTAGGCTCGGCCAAATGGTTAAACGCTGATACAATTTGCAGACAAGCCACTTCTGGTGCTGCATTTGAAATTGACCATCAAACAAAAGGCTATTTTGTTTTTAAGGCTCAATATCGTTCAGGATTTAAGAAATTAATTAATGACTTGAAACCTTTATATGATCTCCATTTGCTATCAGGAGATAATGATGCTGAAAAAAATAAACTAATTGAATTGTTTCCATATTCAGATTCGCTGCATTTTAATCAGTCACCTGAAAACAAACTGGAATATATCAGGTCATTGCAACATCAACATCGTAAAATAATAATGATTGGTGATGGATTAAATGATGCAGGGGCATTAGTGCAAAGCAATTGTGGAATTGCTGTTGCCGATGACATCAATAACTTTTCACCAGCCTGTGATGCTATTTTAAGTGGTAGCCAGTTTGATAACCTTCACAGGTTTATTAATTATGCAAAAGCAAGTAAAAAAATAATTATCGCAAGTTTTATTATTTCAATAATTTATAACGTGGCAGGTTTATACTTTGCTGTATCGGGAATGCTGTCACCTGTAATTGCAGCCGTGCTAATGCCATTGAGTACAGTATCAATTGTTGCATTTACAACAGCAGCGAGCAAATATTTTGAATACCGGTTGTTAAATCGCTTCAGTTGATAATTGATTTAAAATATGATATATATCACATTTAACAATGTTATGAATCATGTTGAGCCAAAGAGGCTAAAAATACTTTCGCCTGCAGAACTATGTTTAAACATTAAACTGTTATGAGTTCAATATTTATTTTGATTGGTGCCAGTTTGCTAATTGCCGGAGGATTTCTGGCAGCTTTTATCTGGTCAGTAAAAAACAGGCAGTACGATGATATTTATGGCGACTCCATTCGACCATTGTTTGACAATGAGCCAGAAAAAAAATCTATTGATAAAACAGCTACGCATTAAATAATTACATAACAATAAATTTTCAACCTTTTATGGAAGTAGAAAAGTTTTACTACGACAACAAAATTGTCAAGTATTTTGCAAACGCAACAGTAATATGGGGCATAATAGGTATGCTGGCAGGGCTTTATGTTGCACTATGCATGGTGTTTCCCTCATGGAGCATGGGCCTGGAATATACCACCTTCGGGCGCACCAGGCCCATACATACCAATGCAGTAATTTTTGCATTTGTTGGTAATGGAATTTTTATGGGTGTTTACTACTCCTTGCAGCGGCTTTGCAAAGCCCGCATGTTTAGTGACTTATTAAGCTACCTGCATTTTTGGGGCTGGCAATTGATAATTGTTCTTGCGGCAGCCACACTGGCATTAGGCATTACCACCAGTAAAGAATATGCTGAACTTGAATGGCCTATTGATATCCTTATCACATTGATCTGGGTTGTTTTCGGAATTAATATGATGGGTACCATTATTAAGCGGAGAGAGCGACACATATATGTAGCAATTTGGTTTTATATCGCTACACTGGTAACAGTTGCAGTATTGCATATTGTAAATTCAATGGAAATACCGGTTAGCTTTTGGAAAAGCTATTCAGTATATGCGGGTGTACAGGATGCATTGGTACAGTGGTGGTATGGACATAATGCAGTTGCATTTTTCCTAACTACACCCTACCTCGGTCTGATGTATTACTTTCTCCCTAAAGCAGCTAACAGGCCTGTTTATTCCTACCGCCTGTCCATAGTGCATTTTTGGGCGTTGATTTTTCTTTACATCTGGGCTGGCCCTCACCATTTATTATACACAGCACTGCCTGACTGGGCACAATCTTTAGGGGTTGCTTTTTCAATTATGCTTATTGCACCATCATGGGGCGGAATGGTTAATGGTTTACTTACGCTGCGTGGCGCATGGGATAAAGTGCGTGAAGATATTGTACTCAAGTTCCTGGTTGTAGCAGTTACCGCATATGGTATGTCAACATTTGAGGGCCCTATGCTCTCGCTTAAATCTGTTAACTCCATCAGCCATTTTACCGATTGGACTGTTGCTCACGTGCACGTTGGTGCACTGGGCTGGAATGGCTTCCTTACTTTTGGTATATTATACTGGTTGATTCCACGTATGTGGCGAACCGACTTGTATTCCAACAAACTTGCTACATGGCACTTCTGGATCGGCACCCTCGGAATTTTATTTTATGCAATACCAATGTACTGGGCAGGTGTTATGCAAAGCCTGATGTGGAAAGACTTTACTCCTGAAGGAACTTTACAATACCAGTTTTTAGAAACAGTAACCCGGATGAAACCATTTTATGCGCTTCGTTCAATCGGTGGCGTATTTTACCTGGCAGGTGTAATTATGATGGCTTATAACCTTTATAAAACAGCAGTTAAAGGTTCGTTTGTTGCCGAAGAAGCTGCAGAAGCTGCACCACTTGAAAAATTCAAACCACACAAGGGCGAAGGCTGGCATAGAGTATTAGAACGCAAACCAGTACAACTGATGGTGCTTGCACTCTTTGTCATACTAATTGGTGGTA
>JBGARN010000053.1:0-27000 GCA_044230205.1 Bacteroidia bacterium
GTTACCGAGCACTTAGCTAAAGCAAAAAGCACTTTATTCAGTATTGAAATTTTACCTCCGTTAAAAGGCAGGAGCATTCAATCCATTTTTGATTCTATTGACCCATTAATTGAATTCAAGCCTCCGTTTATTGACGTAACCTATCATCGTGAAGAGTATGTTTATAAAAAGCGTGAGGGTGGGTATCTTGAGAAAATTTCAATAAGAAAAAGACCTGGCACTGTTGGAATTTGTGCTGCTATTGTAAATAAGTATAAAGTGGACGCAGTTCCGCAGTTGATTTGTGGTGGATTTACTAAGGAAGAAACTGAAAATGCGCTGATAGAACTCAACTTTCTGGGTATTGATAACGTATTGGTACTTCGTGGCGATGCAATTAAAACAGAGCAGAATTTTATTCCTGAACCAAACGGTCATCATTACGCTTTGGACCTGGTAAAGCAAACCATTCAACTGAACAATGGCGTTTATCTTGATGAAGACCTAACAGACACCGAAAAAACTAATTTTTGCATTGGTGTGGCAGGCTATCCCGAAAAGCACTTTGAAGCACCAAATCTGCAAACAGACCTGATGTATCTGAAGCAGAAAATTGAAGCTGGCGCCAATTATGTGGTAACACAAATGTTCTATGATAATGAGAAATTTTTCCGGTTTGTAAACCAATGCCGGGAAATGGGTATTGACGTTCCAATCATACCCGGACTAAAAGTACTTACTACAAAAAAACAACTTACTGGACTTCCCAAAACGTTTCATATCGATTTGCCACAGGATTTAATTGATGCTGTATTGAAATGCAAGAGTGATACTGAGGTAAAACAAGTTGGCATTGAATGGACCATTAACCAATCAAAAGAGTTGATAAAGTTTGGTGTTCCCTGCCTGCATTACTACACAATGGGTAATCCTGAAACAATTAGAAAGGTAGCATCGGCAGTTTTCTGATAGCTTAACTTGTTATGTTTTTTGTATTTTTAAAGACCATAACAACCAAGCTATGTTTACTGAATTCATTAACCTGATATTTCCGAATCGTTGCCGTTCGTGCGAAAAAAATTTGTTCAAAGGTGAATATCTTATTTGCACTTTTTGCAGGTTTAAACTCCCCAGAACCAATTTTCATCAGATACCTGATAATCCTTTGGTCAAACATTTCTGGGGTAAAACTCAAATAACTAATGCTGCTGCATATTTTTATTTTAATAAAGGAAGTCGAGTTCAGCACCTCATCCATTTATTGAAATATAAAGGCGAAAAAGATCTAGGAGTGCTGCTTGGTAATTTATTTGGAAGTGTATTACACACAGCAGAAAATTTCAGGACAATAGACTATCTCATCCCTGTGCCATTGCATGCAAGCAGGCGTAAACAAAGGGGATACAATCAAAGTGAAATTATTGTTGACGGCATGCATGAAACCATGCATGTGCCGGCAATTAAAAATTTGCTGATACGCGAGCGTGCAACTGCTACACAAACCCGTAAAAAACGTTATAGCCGTTACGAAAACATGAAAGAAGTTTTTGTAATTAACAACAATAGCAAATATGAAGGCAAGCATTTCTTACTGGTTGATGATGTAATAACTACAGGATCAACACTGGTGGCTTGCGCTGAAAAACTTCATGAAATAAAAAATGTAAAAGTCAGTGTTGCAGCAATTGCGTACGCTCATCATTAAACAGCAGCCAGGCTATTCTTTAACCTGTCAATAACACGAACCTCAGTAGCATCAATGTTTTTAATTTCTGCCAGGTATACACTCACCCAATCTCCAAACAGTACCAGGTAAAAAGTGCTTTCCAGTTGGGTCTTACCTTTTGACCATACTTCAAAAATATTTGGTGTGCATTGTGATACAACTTCTTTCACAAATTCCATTCGTTTTTGTGTGCGGATATAATCACTGCTGTTGCGGAAAAAGATCACAGCAAGCGAATCGTTTTTATCAACCCAACCTACTAATTCGTTATGATTCATTTCGGGAATAGCAGCATGCCAGCATAACTCTTTGCTGTTTTCATTTATCTGTTGACGAAATCTAACACAAACTCCTTCGTAATTGGCAGCGCTGTAAATAACCAGTGTTTTACCCGTTACACTATCGGCAAGTTTTTTTGCATCAGCTTTTAGTTGTTGAGTTTCGGATTCTAAAAAAGCCAAAGTTGCTTTCAACTGTTCGTCATATGAGGCATCAATAAGTTTTAAACCCATTAATACATAAAACAACTGGGTAAATGAATAAGGAAAGCATGAACGTGGGGGCATTCCCGGAGGAATAAGTATGTAATCCAACTGGTTGGCTTTTGCCATTTCAATAATTTTACCACCACTGCTTACACAAACAATTTTTGCACCGCATTGCATTGCTGCCTGCATTGCCTGAACAGTTTCTTCTGTATTGCCTGAATAGGAAGAAACAATTACAAGTGTGTGTTTATTAACATATGCAGGAATAAAATAATCCTTACAAACCAAAACCGGAATATTCAGTTGTTGTTCTAGGATTTGTGCAAGCACAGTTCCGCCTATACCTGAACCACCAAGACCAGTAACCAAAATGTTGCGTATTTCATTTTGAGGGGCATTTAATTTAGCAGCCTGTCCGATAGTTATTGCTTCGCTTAGCTTTTTACAGAAGGATTCAACTTGTTCTTTCATAATTACAAAAATTAATTCGAGGCCAAATTTATACGAATATTGAATTTACAAAACTTGTTTTTTTACAATGCAAGGAAAATTCAACTAGGAGGAAATATAGGGAGAGTATAATGATCAGCAGCTTCCTAACCTTTTCATATACCTGAAATGTGATGCAATTGCAGATATTACTGTAGGATAGGAATTGTAGGTTATATTGTTTCGCTTGCAGCAATCTTTCAAAATGGCATTTAATGCCGGGTAATGGATATGGCTTACGCGAGGAAACAAATGATGCTCTACCTGAAAGTTTAATCCCCCTAAAAACCATGAAACAAATTTATTGCCCGTTGCGAAATTACTGGTAGTGGCAACCTGGTGTATTGCCCATTCGTTTTCAACTTTTAGTTCTGCCTGGGGAGTTTCTATAAACAGGGTATTTTCAACTGCATGTGCAAGCTGAAAAACAATTCCTAAAACTATACCCATAACAGCGTGCATTACCGCAAAACCAATTAAGAACTTTATTACTCCTACGCAATAAATAGGTAATGCAATATAAAAGAGCACATACATTATTTTACTTATCCAAAAAATTGCATGCTCGCTTAGTGAAAAATTGGTAATGGGCTTTTCTACAATTTTCATTGAGAAATATTTTTTGAAATCAGAAAGCAAAACCCACGAAACAGATGCAAGGCAATAAGCGAACAATGCATAATAATGCTGGTACTTATGCATTTTCAATTTGGGTTGTGATTCACATAGGCGTATCACAGGCATTTTGGCGATATCATCATCAACCCCGTCAATATTGGTATAAGTATGATGAATTACATTATGTTTAATTTTCCATATGAACGCATTACTACCTATTGCATTCATGGTTAGGCTAAGTGTATTATTTACCCATCTTTTACTGGAGTAGCTTCCATGACAGGCATCGTGCATAACATTAAAACCGATGCATGCAATTGTAAATCCAAGCAAAGCGCATAAGCTAATTGCTGCAATTGCAGGTAAATTAAAAACCAGTAAGCTTATATAAATTATTATGGCAGCCGGTACTAAAGTGATGGTTTTTAAATATAATTTGAAGTTGCCTGTTGGCTTTATTTTTTTAGCGGAAAAGTAATTGTCAACAGCTTGCTTTAAATCATTATAAAACTTGCTGTTTTTATTATTGAACGAAATTTTATGCATTAAAATGGTTTTTAATTTCGTGCAAGTTAACCATTATTCAATGCCTTCAAAATTAGAGCCGCTGGTATTCAAACTTAGGCACGCCTTTATGTCCTGTAATGTCATAAAAATCAAGGAAATGAAGTTTATAGTAATAGCCGGCCTGATCTTTAATGATGTAAACAAACTGGGGATTTACTTCATAATGCGATGTAGAGAATACATAAGTTTTCCAGTTATAGCCAATTACATCGCGATTTGTTGATAAAGACATGTTTCTGGCTTTATCATAGGTTATCGAATCATACCCTGTCGTACTGTCAACAGCTGCTAAAGTTAAATAAGGGTTAAGTAAAACGCCATTAACGTAATAAGGGAGCGGTGGAGTAAAATCATAGTAGATATAACGATAACGTGTAAATAAAATATCCCATTTAGTTTTTTCGGGCTCGAAGTTTAAAACACTCCCATTGTTATCAAATGTAAAATAAATGTAATTGTGTTCGGTTGACTTATTTATCGTTTTGGTATATGTAACTGCATCATTCAACCGGCCATATTCAACTGAAAATTGCGAGACATTTACACTTTGAAAAATAATTTTCCAGAAACGGTCATTACCTGAATAAAAATAGCCGCGGTCGATAATATATACCGGGTTACCTGATGGGTACTGCCAATTTCCGATTGCAGTAGAATCAACATGCCAGGATGCTCCGTCAAATTTCCAATCGCTGCCTGCAGTATCTGTCACATTACTTAAAACTGTTTGATTGGTTTGTGCAGCAAAAACAGCTTTACCACCATTAATCCAAATGTGATTTCCAATTGGTGAAGCTTCAAAAGCCAGGTCCCAATCAGTAAAATTATTGCCAAGTGTATCTTTAGTTTCAAGATCGAAGTAAACTTCGCGGCTATAATCCTCACCTATGTTTACAGCAAACAACTGTGCATCGCTGTTGTGTGGAGGTAACACAATGGGTTCATCTTCTTTCATACACGATGAAAAAAGCAGAAGCCATGCCGGAAGCACCAGGAGAAAATATTTTTTCATAGTGAATATTTTTTTGGTTTAAAGCAACCTTTGAACAACTGCAGTTTTACTTCTGCTACAAAACTTGTTCCAGTACCCACAGGTAAATCGCCACTTCCGCCATGAGGTGAACCGCTTACAATAGAGCTTTCAACATTTTTTACGTTTAAAATATTCTTAACTCCTGCAGTAAGCGTAAGTCCCTGCAGAAATTTTTTACTCACAGTCCAGTCAAGCATAGAGAAAGGTGAAGTACGTGTTAAGTAAGGCTGTGAGTTATTATCCAATGCAAACGCTTTTGTTTCACCTACATGTTTAAAAAATATTCCGCTTGACAAATCAAAGTTGTTATAAGTGTAAGTTAAGCCAAGCCGGTATTCAGGTGTGCTCAGGTAACTTTCAATATCATAATACTGCGCAAGCAGGTTATAGGTTGAAGTATTAAAAAAACCTGCATCAAATTTTATGGCATTGCTTTGAAACGATCCGTTAATTCCAAAACCATAGCTTTTGTATTTACCTGAATTGATATAGGTATAGTAATTGGTTTGCGCATCCATTAATGCAAGTGTGATCGTGTTTTGAATATCGTTATAGAATACAGATGGTTCAAACTTGATTAAACTTGATGTAAAGAAATGGGTATGCTCAACAGATAACTGATAGTTGATTGAGCTTTCGGGCTTCAGGTTACTATTGCCAAGTATATTATGATTTACATCTACAAATTCCAGGTAAAGTTCCTTTAAGGATGGCGCTCGGTAACCGTTTGCAACCGAAGCTCTTATGTTAGAGTTGGTATTGAACCCATATTTTAGATTAATAGATGGAATAAAATGCGTTCCATAAATGGAATTATCAGCAATACGGAATGCAGGCCTGATGTTGAATCTTTTAATTGCTTCCCATTCAATGCTTCCAAAAACTGCATAATCGCTGATGCTTTGCTCCCCGGGTATTTTTGCTCCACTACCAATTTCGTAGTTTAAATCTATGCCTGACTGGTAGCTTAGTTTCGGATTTTTGTAGTTACTGTAATCAGCTTTAATATTAAGTTGGTCGAATAGCGTGGTATTGTCGGTTTGGTTTTCAAGCATGTAACTGTCCAGCGTTACCATATCTTTTATATAGTCTACTTTTTTGCGTTCATATAACTGGTATGAAGCATTGGCGTTTATTTTAGAATGGTTATTGACTTTACAATTGTAAAAAAGGGTGTTTGAAAACCGTTTGGTTTTATATTCACTATCGAAGGCAAGAGCATCATAAGGTGTTGTAACAGGCTCGCCTTTATCGTAAATGGTTTCGTTTAGGTAATCGCTTTTAAAGCGCAACTGGTTTTTGCCGAATCGTTGTATTAATCCGATACCGCCAAAATATTGTTCACGAGGATTCCATAATTGATCCCTGCTGTTTCCTTCGGGCTGGTAGCCGTCAAAGAAATTACGACCACCATAAATGCTTGTATTAAAATTTTTGTGATTGTAATTAAAAGCGCCATCAAAATTATAGGTTCCGTTCGATTCATATTTGGAATTAACATCAACTTCAAAGGCATTGTCAGAGCCGGTTTTTGTAATCAGGTTTATCACACCACCTAATGCATCAGCACCATAAATAGTTGCAACAGGCCCTTCAATTATTTCAATATGCGAAACGTTAGCAAGGTTAATCTGGCTTATATCTATATTTCCGTTTTCGCGCCCGATTACAGGAACACCATCAATAAGAATTTTAATGTTTTGCCCGTTTAATCCCTGCATACTTATGCTGCTTCCCAGGATCGGATCGGTATTAACCTGCATGTTTAACTGGTTACTAAGTATATCGCGCAGATTAGTAGCAGCTTGTAATCTTATTTCGCCTGCTCCTATTACTTTTACTTTGTAGAGTGAATTTTCAATTGGCTTTTCAGTTATTTGTGCTGTTGTAACATTGGCAGGCTGCAACAGTATTTCAAGCGGATCGAGATAATAAACTGAGGTTGATGAAGTCTTAATAGTCTCCTGCTTAACCTTATAGCCAAATTTATAAATGGTTATTTTAAATGGTGGAGCAGCTTTAAACTTAACTTTGCCAGATGCATCTGCCAAAAATTGATTTTCGGTTTTTTTTCCGGCATTTTCAGAACTTACTGCCACTGAAGCATATTCAAGTTTGGCCGAATCTTTTGTGGATAATATTTGAAATTGAAAATTCTGTTCTTGTGCAATTGATGGATTAACTATAAACAACAGGAATAAAAAGGCCAAATAACCCGAAACTACATAACTAAAAGTTATCTGATTCAAGTTAGAAAAACTGCATGTATGTTTATAGAAATACATAATGAAAAAAATAAACACCCCCACCCTGAAATTATATCCCGTATTATAAAACGGGTAAAATCCTTAATCAGCAATTGCTGCTATTTTTATTCTACTATAAGTTTTTGTACCAGTCTTTCAGTTCCGCTGTTAAGCATAACCAGGTATATACCTTTTGCAAGCGATGATACATCAACACGGTGTTGGTTAATACCTGCCACGGTTTGGAGTTGCGTGTTAATAGCTACAGTTCCGTTTACTGCTATAACTGAAAGCTCACATGCTTGTGCAGTTAAATTGTTAAATGCCAGCACAGTTTGCGAAGAAGTAATATTAGGGTACAAGGCCATGCTTCGCAGCTGCTTGTTATTTTCGTTAATGGCAGTTGGATAATTAGTTAAGTCGAAATAAATATTGCCATTTGCAGATCCGCCAAATCCGGTAAATACAATTTTTGAGATAGCACCATTTTGTGAATTGATGAAATAACAAAGTGAATCTTCAATTACAAAACTGGTACCATTAAATGTTTTCCAATCGTAACCTATTTCGGAAATGTTACTCGTATATGCATTTACATAATTAACAGGGTCAACAGTGTTCAAATCAACATTACTTGCCTCCGCCACCTGAACATTAATATTGTTTAATACGCCCGTAGAAGGATAATGAACGCCTCCTCCTAAATCTGCAAGGTAACGTGTAAATAATAGGTCCCAATCTGCAGTAAGCGGTTCACGATCGAGGGCAACATTATTGCGTAATGAATAGTATCCGAAATTTTTATCAATGTAGTTGGTTTTGTAAATGGTGGTGGTTACATCATTAGTGTTGTCAAGATTTGCGTAGCGGATAATATAATCACCTGCGAGTGTTTTTTCCTGAATAAATAGTTTGCGATAGTCATCAGGAAAACCAGGTGTGGACAATTTAACCACATACAAAGAATCTCCGCTTACGGTATGCGTTATAACATTGTAAACTCCCCATCCATAATCAAATGGGTTTGAAGGATCGGTATTTACATTTAATGCACCGAAGCTCCAGTTCGTGTCAGGATTATACAATACTTGCCAGCCGGTAATTCCTGTTGTATCTAAGGTTGAAAAACCTGTTGAATTAGTATTTGGCACCTGGTAAACAGTAACACCATTAATATGATTAGCCCAGATTGCTACTTCATAGGCATTGGTATGAAAGGCTAGATCCCAGTTATTGTTAGGAACATTAGTCTTGGCATAAGTCTGGGTGCTGTAATAAACATCTTCGGCATAGCCTGCACCAAGCGAAACAGAATCGGAAATAGTAGTTTGTGCATGCACCAGAAGGCAACAAACTAAAGCGGCAGCAGTGGTAAAAAATTTTTTCATAACATATAAGTAAATGGGTAATGCAATAGCTTTTTAGCTTGGCAAATGTAACCAAGCCTTAAAGCCCAACAGGAATATTAACTCAACGCCTGACCAATTTTACATACTTCTGACGAAGCCTAGCTGCAGTGTAAATGATGCATTTTAAAAAATGATTTTGGTCAGCTAATCAGGGGGAATAACGGCTGCTAAAAGCTATAATCGTTTTGAAACTTCATCCCAGTTTATAACATTCCACCATGCCGATACATAATCAGCACGCTTGTTCTGATACTTAAGGTAATAAGCATGTTCCCAAACATCAATAGCTAAAAGTGGTATTCCTTTCAAATCAGAAACATCCATCAAAGGGTTATCCTGGTTGGGTGTAGACCCAATAACCAGTTTATCGTTTTGTTTAATAAGCCATGCCCAGCCACTTCCAAAGCGCGTTAATGCTGCATCAGTAAATTGTTTTTTAAAAGTTTCAATATTTCCAAAGCTGCTGTTAATAGCTTCAGCTATTTTTCCTGTAGGTGTTTGGCCTCCACCGGGTTTTATAAGTTGCCAGAATAATGTATGGTTATAATGTCCTCCACCATTATTGCGTATAGAAGCAGGGTAAGTTGAAATTTTAGCCATAAGCGCTTCAAGCGCAGGAAATTCTTTTTCATTGGCCAACGAAGCAAAGGCCTTATTAAGGTTATCCACATAAGCTTTGTGATGTCGATCATGATGGATTTGCATAGTTTGAGCATCTATGTAAGGTTCAAGCGCATCAAACTTGAAACCCAGATCTGGTAGTGTATATTCACCTGCTGGTAGATTATTTATTGCCTGCTCTGTTTCTGCAGGCGAAAACTTAGTTGCAACAAGGCCTAACGCTGTTAGTAATGCACCTTTTTTAATAAAATCTCTGCGGTTACTCATGGTTTATTGTAATTAAATTGTTTAATAATTCTATTCAATATTTTATCCCAGCACAACGATTACTTCATTCTTTTCAACGGTAACGCCTTTTTCAACTTTGATGCTTTTTACAATGGTATCGGCAGGAGCCTTCAGCACATTTTCCATTTTCATGGCTTCAAGTATCAATACAGCATCACCTTCTTTAAGCTGCTGTCCTTCTGTTACAAAAATATCCTTCACCAGGCCGGGCATTGGAGCCTTTATATCATTTGGTTTAATTGATTTGGTCTTATCAAATCCCAATTTAGCCATCAGTTCATCATAACGGTCGGTTAGTTCAATTGTAAAAACAGAGTTATTCACCTTAACAGTAATCTGTTTTGAAGTATGATCTGCATTTATAACCTCTGCATTATACGATCGATTATTTTTGATGATATGATAGGATGTTTCACTTGTTTTTAAAAGATCAATATCAACAGGTGTTCCGTTTAAAAGCAACTTGCCTGTTTGCTTGTCTGAATCAATTTCAAAAACTTCTTTCGAATTCACTTTTGCTTTAATCATGCAACAAATCTATATCAAAAAACCGATTTACAAGATGGCTTAACGGGTTTCCCTGGCCAGGCAAGGCCTTTAGTTAAACTTTGTTAATTCAAAATAAAATACGTAACTACTTACCAAAGTTCATTTCATTATTTTTCATCTTTGTTTTTTAAACTTGCTTTACAGAATAAAAACCTTTAATGATGAAATATAAACTTGTATTCAGTTGTTTACTGGCTGTTTCATTACTTGCCTGCAATACCTCTAAAAAAACCACTGTTGTTCAGACAGAAACAACCAAATTACCAGCAGAGGAATTTGAACCCGAATTACCTGTTAGTCCTTATCGTGCATCTAATACAATGACGAATGATTTGAAGGACACCCGGCTTGAAGTAAGTTTTGACTGGGATAAAATATGGATGCATGGCAAGGCAACATTAACCATTAAGCCGCATTTTTACCCTGTAAATCATGTTGATTTAAATGCGCGAGGGATGCAGATTAATAAAGTAAGCCTGGTTACTGCCAATGGTAAACAACGTTTACAGTATAAGTATGAATCAGATTCTTTAAAGATTGACCTCGACAGGTTCTATAACCGAAATGAAACCTACCAGTTGTTTATTGATTACATAGCAAAACCAAATGAACTAAAAAGCTTAGGTGGCAGTGCAGCAATTAGCAGTGACAAAGGATTGTATTTTATTAATGCTGATGGCAAAATTAAAGACAAGCCACAGCAAATATGGACGCAAGGTGAAACACAAAGTAACCAGGTTTGGATGCCCACCATTGACTCTCCTAATCAGCGAATGACGCAGGAAATAAGTATGACTGTTGACACAGCTTTTGTTACCTTAAGCAATGGCTTGCTCATATCAAGTAAAAATAACGGCAACGGTACACGAACTGATATATGGAAACAATCGCTGCCTGCTGCACCTTACTTAACCATGATGGCAGTGGGAAAATATGCAGTTGTAAAAGACAAATGGCGCGACAAGGAGGTGAGTTATTACGTATACCCCGAATATAAAGATGATGCCCGTGCAGTTTTTGGAAATACACCTGAAATGATTGAATTTTTTTCAAAAAAATTTATTGACTTCCCATGGGAAAAATATTCGCAGGTTATTGCCGAAGATTATGTTTCAGGAGCAATGGAAAATACTACAGCCACGTTACATGGTGCGTTTGTGCAGCAGCATAAAAGGGAGATGATTGACGGAAATGAAGAAGATGTTATTTCACATGAATTGTTTCACCAGTGGTTTGGTGACCTGGTAACCTGTGAGTCATGGAGCAACATACCTTTAAATGAATCGTTTGCTACCTATGGCGAATACCTTTGGAAGGAATACAAATATGGACGCGATGCAGCTGATAAAATAGGGCAGAGTGATATGAATGTTTACATGAGCCAGGCCAGGCAAAAGGATGAAAACCTGATCAGATTTCATTACGCAAATCGCGAAGAAGTATTTGACGGTATAAGTTACCAAAAGGGTGGGCGTATATTACACATGTTAAGGAAGGTGGTAGGTGATGAAGCTTTTTTTGAAGCACTGCGTGATTACCTTAATACCAACAAATTTACTGCTGTTGAAGCGCATAACCTTAGACTTGCATTTGAAAAAATTACCGGTGAAGACTTAAACTGGTTCTGGAACCAATGGTTTTTTGATAAAGGATTCCCCAACATTGAAATAAATTATGTTTATAACGATTCATTAAAGCAGCAACTAATTATAACTGAGCAAAAGCAGGTAAAGGATAAGGAGCGCGTTTACAGGTTGCCCGTAGATGTTGATTTTTACAGCAATTTTAAAGCAGCCAGAAAGAGGATTACCCTGGAAAATGCAATAGATACTTTTACGTTTAACATGCCTAAACCGGAGTTTATAAACTTTGATGCTGAAAAAATGTTGCTGTGTAAAAAGACGGACAATCACAGCCGCAAAGACTGGACCTACATGTTGGAATTCTGCCCTTTATATTTAGACAGGTATGAAGCACTGGTAAAATTAGGAAATGTAAAAGCGGGCACCCCGGAAGCTGCAGTGGTTAAAAATACTGCCCTTAACGATAAATATTATGCCATAAGGGTAAAGGCAGCAAACTTTCTTAAAGAGCTTGCAAAAAGTGAAAGCGAAAAGGAAAATGTACGTACGCTTTTAATGAGTGCAGCTAAGTCTGATTCAAATTCGGATGTACGTAGCAATGCAATTGAAAAATTAAGCGACTGGTATAATGATGATGATACACGAACAATATGCCTGAATGCCATTGGCAACGACAGCTCATACCAGGTAATAGGAAGCGCTGTAAAGTCGCTTGTAAAAAAATCACCTGAGCAGGGAATGGAAATTGCAAGCAAGCTTGAAAAACAAAATGACAAAAACATCAACCGAATAGTAGCTGATGTTTATGCTGAGTATGGTACCGATGACAATATCGATTTTATGGTCAATTATCTTAACAATGCAAAAGGATTTTCAGGTTTTACAGCTATGGGCAATACTACCAAATATCTAAAGCGCTGCAAGCCCGAAACAGTTGACAAAGCACTGCCTGCTTATGAAAACATTGCACGAAACGGATCAGCCTGGTACATTAGACTTAATGCCACCAATCAGCTTACAACCATTGCCAATGAAAATGATAAAAAAATAAATGAGCTGCGTAAGGATATTGACCAGGCACAAAAGGATGGAAAATCATCGGCTGAATTAATGCAGGATCAGAACATGGTGAAAACACTTACAGAACAGAAAGAGCGCATTCTTAAAACAGCTGATGATATTAAGAACAGTGAAACAGATGAGCGTTTGAAAATCTATGCTGGCAAAGGAAGTGTTGAATTTGGGGATGGTGAGTAACCTGAACACATCCTATAACTCACCTTCTTTATAACTATCTTCATAATAAGCATCAGTAAGCAGGTGTAACCCATCGGCTGCTGTTGTTGCCAGTTCATCACAGCGGTTATTATTTGGATTGGTTGCATGGCCCTTTACCCAAACAAATTTTACGTGGTGTTTACGATAAATTTGTAAAAAGCGTTTCCACAAGTCAGGATTTTTTTTGCCACTGAAATTTTTTTTCTCCCAGCCAAATACCCATTTCTTTTCTACAGCATCAACCACATATTTCGAATCGCTGTAAACTGTAACATGCTCGCCATGTTTTTTTAATGCTTCCAGCCCGACAATTACACTCAGCAATTCCATGCGGTTATTAGTTGTAAGACGATAGCCCTGGGCAATTTCCTTGCGATGGACACCACTCATTAAAATCACTCCAAATCCCCCGCGGCCGGGGTTTCCGCGAGATGCTCCATCGGTATAAATTGTAATCATTTGTTATACAATAAAATTGCTTCTGAATAGTTTTACGGCAATGGCAAGAAGTATAAATCCAAAAACTTTACGCACTATGGCAATACCGGTTTGGCCCAGCAGATTTTCAAGAAAACCAAGATTTTTTAAACACAAATAAACCAATGCAAGGTTTAATGCAATGCCAATTACAATTGTTTGAGCTTCATAAGTTGAACGCAACGATAGCAATGTCGTCATGGTGCCGGCACCTGCAATTAGTGGAAAAGCAATTGGAACAATTGATGCAGTGGTTAATGCTTCGTCTTTGTACAACTTAATGCCAAGTATCATTTCCAGTGCAAGAAAAAACAAAATCAAAGCACCTGCTATTGCAAAACTTTGTATATCGATACCGATAAACGATAAAATAGATTCGCCTAAAAACAAAAAAGCAATCATAAGCACCAGAGAAACTATAGTAACTTTTTCGGGATGAATATTTCCTGCTTTTCGCCTGATATCAAGTATTACAGGTATGGAGCCAATAATATCAATTACCGCAAAAAGTATCATAGTTACGGTAACAATACTTTTTATATCAGTGGGAGCTGTCATAGGCGGCAAAGATAAAATAACCGCAATGAGTTTTAATTTGAATTACAATCAACTATGGACGCAAAAATTTTCGTTTACTTTTGCGCCTTATGTACGATATCATCATTATAGGCGGAGGCATAGTAGGAACTGCATCAGCATTAAAACTAAACACCCATCATCCTGAACTTAAAATACTTGTTTTAGAGAAGAATAAAATTGCTGCCCATCAAACCGGGCATAACTCCGGTGTAATTCACTCCGGCTTATATTATAAACCGGGCTCGTACAAAGCTAAAAACTGTGTTGATGGCAGGCGTGAACTGGTTGCGTTTGCCCGCGAGCATAAGATACCACATGATATTTGCGGCAAAATAATTGTTGCATCTGATAAAAGTGAGCTTGAATACATGAACAAAGCATTCAATAACGGCCTGCAGAATGGTGTTGAAGGCATAGAAAAAATTTCGGCTGCAAAGATCAAAGAAATTGAACCATATGCAGAAGGCATAGAAGGTATATGGGTTCCGTGTACGGGCATAATTGACTTTGCTGCTGTGGCCCGTAAGTATGCCGAACTGGTTGAACAAAAATTCAGTGGCAGTAAAATCCTGGAGGGCGAAGAAGTAACCGGCTTTGAAAAGCAGGCCGAAAGCACAAAAGTAATTACTAAAACCTCGGTATATGAAGGCCGTTATATTATCAACTGTTCAGGTTTGCAATGCGACCGTATTGCAAAAAAAGATGGTGTTAGTCCGAATATGAAAATTGTGGGTTTCCGAGGTGATTATTATGATCTTACTGAACAAGGCAAAAGCAAAGTGCGTAATTTAATTTACCCGGTGCCTAACCCTGCATTTCCGTTTTTGGGAGTGCATTTTACACGTATGATCAATGGCGAAACGGAATGTGGGCCCAATGCCGTATTTACTTTTAAGCGCGAGGGTTATGGTAAAACAGATTTTAATCTTAATGATACCGTTGAAGCACTGGCTTATGGTGGCACATGGAAATTGTTTTTCAAGCATTGGCGTTTTGGTTTGGATGAATACCGCAGGGCATTTTCCAAAAAGCTGTTTTTACAGCGACTACAGAAGCTAATACCAACACTAACAATGGATGATTTAAAGCCCGGCCGAGCCGGTGTACGTGCCATGGCTTTAGATCATGATGGCAATATGATTGACGATTTTAAAATTGAGCACAGTGGTAATTCGCTTCATGTACTTAATGCACCATCGCCTGCTGCTACTGCCTCTTTAGCCATTGGCAATGCAATACGCATTATGGCCGAGGAACGATTCAACCTCAATTGATTTTTTCAACAATCTATAATCATACATCATATTCATCAGTTTCATTAATAAGTACGACCCTTAATTACCAGTTAGCAGCAGCTATTTTAATTCCCATTGCTATCAATTTTCTAAAAAAGTTCCTTTTACGCCCCTCATTGTTTATCTTTGGTTTTAAATATGGCTGTTGATTTATCGCAATACAATAATAGCTGGTATAATGCAGGTGCATCAAAAATTAAAATTGCACTTTGGTTTTTAGTAAAAGGCCTGTTTTTTATCAATCCCTTGTTCCCCTTTGTAGGATTTAAAGTGTGGCTGCTGCGGTTATTTGGTGCCAGGGTAGGTAACGGTGTTGTTATAAAACCTTCCGTAAACATTAAATATCCGTGGAGTGTTGAAATTGGTAACCATGTTTGGATTGGTGAACTGGTATGGATTGAAAATCATTGCAAGGTGGTAATAGGAAATAATGTTTGCCTTTCGCAAGGTTCAGTAATAATGACCGGAAATCACGATTATAAAAAAACCACTTTTGACCTGGTTATTAAAAGTGTAACACTTGATGATGGCGTATGGATAGGAACCAATGCCATTGTTTGTCCGGGTGTTCATTGTGGCAGTCATTCAATACTTACTGTTAATTCAGTGGCCAATAAAAATCTTGACCCGTATTGGATTTACCAGGGCAACCCTGCTGAAAAAGTCCGTGAACGAAAAATGGAAACTTAGTATCACTACTTGCCTGCTGGTGTTTTACAACTTTATCCCCCGTTAAATGAAAATTTCTATAATCACTATAACTTACAATAGTGCCGAAACAGTTGAAGAGACTATTCAATCGGTTCTATCGCAGGATTATCCCGATATCGAATACATTATTATTGACGGAAAAAGCAAAGACAATACCATTCAGATTGTTGAAAAATACAAAGACAAGATAAGTAAGGTTGTTACCGAAAAAGATAATGGGTTGTACGATGCTTTAAATAAAGGTATTAAACTTTGCACAGGCGATGTTATTGGTATGTTGCATTCTGATGATGTGTATTATAATAATGAAGTGCTGTCAAAGGTGGCTGCTGCATTTAAGCAACATCCTGAAGCAGGTGCTGTTTATGGAGATTTGATTTTTGTGGAGCGATTTAACCTGAACAGCATTAAGCGTGTTTGGCGATCGGGTCTGTACAGGGAAGGTTCCTTTGCAAAAGGCTGGATGCCTCCGCATCCTACATTTTTTGTTCGTAAAAGTGTTTATGATAAATACGGAGTGTTTAATACCGACTTAAAACTGGCAGCCGACTATGAGCTTATGCTCAGGCTGATTCATGTAAAAAAAGTAAAACCGGTTTACTTGCCCATTATGATAGTAAAAATGCGTATGGGAGGGGTAAGTAATTTTTCTGTTGCCTTAAAATGGAAGGCACACCTGGAAGATCGTAAAGCATGGGCGCTAAACGGAATGCAACCTTCACTACAATTATTACGCAAGCCTTTATCCAAACTGTTTCAGTATTTTCAGCGTTCAGAATAAAACCATAAAGATTGACGAAAATAAGCTGACATTGCAATAATAGTTGAATTGGAATCGTATAAAACGGTCATAAATCAAGTGAAAGCTCTACAGATAGTTTCAAATAAACCTTAAATGGTCGTTAAGTCAACTTTTAAAGTAAACTAAAGTGTTTATTTTAGCCAACTTTATAAATTCGAAATCAACAATAAATGATATTCAATTTTGATAAACTAAAACGCCTTTCAGTGTTCTTTTTTTCTTGGATGCTATTGCTTTTGGGCAACAATGTTTCCAAGGGACAAATAATTGAACCCGTGCATTGGACGTTTAGTGTGGAGCAAACCAGTTCAACCGAAGCCGTATTAATTCTCCGCGCTAAAATTGACCCGCCTTATCATATTTATTCCCAGACCAATGTTGGTGGAATAGGCTTACCGGTTGAATTCAAATTCAATAAAACAGCCGAATTTGAATTGGTTGGTAACGTATCAGAACCAAAAGCTAAAGAAGAGTTTGATAAAACGGAAAATGTTACTCTTAAATACTTCGAAAAAGATGTAACCTTTAGGCAGAAAATAAAAATTAAAACCGATAAGCCATTTAGCATTACCGGAACAGCAACTCATCAGGCCTGCAATGATGAAGGATGCCTGGCTCCAACAGATGTAGATGCAGTATTCGAGATTAATAAAAACGCAAAGAGCACTTCACCTGCTACTAATCCTGCTATTGAGGCACCTGGTGATACTTCGGCAAAACAAACCAACGCAGTTACTCCAATTGATTCTTCAACAAAAAACATAAAAACAGAGGCAATAAATTTTGGCAGCTATACGCTAAGTAATGATGCAAAAATGCTGGAGCCTGAATGTGGTTCTATACACGCTGAGGATGAGCCCGACTCACTGGCAACAACTTTCTTACTTGCATTTATAGGCGGGTTTCTTGCATTGCTTACACCATGCGTTTTTCCAATGATTCCGCTAACGGTGAGTTTTTTTACCAAGCGCAGCCCATCTCGAGCAAAGGGAATTTCCAATGCATTTATATATGCCTCTTCTATTATTATAATTTATGTTTTGCTGGGTTTATTAATTACCATTTTATTTGGTTCCGATGCTTTAAATGATTTAGCCAGCAATGGTTATATGAATATGATTTTCTTTATCGTATTCATCATTTTTGCACTTTCATTTTTTGGTGCATTCGAAATTGTGCTTCCAAGTTCATGGGTTAATAAAGCTGATCAGAAAAGTGAGCAGGGAGGATTAATAGGAATTTTTTTTATGGCCTTCACACTGGCGCTGGTATCTTTCAGTTGTACCGGTCCTATTATAGGTTCATTGTTGGTTACTGCATCACGTGGAGGTTATCTCGGACCTGCAATTGGTATGTTCGGATTTTCTCTGGCACTTGCATTACCATTCGCACTATTTGCTGCATTTCCTGGCTGGCTTAATTCTTTGCCCAAATCAGGCGGATGGCTAAATACAGTAAAAGTAGTTTTAGGTTTTCTTGAGCTTGCCCTTGCATTAAAATTTCTGTCCAATGTTGACCTGGCTTACCATTGGGGATTTTTGAAGCGCGAATTATTTATTGCGCTGTGGATTATCATATTTGGACTTTGCGGAATTTACCTTCTTGGTAAACTAAGGTTTTCTCACGATAGTGATATTAAGCACACTTCTACGGGCCGATTAATTTTTGGAATACTCTTTCTTTCATTCACCATATACCTTGTACCTGGATTGTGGGGTGCTCCTTTGAGACTAATCAGTGGATTTCCGCCACCTGAATTTTATAAGGAGTGGGTTACATCACATAACGAATGTCCTCATGACCTTACTTGCTTTCATGACCTGGATGAAGGGATGGCCTATGCACGCGCTCAAGGCAAACCGGTAATGATTGATTTTACAGGGTGGAATTGTGTAAACTGTCGTAAAATGGAAGACAACGTTTGGAGTCAGCCGAAGGTTCTTAAGCAGTTACGCGAAAACTATGTGATTATTTCTTTATATGTGGATGATAAAAAGGAACTGCCGCCAAATGAACAAACAGTTTCAAAATACACAGGTAAGAAAATAAGAACTGTTGGCAATAAATGGAGTGATATAGAGGCTAACGTTTATAACAAAAATTCACAGCCATATTATGTTTTGGTTGACCATAAAGGTGCTTTACTGGCGCAGCCCATCGGGTATACGGATGCTGACACCTATTCCGATTTTCTGGAAGAAGGATTATGCCGGTTTAATAAACGAAACAAATAGTTGATTAGTTAATTGCTTGCCGCTTTTTGAAACATCTCCAGGAAAATATGCGGGGCAATTATTTCAGTGTTCTCAAACTTCTGAAGAATAATCAGGTCTTTATCGTTAGTCACTAAATAATCAGCACGCCCGTCTTTAGCCAATGCAAGTAAAAAGTTAGCCTTTTGGTCCTGGCAGGTGGAAATAACCGATTTAACATTTACGAATGAACTGAAAGTACGCAGTTGTGTTAACAACTTTTGCAAATCCTTATCGTTAAATAGCGCTTTAAATTTTTCGCGCTTGGTCATTTCAATCAGTTCATTTAGCAATTCTGCACTGAAAATGATTTTGATAGTTTGATTTTCGATAAGGTCATCCAGTTTGGTAACCTTGTTTGTTATCAGGTAATTAATGAAAAAATTAGTGTCAAGTATTACCCTTAACTTATCTTTTTGCATAGCGCTTTAATCTTAGCGTTTCCACTTCAGCAGTAATTTCTTCCATAGTTGGCGCCTTATTAGCTTTACTCCTTAGCTTATGCAGTAACTTTCTGAACTCCGATGTATTTGTTTTCGGAGTAACAATAGCAGGGTTTGCAAGTGTTGTTAACGGAATACCTTCAGGTTTTTTTAAAAGTGACGCAGATTTGCTCTTGCGGGCTCTTGTAACGGATTGCATTGATGTAAATTTTGTACAAATATAACAATCTTTAGCTGCTAAAGCCTACAAATGGATTATGTTTTTTTTCATCTCCAATAGATGTTTCAATGCCATGACCAGGAAATACCTTAACATCTCCGGGCAAAACAAATAAACGGGTTCGTATACTGTTTAATAATACCTCATGGTTGCCCCCTGGCAAATCTGAACGTCCAATGCTTTTATAGAACAAAACATCACCTCCAATTAAAAAACGGTCATTTTCGCTGTAAAAACAGATACTTGCCGGGCTATGGCCAGGGGCAGAAATGCATTTTAAGCTGCTATTGCCAAAAGTTATTATTTCATTGTCCTCCAAAAAATGACCTGGTTCGGGGGATTGGGTCATATAAATACCAAAAGTATGACCATAAAGGGTGGTTGCGTGCAATGTTTCTAATTCACCGTTAGGTATCTGAAGCTGAAGCTTATACCGGTCAGCAACATACTTATTACCTAATACATGGTCAATATGGCAATGTGTATTTAATAACAATACCGGTTTAAGCTGTTTGCCTGAAATAAAGTCCGATAATTCATTCCGTTCATCAGCATCATAGCAACCCGGATCAATGATTGCGCATTCCCCTGTTTCATCATAAAGCACATAGGTATTTTCCTGGAATGGATTAAAAGTGAATATCTCAAGTTGCATGGCAATATTTTATTGGCTGCAAAAGTGTAAATTAAAAGTGCTTAAAGTTTAACCGGCATTCAATTTTTTTAATCTTGCAACAGTAATAATGGTTAAACGGGTTGTAATTTCAGTTACCAGTGATTTAAGTACCGATCAGCGGGTGCGAAGAGCGGCATCGGCTTTGAAAGATGACGGCTTTGAAGTTGTGCTTGTTGGACGGTTGCTTAGTAACAGTTTGGAGATTAATAACCTCAATTATGCCACAAAACGATTTAAGCTGTGGTTTAATAAAGGTCCATTATTTTATGCAAACTATAACCTCCGCTTGTTTTTATTTTTATTGTTTATCAAAGCTGATATTTTACTGGCTAACGATTTAGATACTTTGCTGCCAAATTACCTGGTTTCAGTTTTAAGAAAAAAGGTGCTTATTTATGATAATCATGAATATTTTACCGGAGTGCCAGAACTGGTTAACAGACCTGTGGTAAAAGGCATTTGGAAGAAAATAGAAAGGTGGATATTCCCCCGGCTAAAAAATGTTTATACGGTAAATGAATCAATTGCTGGTTTGTATGAAGATGAATACAGGGTAAGAGTTGGGGTGGTAAGAAACGTACCTGAGGTAATGCCAATTAGTTCACAGCCAAAGAATGTTAGCAGAAAACAACTTGACTTGCCTGAAGATAAGTTCATCATAATTCTCCAGGGTAATGGCATTAACATACAACGCGGGGCAGAGGAAGCTGTTGAAGCTATGAAGAATGTGAATGCATTATTACTTATTGCAGGAAATGGAGATGTTATTGAGCAATTAAAGTCAATGGTTAAAGAATTTGGTCTAACTGAAAAGGTAATTTTTAAAAGCAGGATGCCATATCATCAACTGGTTCAATATACGCAATGTGCTGACCTGGGTTTAACACTTGATAAAAACACCAACATTAATTATCGTTACAGCCTGCCTAATAAATTATTTGATTACATTCAATGCAGAGTTCCAATACTTGCAAGTGAATTAGTGGAGGTAAAGAAAGTAATTGATGGATATGTTATTGGCACATGTATCTCCAAAGTAACACCGGAGGAAATATCAACTAGGATCAATCAAATAATGAATAACCCAAACTTACTCCGGCAATGGCATATAAACCTTGATAAGGCTGCATCTGAACTGAACTGGGAAAGGGAAAAACACATTTTATTACAAATAGTGAGAAATGCTATAGCAAGAAATTAATTTTTATTATCGCACATCTTGAAAGAGACTAACTTACATATTGTCAGTTTTGATGTACCCTTTCCGCCCAATTATGGAGGTGTTATTGATGTGTTCTTCAAAATTAAATCCCTTCATCAATCAGGTGTAAAAGTTCACCTGCATTGTTTTGAATATGGCCGTAAGCAATCTGATGAATTAAAACCTGTTTGTGCTTCTGTGAATTACTATCAACGTAATACTGCCAAATCGCAACTGTTCAATAAGTTGCCTTACATAATTATTTCACGTGCATCCGAAAGTCTTATCAATAACCTGGTTAAAGATGATTATCCGATACTATTTGAAGGTTTGCACTGCTGTTATTTTTTATCGGATTCGCGTTTAAAAAACCGTTTAAAAATTGTACGCACGCATAATGTAGAACATGATTATTATCAAAGCCTGGCGCGGGTTGAGAAAGATATTTTCAAGCGATACTATTTTTATAACGAAGCAGGCAAGCTGGAAGCCTTTGAGCCCATTTTGCAGCAGGCGAATTATATAGCTGCTATTTCATTAAACGATACCAACTATTTTCAATATCGATTTAAAAACGCAAGATATATCCCAGCATTTCATTCTAATGAGTCCATAACTTGCAAACCAGGCAAAGGAAGCTATGCTCTTTATCATGGAAACTTGAGCATTGGTGAAAATAACGAAGCAGCATTATACCTTGTTAATGATGTTTTTAATGAGCTTGATCATCAGTTAATTATTGCAGGTAACAAACCATCAAAGGAACTGCGTGCTGCAATTAATGGAAAAGTTAACATTCAACTACAGGCCGATGTTTCCATTGATGAGCTTAGCTACCTGATTAACGAAGCTCACATAAACATATTGCCAACTTTTCAACCTACAGGAATAAAGCTCAAATTACTTACAGCTTTGTTTAAAGGAAGGCACTGTTTAGTTAATGACACTATGGTAGAAAATACAGGTCTTGAATCATTGTGTCATGTTGCACACACTACAGAGGATTTTAAAAAACACCTTAAGCGTCTTTTCAAACGCGAAATGAATGTTGCTGATCTTGAAAAGCGGATTAAAGTGCTTTCAGAGAATTTTTCAAACGATGCTTCGGCTAAAAAGTTATTGGCATTAATACAATAACAGGTAATGTCAATTCAGGTTAGCGTACAATAATAAACTTATGGGTTAATATCTGTTGAGAGTTACTGCATCGTAAAATATAGACACCGTTATTAAGAGTACTGATATCAATGTCAGAATCAATTGTTGAGCAGACCTGGTGGTATATTACTTTACTGTTAATATCTAAAAGTTGAACAGAATACGGATTATTATAACTAAATAGAATTTTTAAATGACCTGCATTATTATCCTGGGAAATTAAGATGCCGGAGTCCTTAACATCCCCATTATATTCATCCCTACAGGGATTATATACAACAAGGTTGCCTGAAACAGCTTTACCACAACTATTGCTGACTTTTACCTTATAGGTTCCGGCAGTTTTTGCATAATAAATCGAATCAGTAGCTCCATAAATTTTCAAACCATTTCGTTTCCATTGAAAATTGTATGCATTGGTATTAGCCTGCAACAGAACACTATCACCTATGCAAAAGCTTAGCAGACCACCGGCAGCAATGGTTACCACTGGTGCAAGACACTGAATTTCTCCTGCACGTATTGGTATGCCCGGTAGGGTATTGATTGCATAATCCTTAATAATAATGCTTCCAAAGCTGCTGTTCAAACCGGATACATCTATGCTCACCCAACCATAGTACTTGTCTTCACCGATAACAAGTTTTAATGGAAGGAATTTGTTGACGGTGTTAACCCAGTTACCGCTGGCTGTACCTGTCCAGTAATTATTGGTACAAACCCATGTCATGCTGAACAATAATTGGTTGGGCTTATTTTTCCAGGTCAATGAAGTATCAATAGTCGAATTTGCATTTAAAGCATAGGGCCATGATGGTGACAATACAGGCGCACCAACATAACTTGTCCCCAAAGGAGTAATCTTTATAAAATAATTCAATTGAGCAATGTCGCTGCATGAACCCGGAAAACGTATATCATAAGTTATCCTGTAGTCGGCAACACCATCATTGTTCAGATCAAGCAGATAAAAAGCGCCATTGGTATTCAATGTAATATCTGCTATATCGGTATAATTTATTTGTGCTTTCGCAGAATAAAAACCGGTACATGCAAATAATAAAATGAAGAATCGGGTTAAGGGTTTCATTTTACAAATACCTGTATGTATAAGTATTCAAATGTAAAAAAAGAAAAATAACCCTTCCTTCTTAATGATATTAATTAGCTGTTCAGCTGATAGTTATAGTATTTTTTAATGAAGCATTAACTTTGTTTATCAGTAAATCATCAACCTTAAAACGGGGCGTAGGCATAGATACTTTTTCAGGATAACCAATTCTGAAAAACACCTGGGGTTTAAGATTAGTATCCAATATTACCTGTAAACTTTTTCTGCATCCTTTGTTCTGCACTATGGCAGCCATTGGTGAACAAACCATGCCATGTAGTACAGCGTTAAGCCACACCCGCTCAAATAACTGGCCCGCTTTTATCCACGATACTTTTTCATCATCATCTGTAGCAATTACCATATAGGCCGGTGTTTTGCGAAGTATATCCTCATCTTGTTTTAAAGTTAAACGAGCCAGGTTAAATTTTTTAACTAACCATGACGCAAGCAATGAAACAGGTGCCGGTAAGCCGAGAGCAAAACCAGGTATACCGGTTTTTGATGAAGTATAGCTTGATTTAACAAACTCAGAAAGCTCATTACGGAAAGGTAAACTATCCATAATTTTTACCTGGGCATCACTAACAACAGGAATTAAGCGTTCCATTTTATCTTTATTGTCGATAATAAAAATCATATTGTCGTTTGAACTCATCTCCATCACTGAATTAACAAAAGAAGGATTTAAAGCTCTCATTTTATAAGCCCCGCGATCAGTGTGCCGGTGAAGCATGCATGTAACCAAGTGATCTGTATCAGCATAATTCGTTTCAAACATTGTAACTTCTAAAACCGTATCTGCACCTTCACCTATAGGCTGATAGTTAACACTGGCAGTTAAACCATAATGTCCGGCAGCTATTATAAGGTTTTCAAGTGCGCAACCGAAACTGATCATTAATTGACGCCCGCTGGGATCGCTTTCTTCGAGAGATCGGCTTCGTTCAACTATGAATTTTACTTTATTTCCATCAATTTTAAATAACCAGGGCTGGCTGTTATGGCCTGATGGGGCTATTACTGCAAACTGCAATAAAAAATTCAAACGTTCTTCAATGCTGGCTTTGCGTGGATATTCTATAACCTGGATTTTCCACGCATCATAATTGTCATTAGTACTCATATTAAATTGGGGGATTTAAATAGGGAGATTATTAAAGTGAATTCAAAAAATATTCCTGGTAAGAAAAAACCAGGATAAATCATTTATCGTGATTAAATTGCTTTAATCCCTATAAAGTTAACCAAAATTTACGAGTAAAAAAACATGATATTAAGCATGATCAAATAATTTTCCTTGTTCGCATTTAATAATGCGAGAAGGGAATCTTTCAATCAAGGTATAATTATGAGTAGCCATAATAACACTACGCCCTGAGCGGGCAATTTCGAAAAGCAGGTTCATAATTTCTGCTGAGGTATCGGGGTCGAGATTTCCGGTTGGCTCATCAGCTATAATTAATTCGGGTTCATTGAGTAAAGCGCGCGCAATCACCAGGCGCTGCTGTTCGCCACCACTTAATTCATGAGGCATTTTGAATCCTTTGGTGCCAAGTCCAACTTTTTCAAGCACAGAGCCTATTCGTTCGTCCATAGCTTTTTCATCTTTCCACCCTGTAGCTCTTAAAACAAAACGAAGATTATCACGAACACTTCTGTCATCCATTAATTGAAAATCCTGAAATACGATTCCAATTTTCCTGCGCAAGAATGGAATATCTTTATTACGTAGTTTTTTAAGATCGAACTCAGCTACCCATCCTTCTCCTTGAGTTAAATGTAAGTCGCCATAGAGTATGCGCAATAAACTGCTTTTACCACTGCCGGTTTTTCCAATGAGGTAAACAAATTCTCCTTTTCCTACTTTGAGGTTAATATTATTAAGAATAAGATTTTTTTCCTGGTAAACCGAAACATTGTTAAGGTTAATTACTTCCTCGCTGTTCATTGTTTTTAATCAGTAAAATGTTGTAAGGCTAAATACATTTATAAGCTGAGTCTGCTATAATTCAAGTTTTCTAACTTTTCCAAAAGGCAATTCTTCAATCAGTTTTTTAATTTCGGCTTCTTTGTCGCCAAGGCCACATTTCAGTAGAGCCTTGTCAGGGTTATCAACCCTGAAATAAGCTACAAGCGTGAAATTGTCGTCACGTAACTGCACATAATCAGGTATTTTAGCTTTTCCTTTAATTTTTAATATATACATCTATATGTACTTTTCAAAAGGCAAAAATATTTTAAAAAACAAGGCTTTAAATAGTTTTTCAAATATCAACCAACATCTGCATTGTGAATTATAATCTTATTTAAGTATATTTTATAAACATGGTGATGTGGCTTAAACATTTCAAAATCCATAACTATTATAATCAGGAGAAAATTCTTCATCAGGTATTGGCTGATTATAAATCATTCCTTTAAATTCAATTACAGCGAATAAACCTTTGTCGTCATATAAAACCTGCTGTAAAGGCAACATGGAGGCTCTGTCGATAGTAATAATTATTTTTTTTGCAAAAACCTCGGGAACAATAATTTTCTCGCCTTCATGTAAATCACTGTAGTTTGTTTTACCATTCCGTTCAAGCACCATGTAATCATTCACAAATAATTTTTCGGCAACTGATGTAATGGTTTCACCTTTTTCGGCAGTATAAGTTTTCCAATGAAAATCAGGATAAGATAAAACAAGCCTGCTACACAAATGCCCGTCAAACATGGTATCACCCATTAATTTAAGGCTTTTTACAAAAGCAGCTGAATCAGCCTGGTAGTAATGCATAAATACTTTACTGATATATTCAAATCCTGACTGATCAATACGGAAATAGTGGCCCTTACGAATAAGCATATTGTTAATGCTCAGGTTCAGATTAATCCATGGGAACCGGTTAGGATTAACCAATACCTCGTTATTATTTTTTCCTTCCAGGTATAATGCCTCAGCGCCAATATTCCTGGTTAAACTGTAAGTATAAACTTTGTAAGGACTAACATTTACTTTAGTTAAATATGAATTGGATTTCATTTCATCCTTAATACGTTCATTAAGCACCAACCTGTATCGTAGTGTTTTTACTTTTGATATACCTGCAATGGTTTTAAGAAACAGCGAATGCGGTCCTGATGCCTGTGCATTCAAATTGCTACTCTGCAGTGCCAGCCATACTATTATTACTGCTTTTAAAATTGTAAAAG
>JBGARN010000054.1:0-26402 GCA_044230205.1 Bacteroidia bacterium
ACAGGATCGGGCATTTGAGTAATCACAGGCAAAGTAGGAGTAGGAATATAGAGTTGTGCAATATTATTCACAGAAGCACTACCACAGCCTCCTTCAATTCTTACAGCCTGTGAGGTGCTGGTACCATTTGTATAATCAATACTATAAATGTAAAAAGTGTAAGAGCCCGGAGTTACTGGTACAGGAAGGACGGAACCATTAGCAAAGCCAACAAAATTCCCCAATGGCCAAACATTGTCATATACTGCAAATGCAATATTTGGAACCGGAATTCCATTACCGCAACCATTAGGGCAACTACCTCCACCAGTTCCATTTGGAACAATATTTAATGCATATGGATTGCCATTGCAATTGGTGATGCTTTGTGGCTGCACATCCCAGCCAACAGCAGCTCCTCCGCCAAATTGGGTTACATAAACAAGTGTTGTGATTGAATTTCCACCGGCATCAAGTCCTTCGCAATAAATGTCACCGGTATTAATATTGCAGGTGGCAGATGCTGCACTGGTTCCTTGTCCAGTAAGGTTATACCATCCCGGTGGAAAGGTCCACTGATAACTAACAGCACCCGGAATGACAGCAGTGTAACTGTAGGTATTGCCGGCACATACATCATTATCGCCAAAGATCTGTGCATTACTAATTGTGCTTACAATAAGCCATAGGCAAATGGTAATAATTGTTTTCATAATGAATATTGTTTGTGGTTTAATGCTCTTGTTTTCCCAATTGCAGTAATTACCAATTGCGTAAAACGAAGACTAATTTAGGAATAAAAATGACTTCAGATAAACTTAAAATCTTTACCGCTAAACAATCCTTTATCGCTCAGTTTTAAATCAGGTATTACTAAAAGAGCCATAAATGAAAGTGTCATGTAAGGTGCTCTGAGTTTACAACCAAGTTGTTTTACTTTTTTATCAATGGCTGAATAGGCATGGCCAACTTCTTCGCAGCTCTTATCGCTCATCAAACCTGCTATCGGTAAAGGTAACACAGCATCATCAGTGTTGGTTACCACACTTAAACCACCATTATTTTCTATAAGAAGATTAACTGCTTTGCAGATATCATCATCACTTACGCCAACTGCGATGATGTTGTGCGAATCGTGTGCAACTGTTGATGCAATAGCACCGGATTGAAGGCCGAAGTTTTTGATAAAAGCAACTGCAGGTTTTTCGGTTGAGTAACGGTTTACCACTGTTATTTTCAAAATATCATTTGCAATATCGCTAACCAAAAAACCATTTTCAATTTTTGCACCGGCTTGAATATGGTTGGTGATTAATTGCCCGTCAATGGCTTCTATAACGTCAGTTTGAAGTTGGAAGTTTGAAGTTGGAAGTTGGAATTCTCCAGCAGTTTTTTTGCTCGTTGAAAAATTATTGATGATTTTGTTTTCTCTTTCTGGTAAAATTGATTTTCCGTTTTCAGCAACTTTCTCACCATCTATATAAGTTGAAAGCACTTTAAAGGTTTTTAAATCTTCAACTAAAATAAAATCAGCAGCGTCACCAATTTGCATGACTCCTGATTTTAATTTGTAATGCTGCTTCGGGTTGATGCAGGCGCAACGCAAAACATCAAATACATTGTGACCCTTCGCAACAGCGCGCGCGCAGAGTTGATTGATGTGTCCCAGCAACAAATCATCAGGATGTTTATCATCACTGCACAACATGACGCGCTCCGGAAACTCAGAAATCAATTCATGCAATGCTTCAAAATTTTTTGCAGCGCTTCCTTCACGAATTAAAATTTTCATACCGTATTTTAATTTGTCTAATGCTTCTTCCCTGGTGAAGCATTCATGGTCAGTGCTGATGGTAACATTTCCCGGTTGGCCGGCTTCAATATATTTTTTTGCATCAACACCTTTCAATCCGGGTGCATGTCCATCCACCGGCTTATTATGTTTTTTAGCTAATGCAATTTTTTTCAGCACTTCTTCATCCCCGAATAACACACCGGGATAATTCATCATCTCACTTAAATAATAAATTTCATCGTGCTTTAAAAGTTCTTCCACAGCATTGGCATCAAGCACAGCGCCTGCAGTTTCAAAAATGGTGGCAGGCACACAACTGGGCGCACCAAAATGAAATTTAAGCTTTGCTGTGCGTGCACTTTCCAGCATATAATAAACACCTTCAAGTCCGCATACGTTTGCAATTTCATGCGGATCACTTACCGTGGCAACGGTGCCATGAGTTAATGCAATGCGGGCAAACTCATAGGGTGTAAGCATACTGCTTTCAATATGTATGTGCGAATCAACAAACCCGGGAAGTAAATAATCAGTAAAAATTTCACCAAAGGGTGTGATGGAATTTATTTTACCGTTATCAATTTCAATGGCAGCCGGAAATATTTTTTTGTTGATGATGTCCACATAATTTGATTTGATTATCATAGCACAAAATATTTTTTGAAATATAGAAATTCTTAATTTGAATAAGGCTTTAAGTTATATCCTTATGAGTTTAAGGTTTAAGAATATTGCAAGTTGAATTAAGAATTATGTTTGCATGGTTTCATGTAAAAATATTCAATGGCGTATTTACCTGCAGATCATTTTTTTTCGAAAGAAGTAAAGTTCCTTAAAGGTGCGGGACCTCAGCGCGCAGAATTATTACAGCAGGAATATGGTATTACTACTTATGGCGATTTGATTCAGCATTTTCCTTACCGCTGGGTCGACCGCAGTAAATTTTATAAAATCAAGGAACTCACCGAAGATTCACCGTATATACAGTTGCGCGGAAAAATTAAAACAATTACGGCAGCTGGCGAGAAACGAACTAACCGGTTGCTTGCCACCTTTGTTGATGATACCGGATCAATTGACCTGGTGTGGTTTCAGGGTATTAAGTATTTGCGCGATACATTAAAGGCCGGTGTTGAATATGTGTTATTCGGAAAGCCAACCATCTTCAATGGTAAATTAAATATTGTGCATCCGGATCTGGAATTGCTGGCAACATTTAATGAGCAGTTAAGCGGAAATGTACAAAGTATGTATCCGACAACTGAAAAGAGTAAAGCACGCGGATTAGACAGCAAAGCTATCTGGCGGATGCAGAAAGTATTAATTCAACAATTGCCTCCGCGTATTGAAGAAACGTTACCCAAATCGCTCATCAGTAATTTGCGTTTGATTTCATTGCATGATTCGTTAATCAACATTCATTTTCCTGAAGATGATAATAAGCTCGCACTTGCAAAATTCAGGTTGAAGTTTGATGAGTTGTTTTACCTGCAAATGAAATTGCTGCAACTCAAATTAATCAGGACAGAGAAAAGCAGAGGCAAAGTGTTCTCTGTTGTTGGAGAATATTTTAACAGCTTTTATAAAAATTATCTTCCGTTTGAACTGACCAATGCACAAAAACGTGTGCTGAAAGAGATAAGAAACAATACAGCAACAGGGCACCAGATGAATCGCTTACTGCAGGGAGATGTGGGTAGCGGAAAAACCTTAGTGGCATTAATGAGCATGCTGCTTGCAATTGACAACGGCACACAGGCATGCTTAATGGCGCCAACCGAAATTCTGGCTCAGCAGCATTTTGAAACGCTAACCAGCCTGTTAAAAGATATGCCCTTAAAAGTTGAACTACTAACAGGTTCAACCAAAACAGCAAAAAGAAAAAAAATACTTGCAGAGCTTGAGCGAAATGAAATACAGTTGTTGATTGGCACGCATGCATTGATTGAAGACAATGTGCAATTTGCAGATTTGGGGTTGGCAGTAATTGATGAACAGCATCGCTTTGGTGTAGAGCAGCGGTTTAAGCTCTGGAATAAAAATAAGAATGAGCCTCCGCATATTCTTGTGATGACGGCTACGCCTATTCCCCGCACACTGGCAATGACACTTTATGGCGATTTAGATGTATCGGTAATTGATGAATTACCACCCGGGCGAAAACCCATTACTACTGTCCATCGTTTTGAGAGTAACAGGGTTCGGGTAGTAGGATTTTTAAAAGAAGAAATTGCCAAGGGCCGGCAGGTTTATATTGTTTATCCGTTGATTGAAGAAAGTGAAAAAATGGATTACATGAACCTGATGCAGGGTTTTGATGCAATTGTGCGTGATTTTCCAAGGCCGCAATACCATGTTAGTATAGTGCATGGAAAAATGAAAGCTGCTGATAAAGATTTTGAAATGCAGCAATTTGTAGCAGGTAAAACCCAAATAATGATTGCAACAACAGTTATTGAAGTTGGTGTAAATGTTCCTAATGCAAGTGTTATGGTAATAGAAAGTGCCGAGCGATTTGGATTATCGCAGTTGCATCAATTACGCGGACGTGTTGGAAGAGGAGCAGACCAATCGTATTGCATATTAATGACTGATTATAAGTTAAGCGAAGAAGCACGCACACGATTAAAAACCATGTGCGAAACCAACGATGGTTTTGCAATAAGTGAAGTGGATTTGAAATTACGCGGCCCGGGTGATATACAGGGCACACAACAAAGCGGTCAAATGAATCTTAAGATTTCCGATCTGACCAAAGACGGAAGTATTCTTGAACTGGCACGCGCAACGGCCATAGAAATTTTAAAAAACGACCCGCAGCTTTCTTTACAGGAAAATTATGTGATAAAAGCTATTTTGAAGAAAGAAGAGGAGCAAAAAGGTAATTGGAGTAAGGTGAGCTGAGATGCAAAGTTGAATTATGATTGCATTTATATTTATTTCTTGATTAAAATAAATTACCATATTTGGTAATAGTACTTTATTAAGGTCAAATTCATTTTTGCTAAACCAAGTACTTTATATCTTCTAAAGCTTATTTGGACTTTAGCCTTAATATGATTTTCTAATCCCAAAATAATTATGAAAAGAAATTTACTGTTTCTACTTTTAGTTATTTCATCAATTAAAGTAAGCGCTCAGGACCAACAGCAAATTGATTCGCTTCAATCAGAACTAAAAAACCACGAAGCAAAAAAGTTGGAACTTGGTAAAAGCACTCCGGCTATGTACGACACAACAGCAGCCAATATATTATACGAGCTTTCAAAAGCGCATTGGTACGGCCAACCGGATAAAGCAATTGTATTTGCTAATCGCAGCAAGGCTTTATCAGAATCAATCAATTATAAAAAAGGTTTGGGATTTGCCATTTATAGCATCGGTGTTAGTTATACATGGAAATCTGAATTTCCACTAGCATTAGAATATTCAAATAAGGCGCTAAAGCTCGGAGAGGCAATGGGTAACAAACAATTGATTGCATCTGCATATACCAACCTGGGTGTTGTGAACAATTTCCAATCTAATTATCCCGAAGCATTGAAGAATTTTTTTTCAGCATTAACAATAGGCGATGCAATTGGCGATAAGCAAATTCTTATTTGGAATTATGGCAACATCGCCAACATTTATAGTATTCTTGGCAATTTTGAGGATGCATTGAGAAGCAATCTTGCAGGTTTAAAAATTGCTGAGCAATTATCCGATAAGTCTGCTATTGCAGCATTTTATAATGCTATTGGCTACAATTACATGAAGTTTGGCCGGTACTCTGAATCCATCTCTTATTGCCTTAAGTCGTTAAACGTTAGTAAAGATCTGAACGATAAATTTCAAATAGCAAACGCTTACTATAACCTTGGAAATACCTATCAGGAACAAGGTAATTATACCGAGGCTTTAAAATATTATTTCAACAACTTAAGGTATGTTGAAGAACTTGATGATAAAGCAGGTATGGGATATGTATATGGTTCAGTAGGAGAAGTATATTATAAACAAAAAAAATATTTACAAGCCATTAAGTATCTTAATAAAGGTTTAAAAATAGCAAAGGAAGTTGGCAACCTGGATTTAATGAAATACAACTACCAAAATTTGTCAAATGTTTATTATGACATGGCTACATCGCCTTTGACACCGGCCCCAAAAAAAGTTGATTTTGCATTGCAGGCACATGAATATTACAAACATTTTATCACTTATCGTGATAGTATGGTAAACATTGAAAACACAAAAAAAATAACACAACAGCAAATGCAGTATGAATTTGATAAAAAAGAATTGGCAACAAAAGCCGATAATGAGAAAAAAC
Source organism: Bacteroidia bacterium (assembly GCA_044230205.1). Lineage (GTDB taxonomy): Bacteria > Bacteroidota > Bacteroidia > AKYH767-A > OLB10 > JAEUTH01. Next base: position 6,090 of record JBGARN010000054.1, read on the forward strand.
GTGCTTTAGCCGCAGCCGAAATTCAAAAACATAAACTCATTCGCAACTTTTCTTTTGTAGGAATTTTTGTTGTCTTACTTGCTGGTGGCTATGGCTTTTACCGATATAGAAAAAATAAAGAATTAGAAAACCATCAATCATTATTAAACGAACGTTTGCGCATTAGCCGTGAGTTGCACGATGATATGGGCAGCACCCTCAGCAGCATTTCAGTTTATAGTGAAGTGGCAAAAAATCGTGCTGAGAAAAATGAAAATGAAACAGAAGTTTTATCAAAAATAGGAACAGCTTCGCGTGAGTTGATTGAAAAAATGAGTGACATTGTATGGAGTTTAAATCCAAACAACGAAAACTTTGAACAACTGAAAAACCGAATGATGGCATTTGCTGCCATGATGCTAACCCCCAAAGGGATTTTATTTCAATTTGAAATTGATGATGAAATAAAAAGAACAAGCTTTGCACCCGAGCAACGAAAAAATATTTTCCTCATATATAAAGAAGCTATAAACAACATTGTGAAATATTCAGAAGCTACATCAGTGAAGGTAAAAGTGAAGATAAAGGATAATAAATTGAGTTTGGAAGTTATTGATAATGGAAAAGGGTTTGACACAAACAATGTTGTTGCCTACAACGGCAACGGATTAAAGAACATGAGAGCAAGAGCAGAAGAAATTAAAGCGTTGTTTAATGTTACTTCAAAAATTAATGAGGGAGTTAAGATTGAGTTGGCTTTAAGCATTTGATTACTCAGTGGTCACACTGTCTGGGTAACTATCGGGAGAAGTCGAACTCCGAACTAAAACTACCACATTTGGTAATTGCACTTAAAGGAAAATCATTTCAAATTTGCAACAATAAAAAAATCTCCCACTATGAGCGGTATAAAAGTTATTTTGTTTGATGATAATGAACTGCTGCGCGATTCAATTGCTATGTTGCTGAATGACGCAGGTGATTTCGACCTTTTAGGCTCTTACGCCAATTGCTTAGATGTTATTAAGAATATTCAGCAAACTAAGCCCGATGTGGTCATTATGGATATTGATATGCCAGGTATGAACGGAATAGAAGGCGTGAAGCTGATCCGTAAAAATTTTCCTTCTGTTCAGATATTGATGCAAACTGTTTTTGATGATGATGAAAAGGTTTTCGCAGCCATAAAAGCAGGGGCTGCCGGTTATATTTTAAAAAACACCGACCCGAAAAATATTCTCGAAGCAGTAAGAGAAGTTTATACCGGTGGCGCACCGATGACACCAAGTATTGCACGCAAAGTTTTGCTGCAGTTTCAACAGCCGCAAAAAGATGATTTCAATTTGAGTGCGCGCGAAAAAGAAGTGCTCTCACTTTTAGTTGATGGACTTTCGTATAAAATGATTTCTGATAAATTGAATATAACATATGATACCGTGCGTGCTCACATGAAAAAAATTTATGAGAAGCTGCACGTATCATCTATGACCGAAGCTGTTGCAAAGGCAATTAACCAAAAGCTTTTTTTTAATGTATAGCATAACTTTTCTGAAACAGGAATTTTAATCCATTCAAGGGGCGATTAACATATTAGAGTTATTCGCCTTTTTTATTTAACATCAATAAACAAAAATGTTAATTGCAAATAGGATTCAAGACAATAAGAACAAAAAAAGCAAAATTCCAACATTCAATTTTTCAAATTACCACAATCACCCAACCATCTAATCACTAAAAATACTACCACGTTTGGTAATTGACTGCCCTTCTGTTTGAATGTTTCTTTGTCCCATTGATTCGCGAATAGTATTCCAAATATTAATCAAAAAAAGGCGTAGCCGAAAACCTATTAGAGTAGGCACAAAATATTCAATCAATAAATCAAATGAAGAATTTTATCAATTCTCAATCATCAGAACAAAATCTTAAAAATTTAAAAATTATGAAAAATCAAAAATCATTACTCAGAACAATTGCTATCGCATTATGCCTGGCAGGAATTAGCAGCATATCAAATGCACAGTGGACCCGAAATGCAGCAACACAACAAACTTATTTGACTAATACCGGTGATAATGTGGGAATCGGCACTACAAATCCCCAATTTAAACTTGATATACAAAGCAATTCGGCTGCCTCAATGTCATTCAAATCAACTACCGGCAATTCAAATATCATTATTGATCGGGCAAACTCTGCCAGCACATCAGGCGTAAATTACAGGACCAATGGAGTTCCTTTTTGGCAAACGGGAACCATTGGCACTGATAATTATGTAATCAGAAATGTTAGTTTGGGAGCCACAGCATTTGCAGTTAATTTCCTGACTAACAACGTAGGTATTGGAACAACGTCACCAGTAACACGTTTGCATGTAGTTGGTGATGGCCGCATACAAGGCAATCTTCAAGTAACGAATAATTCATCCTTTGGTGCATCTATGAATGTAAGTGGAAATATCACTGCAACAGGAACCCTTACTGCCGGAGGTAATGTATTCTTTGGTGATACCATTAATTTTGGTTCTGCCGAAAATTTTTACGATGGTGGTGCAAATACAATTGTAACTAATGATAATTTAAATGTACAACAAACGCTTTCAGTAGGTACTATTACAAGTGGTGCAAGCACTTTAAATGTTACAGGTACAGCAACAATTACAAATGGTTTAACAGTATCCAATGGAATCAATGTTGTTACGGGCAATATAGCTTCCGGTGGCGATTTGTACACAACTTCCGTAAATGGTGTTATCAATTGCGGGGGTGATTCAATGAGTGCATTAATCAATGTAATGGCAGATGGATTTACACCGGGCACAAGTAATTTAAATGCGAATGGTGATGAAGATCTTTATATCGGTGGTGACCTGGAGGTGGTTGGAAAAGGCTACCAATCAGGTGGTGGTGCATGGGGAGTGCGCAGCGACAGAAGATTAAAAAAGGATATTGTAGATTTTAACGATGGTTTGGAACAACTAATGAAAATTCATCCTGTAAAATTTAAGTATAATGACTTATTCCCAAATCATACAGAGAAAGAATACGTTGGTATTATTGCCCAGGAAATGCAAGAAATTGCACCTTATATGGTTGAAGAGTTGCCAATGGGACAAATTGTTCAAGAGGATGCAAATGGCAAAGAAGTAATAATAAATCCGGGTAAAAATTATCTCACATTTGATCCAAATGCGTTATGGTATATTACTGTAAACGCAATTAAAGAACAGCAATCTATTATTGAAAAGCAAGAGGCACGTATAGCGGCTTTAGAAGCAAAATTAAACATGACCGGTAGCACAGAAAGAAAATCAAATTCAAATCTTTCCACATATCGATTGTCGCAAAACACGCCAAATCCGTTTAATCAATCAACAACAATTAATTTTAGCTGTGGAGATGCAACACAAGCACAAATTATTATTCGTGATTTGAATGGCAACCTTATAAAATCTATTAATGCAGTTGGTAAAACGCAGGTAACTATAAATGCAAATGAATTAACTCAGGGAACATATACCTATACGCTTGAAGTTAATGGTGCAAGTATAGATACAAAATTAATGGTGATGACTAAGTAATAAGCAATTTCAGAAGCCGGAATTGTAACAACCTGCTGAGTCTGATAAACGCGATACAAACTTTGTATCGCGTTTTTTATGTTTAATAAATTACCACTTCAAGCCGGATATTTGTTAAGGATAATGGCTAAAATGCCTGTGAAGGAATATTCAATTAAATGAAAAACCATGTACAACTGATTTAAAACTATCAATTTTCATGTCTCAGATTGCAGTATGCACTTATTATTATATGGGTTGGAAATAGCACCACACTTATTTAAATGAATTCGTATGACGTCTTTTTGTTCTAAAAGTGGTTTGAATTAAATTAATTAGTAACGAAAATTTAATGCAGTTTTCAGTTGCTCCATCACATTAAAAACAATAGGGCAAACACTATAATGATCGATCATTGATAACGATCGTGATGTAAAAACAGGTTTGTGAGTGTTAGGGAAATCTTTGCAGGCCTGGGGGCGGTTTTCATAAATGCTGCATAAGTTGTTTTCCAAAAAAGTGCATGGATGATGTTTTAAATAAGTATCACCCCAAAAATCATCTTTCTGTATAAATTGTTTTACAAAATCTTCGGTTGCAAGGTTTTTAAATTCAGCCAGTTTTTTTATTTCCTCATCTGTAACGCCTGCTTCCAGCTGTTTGCAGCAATTGGCACATTACGTGCAATCAATTTTAGAAGATACTTCTGCATTGATCTTTTTAACAAAGCGATCGGTTTTATCTTCATTAATATTTTTTAAAAACACCCTGAAAGCAAAATTCTCTTTATGATTTTCCTTTGCTTTTTCGGCTATGAATTTTAAATCGGTAACAATGTGTGGATGCATTATTTTTTGAATTGATGTTCAGGTGACGAAGAAGATCACTTATATCGTTAATCAAGCTTGATTATATAACTTCAAACCTCAAACCTCAAACTTTATCCCGATAGCTATCGGGACCGAAACTGGTTAGTGTGCCTCCAGCCAATTTCTTCCTGTTCCTATCTCAACATCCACAGGTACATTTAATTTAATGGCACCTTCCATTTTTTGTTTGATAATAGGCTTAACAATTTCCAGTTCATCATTGGGTACATCAAAAACCAATTCGTCATGCACCTGCAGGGTCATTTTAGTATTAAGCTTTTCTTTTGTAAAGGCTTCATCAATATGAATCATCGCTACCTTAATTAAATCGGCTGCACTGCCTTGTATAGGCGCGTTAATGGCGTTACGCTCGGCAAACCCACGCACAGTTGCATTAGCGCTGTTAATATCACGCAGGTATCTTCTCCTGCCTAATATGGTTTCAACATATCCATGTTCACGCGCATTGTTAATACTGCTGTCCATATAAGATTTTATGGTAGGATATTGAGCAAAATAGTTTTCGATAATTTCTGCAGCTTCTTTTCGCGGAATGTTTAACCGTTGAGAAAGACCGAATGCGCTTATGCCGTAAATAATTCCAAAGTTTACCATTTTGGCATTTCTGCGCATGGTGCTGTTCACCTGTTCCAGCGGCACACCATACACTTTGCTTGCTGTAGCGGCATGTATGTCAATATGATTTTTAAAGGCTTCAATCATACTTTCATCTCCGCTGAAATGAGCAATAATTCTAAGCTCAATTTGTGAGTAATCTGCGCTTAATAAAGTAAACTTATCATTCCGGGCAATAAATGCTTTACGTATTTCTCTTCCGCGTTCGGTACGAATAGGTATATTTTGTAAGTTAGGATTATTACTGCTTAACCTCCCGGTAGCTGCCACAGTTTGCATAAACGAAGTGTGAATGCGTCCGGTTCGCAGGTTGATCATTTCGGGCAAGGTGTCCACATATGTATTTTTTAGTTTAACCAGTTCGCGGTAGTCAAGCACCAGCTTAACAGCGGGGTGCTTATCCTCTAATTTGCTTAAAATATCTTCTCCTGTGGCATATTGTCCCGTCTTGGTTTTTTTAGCCTTTTCGTCAATCTTAAGATGATCAAAAAGAACATCACCCAGTTGCTTGGGTGAGGCAATGTTGAATTTCAATCCGCATACTTCGTATATCTTGTCTTCAATTTTAATAATGTCACTTTGCAATTCCTGCGAAAGTTTTTTCAAAAAATCAGGATCAATGCGAACACCTTCGGTTTCCATTTTTACCAGAACATTCATCAGCGGAACTTCAACCTCATCAAATAATTTGAAAACTTTGTATTTAATCAATAACGGTTCGAGTACATGTTTTAATTGAAGTGTTACATCGGCATCCTCAGCTGCATAATCGGTAATCTGATCCAACGGAACAGTACGCATGCTCAGTTGTCCGGCTTTTTTTTCACCAATAAGTTTTTCAATAGGAATGGGTTCATATTGCAGGTATAATTCTGAGAGAAAATCCATGTTATGCCGCTGATCGGGTTCAATGAGGTAATGCGCAAGCATGGTGTCAAATAATTTTCCTTGCACATGTACATCGTACCAACGAAGCATAATGATATCGTACTTTAAATTCTGACCGGTTTTTGCAATCTGCTTATTTTCAAAAACTTTTTTGAATTCCTGCACTACAGCATGTGCTTCATCATATTGATCAGGAACAGGAACATAATAGGCTTCGTGTTTTTTTATGGAAAAACTTAAACCAACCAGTTCGGCATTATTTGCATCAATGCCGGTAGTTTCAGTATCAAAACAAAATTCGGTTTGGTGTGATAATTTTTCAACCAGGGCTTTTCTTTTTTCTTTGGTATCACACAATTCATAGTGATGTTTAATGTCATCAATAGTTTTCAGTTTTTGATGAGCTGCATTCTGATGATCTTCTTCTGAAGGAGGAGTATCGTCATCATCATCAGTTATTACAAACAATGATTGCTGTCCTTTTTTAACCTTTGGCTTGTCCTCTGCAGGCGTATTATTACCAGTAGTTCCTTCTCCCAATGCACGCTTAGCCAGGGTGCGAAATTCAAGTTCATTAAAAATTTCAGTTAGTTGTTCCTTATCTGGTTCTTCAAGAATTAATTTTTCTTCTTCAAATTCTATGGGCACATCTAAAAGTATGGTAGCAAGCTGTTTTGATATTCGTGCTGATTCAGCTCCATTTTTAACTTTTTCAGCAAGCTTGCCTTTTAATTTATCAGCATTGGCAATTACATTTTCGAGGTTGTCATAATCAGCCAGCAGCGCCTGTGCTGTTTTTTCTCCTACACCGGGTATTCCAGGAATATTATCAGCTGTATCTCCCATTAGTCCAAGCATGTCAATAACCTGGTCGATACGCTTAATCTGAAATTTTTGCAGGATTTCATCAACACCAAGTACCTCGGCAGGCTTACCAAAAACACCCGGCCTGTACATTTTGATATGCTCGCTTACCAGTTGTCCGTAATCTTTATCAGGAGTCATCATAAACACTTCAAACCCTTTTTCCTCGGCTTTCTTGGCAAGGGTGCCAATGATATCATCAGCTTCGTATCCATCCATTTCAATTACAGGAATTTTGAATCCCTTCAATAATTTTTTTATGTAGGGAATAGAAATGACAAGATCCTCAGGCATTTCCTGGCGGTGAGCTTTGTAATTTTCAAAGTCAACATGGCGTGCTGTGGGTGCTGCTGTGTCAAAAGCAACACCTATGTGAGTTGGCTTTTCATTTTTCAGCACATCAAGCAGCGTATTTGTAAAGCCAAACATGGCTGAAGTGTTTAAGCCTTTTGAACTGATGCGTGGATTTTTTGCAAAAGCAAAATAGGCACGATAAATTAATGCCATTGCATCTAATAAAAACAATTTTTTTTCTTCCATGGAATTAGTTACGGTTTAATAAAGCGATGCAATTTGAGAAAAATCATTTTAAGTGTTAACTGTGAAAACTATTCAATTTGAAAATATTACCTGCTTTTGAATTCGTTTACTTCATTAAATTTTCGTAAAATTGTAAAACTATTTATTAGCCATTCATCTAAAATCATTTTCTATCCTCATTTTTTTGTATGAGCAAAAAATCACATTGCTTTTTAGTGGTCATTTTTTTTCTCCAGGGCGCTTGCAGGCAAGACTTAAAAGAGAAAAAAGTGTTTGCGGAAAATCTTGATGCAACATTAAAAATTCAGTCATTGGATAGCGGAACGCCACCCGAAAGGGTTTTACTTGATTCGGGTACCAGTCCTGAAATTAATGCTGTGCCTGATTATGCAGCCGGTAAAAAGAATATTATTATTAAAAACGGAATCAGAACCATATCGTTAGTAGCTCCCCATAAGATTGCTGCAAAATTTTCCGGCACCTATTTTACCAATTATACTATAGCGCAAGGCCTTACCGGCAATTCAGTAAAAAGTAATACGGAATACAATAGTGTGAAGCTATGGTTTACATCCGATAATTCTGGGGTGAATTGCTTTAGTGGCCAAACGTTCATCCACTTTGCTGTTGAACAAAGTCTTTCCGGTAATGTTATTTTCAGTATAAACATGGATGATGCTGGCATGCATAGGTTTGATTCTGAATGTGAAGGTTTAAACAGCTCTTACAGAGAAATAAATTTCTATAACGATAATGGAAGTGTATTTGAGATACCATTTCTTATTTCAAATGAAAGGACAGTTTAAATTTTAAATTAAACGAGGCGAATTAATAAACAGAAATGAAAAAACTTCTAACCCTTTATTTAATTTTAAGTGCATTAGTATCGGTTGCTCAAAACCTTTCTACAGGGCAATCAGGCAAAACAATTGATTCCCTGCTGAAGGCGTTAAAAAATTACGATGCAAAAAAGGTGGAGCTGAACAAAAACCTTTTGCCTGATGCAAGTGACACCACCAAGGTAAAAATCATGAATGACCTTGCTGTGCAATACGAAATTGTTGCAGACTATGCTTCTGCAAAAAAATATGCTGATGATGCACTATCGATTGCGCAGCAGATTAGATTTAAAAGTGGCATTGCACAAGCTGTTTTTAATATCGGAGTAATCTGTAACAGGCAAGGAAATTACCACGAAGCACTTAAAAATCATACAGCCAGTTTAAAAATAAGGGAAGAGATTGGAGATGAAAAAGAAATTGTGAATTCTTATATCGAATTAGGAAATGTTTATCAATTCCTCGGCAATTACTTTGAAGCAGTGAAAACATATTTTACGGCTTTAAAACTTTCTGAAAAAACCGGGAATAAAATCGGCATTGCAAGGTGTTATAACAACCTTGGAACTCTTTATGAAAACCAGGGCAAATACCCTGAAGCCCTTAAAAATTATTTTGCCTCTTTAAAAATAAAAGAAGAAATCAACGATAAGAAAGGTATCGGAGTAGCTTATAATAACATCGGAAAAATTTACCAGTTCCAGGGCAACTATCCTGCAGCGTTGAAATATCATTTTGCTTCTTTAAAAATAAAAGAAGAATTCGGGGATAAAAAAGGGATTTCAAATTCATACAACAGCATTGGAGGCATCTGTGCAGCGCAGGGTAATTACGATGAGGCATTGAATCATATGTATACTGCATTGAAAATAAAAGAAGAAATAGGGGATAAAAACGGATTAATAAGATCGCGTAATGCAATAGGTCTTGTAAAAGTAAAATTGAAAATGCCGGAGGAAGGCAGAGAATGGCTGAGGAAAGGTTTACAACTTGCAAAAGAAATTAACTCTTTAGTTCTTATCAAGGAAAGCTACCTTGGACTGGTCGAAGCGGATAGCGCCCTTGGAAATTTTGCAGGTGCTTATGAGAATTATAAATTATTTATCCTGTACCGCGATAGTCTCAACAATGATGAGATAACGAAAGAAAAGGTGGAATCGCAAATGCAGTTTGAATTCGACAGGAAAGAAGCATCTGCTAAATCAGAACAGGAAAAGAAAGACATCGTCCAACGAAATATTCGCAATTCAATAGCTGCAGGCCTTGCAGGGACACTCTTCTTTTTGCTTGTTACCTATAGTCAGCGCAACAGAATAGCCAGAGAGAAAAAACGCAGTGATGAATTGATTATAGAAAAAGAAATGCTGATGAAAGAAATCCATCACCGTGTAAAAAATAATCTTGAAGTAATCAGCAGCCTGCTCGAATTGCAAACACAGCGAATATCGGATGAGAAGGCAAAAGCCGCTATCATAGAAAGTCAAAGCCGTGTGCAATCTATTTCATTGATACATCACAAGCTATATCAAAATGAAGATGTAGCTTCAGTGGAGTTCAAAAATTTTATTAGTGATTTATACAGGCAAATTGAAGGCGTGTTTAAGAAATCGGAAACAGAGGTTGAATTTACTGTTACAGCTGACGAAACTCTGATCAATACTGATACTGCTGTACCGCTTGGACTAATATTGAATGAACTGATAACAAACACTTTCAAATATGGTGTTTGTGCCTTTCAAAAAAACAGAATTGAAGTTTCATTAAAAAGTGAAAATGAAAATAATTACAAACTGATTTACCGTGATAACGGAAAGGGATTGCCAGCCGATTTTAATATTCAAAAATCAACCTCGCTTGGAATGAAGGTAATTCAATTGCTTACCAAACAGCTTGGAGGAAAATTAAATTTCTATAATGATAATGGAAGTGTGTTTGAAATTCCTTTTATCATTGCACACAAGGATGAATTATGAATACAGATATCAAAATAGGGATTGTGGAAGATGAGTTGCTCATCGCAGAAAAGATAAAAAGCCATCTGATCAGCATGGGTTACGAAGTATGCGAGCCGGTAAGTACTTATGAAGATGCCTTAGAGATGATTGAAGCTGAAAAGCCAGATATGTTGCTGCTGGACATTAACCTGAATCATAAGAAAGACGGGATTCATATTGCTGAAAAAGTAAATCAGAAGTATCAGTTGCCATTTATTTTTCTTACGGCCAACAGTGATGTGGATACTATTGAACGAGCCAAAGAAGTTAAGCCAAATGCCTATTTGGTTAAACCTTACACAAAGGAAGAATTATTTGCAGCTATTGAAATAGCATTTAATAATTACAGCAAAGCGAAATCACCAATTAAGCCGAACGAGGTTTCATCTTTTAAAGATTACATTTTCATTCGCGAACAAAGCAAATTTATCAAGGTGCTTTTCAGCGAAATTATTTTTGTTGAAAGCCGTGAAAACTACGTGGTGGTGCATACCAAAGAAAAAAAGAGCAACATTATTCGTTCCACCTTCAGCGATTTTCTTTCTCAACTTCCCCAGGACAGATTTTGCCGTATACATCGCGGTTTTGCTGTCCAGCTTAATAGGATTGAAAACGTAGAACCAACTGAGGTTACTGCAAGCGGTTTCAAAATTCCGGTTAGTAATAGTTACCGTGAGGCTTTGTTTACTGCCCTTGGAATAAAGTAGCCAATTAGTTTCATCTCTTACCATTTCATACCCTATCTCTGTCATTAATAATAAGCAGTGCTTTTCAAATGGTCACATCTTATTACCATTTCGTCACTTAAGGGGTTCCAAAACGTCACATTATTTTTCCTGAAAATTGGTATTTCAACATATTCGGGCTGAAATAACAACCAATGCCCATTATTGATATTGATAAAATAACCATTCAGAAAGTTGTAAAGGGCATCAACTGTACGTCTTGTAATGGGAATTTAAAAGCTGTTGCAAAAAAGAATTTAGCACGAAAGATTATTTCAGCTATCACATTCGGAAAAGTAAACGCCAATTTGTATCAGTGCGAAACTTGCAACAAACTCTACACCGTAATTTAACTTACTCAACATAACAACTAATTATTCCTTTAACTTAATTCTTATCAAAATGAAAAATTTCAAACTATTTTTAATTACAACGTGTCTGTTGGCATGGTGCATATCACTTATGTCGCAGGCGCAGCAAATCTGCGGTACTGATGAAATTCATCAGACCAGGTTGCAAACTGACCCTGGTTATGCTTCTCAATACAACCTTGTCAACAATAACGTTCAAAGTTTGGTTATGCAGAACAAAAGAACTCAGGGTTTGTCGTCAATGCCGATAATTTATATTCCGGTTGTAGTGCACGTGGTGCATCTTGGCGAAGCAGTTGGAACAGGAACCAATGTTTCAGATGCATCTATTAATGCAATGCTCGCAGATTTGAATTCGCGTTTTGCAAATGGAAATGGCAATGGTGTAAACATGAATGTTCAGTTCTGCCTTGCTGTAAGAGACCCCAACAATAATGCAACAACAGGTATAACCAGGCATAATTTAAGCAGCAATGCAGCCTATGCTGCAAATGGAGTTGGTTATGCGCAACCAAGTGCCTGCGGAGGAATTCCTGATACTATTGTAAAAGACCTCAGCGACTGGAGTTGTGCCAGTTATTACAACATCTGGATTGTTAAGCAGATTTGCGATGCAGGTGGATATGCAACATTACCCTGGGCAGTTGCTGCAAGGGATGGAATAGTTATTGGTGCCGGAAGCATGACCAATGGTCAGTTGTTTGCACATGAAACAGGACATTGGCTTAACCTGCTACATACTTTCCAGGGACAAAATGGATCAACATGTCCGCCTAATGCCAACTGCCTAACCGATGGTGACCAGGTTTGTGATACACCTCCGATTTTACAATCAGAATGTGGAGCTACTTCAACCTGTTCTACCGGTTCATTATTAAATGCTACAGCGAACTACATGGGTTACTGTTTTGCAACATGGGACCGTTTTACCCAGGGTCAGAAAGACAGAGTAGCTGCTTGTCTTAGTACTTATCCGCGTAACTTGCTATTAAATTCATTAGGCTGTGTTCCGCTATCACCTAATGATGCAGGTATATCAGCTATTTCGAATCCTGCTAATAATGCTACTTATTCTACACAATGCGGAGGAGCCAATTATAATACAGCACCAGTAGTTACACTTACAAACTATGGTACTTCAACATTAACATCAGTTAGTATTAAGTATAAAATTGATAACAATGCTGCTTCAACATATTCATGGTCAGGTAGTCTTGCAGCATTTACATCTGCTAATGTTACCTTGCCATCAGTTTCAATTCCGCAAGGCGCACATACTTTCCAGGCTTATACCACATTGCCCAACGGTGCAACTGATGGATACAACCTGAATGATAGCAGTAGCGTTTCAGTTACAATAAATGGTCCGACAGCAATAACGGCAACCACTTCTCAAACCAACACAACATGTGCTGGTAACAATGGAACTGCAACGGTTAATCCATCGGGCGGAACATTACAAACTTTGGTAAATAATCTTACCGATTTTGAAACGCCTCATGGATGGACTATTGTTAACGGCTCACAATCTAATGTATGGTGTGCCGGCACTGCTGCACCTTATGCAGGAGCTAATTCTATTTATATTTCAGCGGCAGCTAATGCTTGCGCTAATAATAATCAGACGGGAGCTCTATATTCAACTGTACACTTTTATAAAGATTTTACATTTCCTGCCAATGCAAGTAACATTCAACTAAGCTTTAACTGGAGAAATGCAAGTGGAGTTAATAGTAGCTTTCAGGTGGACTCATCCGATTATTTTGAAACATATCTTGTTGGTACCGGAACTACACCAGTTGCAGGAAATAAGCTTGCATCGGGCAAACTATCAGGAAAGTACTCCAATAAATTGGCATGGTCATTAGCAACGGTTGGCGGTCTTGATGCCAATGCCGGAACAACCAAGCGATTGGTATTTACGTGGGATAACGATTGGTATGCATCAAATCCTGCAGCTAACATTGACAATATTAACATAAGCTATACACAAACATTTACTTATACCTACGCCTGGAGCAATGGACAAACTACCCAAACTGCGACAGGTCTTGCACCAGGTACTTATACCTGTACCATATCTGACGCTAATGGATGTACAGCAACAAAATCAGTAACGATAATTAATGGCTGCGCAGGAGTTACCATAACAGCAGGCGGACCAACAACTTTTTGCCAGGGCGGCAGCGTAGTGTTAACCTCATCACTCCCTTCAGGTAATGTTTGGAGCAATGGGGCAACAACACAAAGTATTACTGTAACCACATCAGGAAGTTACAGTTGTACTAATGGTGCTAATACTTCTAATACAATTGTGGTAACCGTGAATCCGATACCGGCAACACCAACAGTTACTAATTCAGGAGCATTAACCTTCTGCCAGGGCGGAAGTGTTACACTTACTTCTTCATCGGCAACAGGCAATACATGGAGCCCCGGTGGTGCAACAACACAAAGCATTAATGTTACAACAAGTGGAAGCTATACGGTAACAGTTACTTCCAACGGATGTACATCATCACCATCAGCAGCAAAAGTGGTAACAGTTAACCCGATACCTGCTACACCAACAGTTACTAATTCTGGAGCATTAACCTTCTGCCAGGGCGGAAGCGTAACGCTTACATCATCATCGGCAACAGGCAATACATGGAGCCCCGGTGGTGCAACAACACAAAGCATTAACGTTACAACAAGCGGAAGCTATACGGTAACAGTTACAGCCAACGGATGTACTTCATCGCCATCGGCTGCAAAAGTGGTAACCGTAAATCCAATTCCGGCAACCCCGACAATCTCAGCATCAGGACCAACAACATTCTGTACAGGCGGAAGTGTTACACTTACATCATCTGCAGCATCAGGTAACTTATGGAGCACCGGAGCTTCCACGCAAAGCATTAATGTAACTACAGCAGGAAGCTATGTGGTGACAGTAACCAGCAATGGCTGTACTTCATCTCCATCTGCTGCTACTAATGTTACTGTAAACAATTGCAGTGTATCCATTTCGGCAAATGGACCAACAACATTCTGCCAGGGAGGAAGTGTAATTCTGACATCATCACAGCCAACAGGTAATTTATGGAGTAACGGAGCAACTACCCAAAGTATTACAGTTACCACTTCGGGCAGCTTCAGTTGTACCTACAATGGCAACACATCTAATACGATTGTGGTAACGGTTAATCCGCTCCCTAATGCCACCATCAGCGCAAGCAATGGCCTTACATTCTGCCAGGGCAGTGCTACTGTTTTAACAGTACCTATACCTGGCGGAACTACACAGACATGGACAAAGGATGGAGTCTTTTTTGCAACTGCATTCAATCCTTTAGTTACTGATCCTGGAGTATATGGAGTAACGGTTACAACTGCTGCAACAGGCTGTACAGCTACTTCATCCGTAACAGTTACGGTTAATCCTATTCCTGCAACACCAACAATAAGTGCAGGTGGCCCGACTACATTCTGCCAGGGCGGAAGTGTTACACTTACTTCTTCATCAGCAAGCGGAAATCAATGGAGCACAGGAGCTACCACACAAAGTATTAATGTTACCACCAGCGGCAATTATACAGTAGCAGTTACCAGCAATGGATGTACATCATCACCATCAGCTGCTACATCCGTAACTGTACAGGTTTGTGGAAGTGTTACGATAACAGCAGGAGGCCCGACAACATTCTGTTCAGGCGGAAGTGTTGTATTAACCTCTTCTATTGCTGCAGGTAACGTATGGAGTAATGGTGCAACTACACAGAGTATCACAGTAACCACTTCAGGAAGTTACAATTGTACCAATGGTGGCAGCACCTCTAATACAATTGTTGTAAATGTTAATCCGGCACCGCCAACAGCAACAACGCAAACAGGTACAGTTTCGCTTTGCTCTGGCACTCTGGTTAGCGGACCTGCAACAGGTAATGCTGCAATTTTGGATGGATCAAATGATAATATTTCAATTGTCAATAATATTTCAAGTGCTACATCATTTACATTCGAATTGTGGGTTTATCCATTGTCAAGTGCTATTTCGCAGCGTCTGCTTGAATTAAGCTCATCTAGTACAAATTATATGTACTGTGCAGCATATGATGTTAGCGGAAAGCCACGCTTTGGTTTCAGCAGTGGTGGCGGAGGTGAGCAGGTAATTCCTTCCTCAGTTGCACTTACGGCCAACGCATGGAATCACCTTGCGGTTACTTTAACAGGTGGGGTAGGTAAAATTTACATCAATGGAAATCTTACCGGAACAAATGCTGCAATGACAGTTAGCCCGGCATCAATTGGTGCTACAATAAATAACTTTCTTGGTAATTCAACTTTGTTTGGAACGCCAATTAATGGCTACATTGATGAAGTTCGTTTCTGGAATGTTGCACGCTCGCAAACAGCTATTCAGAATAATATGAGCAAAACCCTTCCACCTTCCACCAGCGGATTAGTGGCTTATTACAGGCTGGATGAAAGCAGCGGAACCTCAGTACTTGAATCAGTTTCAGGAACTAGTACAGGCACTGCCAACAATGGAGCCACATGGCAGGTTCCTTCCACAGTACCCTGGAACGTTGCAGGTTATTTGTGGAGTAACGGAGCTACATCACAGGGTATTAACTTAACTACGTCAGGAACCTATACACTTACAGTTACCAATGTAGCAGGTTGTGCAGCTTCATCGGCACCTATTGTGGCCACAGTTAAGCCAAAACCATCAGCTACTATTACTGCAAGCGGTTCAACAACAATTTGTACAGGACAAACTGTGCAGTTAAGTGCTCCTGGACGCGGCAATGCACTGCAGTTTGATGGTAATGATGATTATGTGGAATGTGCAACACCTATAATTCCTACATCAGGCAATTATTCCATTTTATTCTGGGCAAAGGAAAGTGTGGCTCAGGGTGGATACAGGGAAATTGTATCGCAAGGCCGTAATTTTTATTTAGGACGCGATAACACCGGAATCATTCGAGTAGGAGATAACTGGTTAAACACCGGAGTAGCATGGCCAACTGATTTGCAATGGCACCATTATGCTGTAACCCGCAGTGGCACCAATACCTGGCTATATATTGATGGTAACCTGGTAGCAACCAAGGGTAGTGCTATTGGTAGTCCGATTGTAGTAGGCGGAACATCCAATCTGTTTGTAATAGGCGATCAGTTTCAACCAGACGATGAAAGCTTTGTACGTGTGGATGATATCACAATATGGAGTACGGTAAGATCAATCAACTCCAGATTCAAACGTCCATGAATGCTCTGTTGCAACAACAGCTTCAGGATTGGTTGCTTATTATAAATTAGATGAAGGTTCAGGAAACTCAACTGTAAATGCAGTTAACAATGGTGATGCTGGTACACTGACTAATGGACCGGTATGGGTTGTTCCTTCGGGGTATGCAAATAATATATCAAGTTATTTATGGTCAACCACTGCAACAACTCAAAGCATTACAGTTGGAACCACAGCTACCTATAAAGTAACTGTTACCAACAATGTGGGCTGTACTGCAACTGCAACCAAGAAGGTTACTGCAAGTGCTCCGGGCGCTTCAATAACAGTAACAGGTTCGCTGGTATTATGCGGAGGCAGCACAGTAACCCTTACAGCCAGCGGTACTAACATGACTTACCAGTGGACTAAGGATGGAGTGAATATTTCGGGTGCCACCAATAAAGTATATGTAGCAAGCACAGCCGGAAGCTATAGAGTTATCGTTACTAATTCTAACGGTTGTTCCAAACTTTCAGCCGCAAAGGTTGTAACCCAATGTGCACGGATGGGAGATGTAGTTAATGAGTCAGAACATAACCTGTCGCTTTATCCGAATCCAACAGCAGAATTTATTACTGTTTCATTTGATAGTGAAGATGCAGTAGCGGATATTCAGGTTATAAATGCTGAAGGTGTAACTGTATTAGCCAAAGAGGTTATGAATGATGAAGGCATTTATGAAGAAGTATTGGATGTTTCGAAATTAGCTGCAGGCTTGTATGTATTACACGTTCGCACTGATGACGGATTATCAACCAAGCGCTTTGTAAAGAGATAAATAGTTAAAGCAAGCCCTGTGAAACTTCTTATTCACAGGAGCTTTATTGTTAAACTGGTTTTTCTTGCTGGGTAAATATCCAATAGCAGTATTGTACTACTAAGTTTATTCCAAAGCAAAAATTCAAGATTAACATCTTAAACCAATTAGCCCGGCAGCAATGCAGGGCTTTTTATTATGGTACACCTGCGGGAATAATAAATTGATTCCAATAATAAATAAATAAAAAGCACGTTTTGAGAACTTTGCATTAAACAAAGTAGTTGTATACGGTAATAGTCAGATACCGCTTCCAGGAAAAAAGTAAATACCAACAACATGAAAAAATTGATAATAACATTTGCTGTATTAAATTTAATTAGCAATAATTTACTTGGCCAACACCAAACAAACCTGAATGATTCTGAAAGGGTAAAAAGAATAAATGTTAATGTGCAGTTGCAATTTAGTTTGTTTGATATTGAAGGTCACCCGTTAAGCGGGAAACTGAAGAAATATTATGATGACTATGTAAGTAAGAATAAGTCAGACAAGGTGCCGCCAACGCTTAAACCTACTCCGATAATATATGATAAGGTGATTGATTTGAATTCTTTTTATAAAAAAATTATTGAGCAGGAGGAATTAACGATTAGCAATTTTAATGACAGAGATACTATTGAGTTGTTATGCTATATTAATTCAAAAGGAAAGGTCACCTCAGGCTATGCATTGTTAAGTGAACCTGATGAATTGTCAAAAAAGATAACTGCTGAAACGAGCAATATTGAATTGTGGTCACCAGCCTATTTCAACGATGTGCCGGGTGATGTTAAAACATTGATCAGTATCAATTATTGCGGATAATTGATTTGAGCTAATGATTTTAAATAAAAACCTGCCTTGATTAATCAAAGCAGGTTTTAATGAAATAGTTTACGTTAAATTATTGTTTCATTATTCGTGAGGTAAATACTTCATTTCCCTGTACGATTCTTACCTGGTATAATCCGGCAGGCTCACTAAGAAGATTAATCCGTAACAATTGACTTTGTTCTGCAGTTGCTTCAATGTTCCAGTAAGCAATTCGTTTTCCGCTATTATCAAAAACTTCAACCTGGGCATTTCCTGAATGTCTGGGTGAGAAGCTGATCGTGCTATAATTTTTTGCAGGGTTGGGATAAGCCGAAAGGATGGTTGGCTCTTTCTTGTGTTCAATACCGGTAGTTATAGAAGTATAAAAAGTTTTTTTATCAAATGAATAGGTGCCGCTTCCGTCAACTGTTGAATCAGTTACTATGGTAAATACAACACCATTAGCCAGCGGTGAAATCCAGTTCCACGTAGTAATTTTATTATGTGATATTTCGGCAGGTATCGGAAAGCCTACATATACATTGGAGTCAGTTGAATTTTCGATTGTAACTGTTCGTAAAACATTATTAAATGTTCCTGCAGGTGTGATAACAGTTCCATAACCGTCACCGGTTATGGTTGTACTACCATAGCGATGCATTTCAACAGTTACACCACCAAATGTAACTGATAAGGTGCGTGCAAATAAATCAGTAACGGCAGTATTATACGTAAACGGGTACGACATTACAGTTTGAGGATTAGAATAGTAATACATGTAATCGTTTACGCCATCGTTAAGGAAATAGCCGAGTAATTGAGTTTGGTTACTGCTAGTTTCATAATACGAATAATTGCCAAAGCCTGTTGAGGTAAGATCAAGTGTTACTGTGGCTGAAGGAAAATTAGTTGCATAAGGAGTAGTGGAAGGGTTAACATATTGCAGCAAAAGCGAAGTGCCGCTTGGATTGGCAGAACCAAAGTTCCATGTTTGATTGATTCCTGAATTTCCCTCATTTACACCATTTGTATCCAGGTCAGTTTGCAACACCGTATAGCCCGGTGCCGGAAATATGGATGAATTTAATACTGGCTACAGTTGAAGCATGCAACAAGGTAATAGAGAATAGAATGTTTACGTTTTTTCATTTTTTTTAATTCGATTAATTGTGTTTAATAAATGATGATTAATTAAGATTTTGTTATGCCATGATCATTAATCAAGACAGTGCCTTGACGAACAACAGTGGCAAATAGTTACAATGCATTATAAATTTTCCGGGTGCAAATTTATTCTTGAAGTATGCAGCAGATATATAAAGGCGACCAACTGCAGATAAAAGCAACTGAAGCGTAGAAAGAAAAGTATGAAATTGGTTATTAGCTAAATAGTATCAGTTTTAGCGCAGGCCGGACTTTAAGTTATTTGAATGGAGTATTCTATTTACGTATATCATTAATGTTGGATAAAATGATAATTAATAAAAGTTACATCATATGTGAATAATAATCAAAATAAATTGACTATTCATGATAGTAAACACGTTTCACACGTTGCGAAACAGAAGTAAGAATTTCATAAGGTATGGTGCCGGTTTGTGCTGCAACATTTTCAATTGGATAATTTTTTCCAAACACAATTACTTCATCACCTTCATTACAATCTATATGTGTAACATCAAGCATACACATATCCATACAAACATTACCAATTATTGAAGCCTGTTTTCCGTTAACAATCATTTTACCATTGCCGTTACTCAGTTGCCTGCTTAATCCATCTGCATAGCCTATTGCTACAGTTGCTATACGCATATCCCGGTTTGCAATCCCTTTGCGGCTGTATCCAATTGTTTCACCTGCAGATACTTTTTTTATTTGCGAAATTGTTGTCTTTAATGTGGCCACTGGCTGAAGCAATTTTTTTTCGGCTGCAGTGCTTCCAATTCCATGCAGGCCAATACCAAGCCTTACCATTTCAAATTGTGCTTCAGCAAACCTTACTATTCCGGCAGAGTTTAAAATGTGGCGCATTACCGGATAACTGACAGCACTTTGAATTTTTTCACACATACTTTTAAATTTTTCAATCTGCTGCTCTGTAAATTTATCATGTACTTTTTCATCACTTCCTGCCAGGTGTGAAAAAACAGATT